>SIAF01000264.1 GCA_009691905.1 Planctomycetaceae bacterium | reverse complement strand
GTGTGGGCAGGCCGGATTGCGGCTGCGGGGCCACAACGAGCCGGGCGGCCCTCCACGCACACCAAATCTCCCCATCACGAACGCACCATTCCGACACCCTTACGCGATTCACCGGAATTCACCCACAAATTCCGGAGAGGAACCAAATAGAAGGTGATCCCGGCCGGGATCGAGAGGAGAGAGGTAGAAAGTGGAGAGGAGACAAAACGGCCGTAATCCGTAGGGCGAGTCGCCGACTCGGCCCGAATCAGGGGATGTGAGTCGACGCGCGCGACCAACGGGAGAAGACCACGGATTGCACGGAGAACACGGATAATCTGACGCGGCCTTCGGCCGCTACAAAAAAGAGTAACCACGAATCTTGCGAGTCAAACGCAATGATGGGATTGATCGACTGGGGAATTCCCGTCCGTTGACGAGCGCAACGCCCTGAGGGGGAGCCTGTTTTGAGGCTGACCACGAGTTCGGCTCCCGCTTCGCCGAACCGGTGTTCCAGGAAAGTCCCATTGTCTTCAATTCGCGCGATTTGCCTTATTCGTGGTTGAAGTCTTTTTCAAACCAGCCCGCCTCGTCAGCCAAGGCCCGCCACACCCACCCATCAGTGCCATCAGTGTTATCCGTGGTTGAATTTGTACTTCTAGTCGCCCCGTCGGCGACAGTTCGAGCGTCGAATCGACTGTTGATCCCGATTCCGGCTGAAGCCGGGACTACGAACTGGCGTGCCAAACAGAGAATTTGTTTCCAGAAATGGCAATTTTTGTCGAAGGGGTGTCGCGCCGGAATTATGACGTTCTGCGGAAAAAATCATCAAATCCGGGCTGTTTTCTCACAGAACCTCATATTCGAATTATGACGTTCTGTGAGAAAACCCGGGACTTTCGAAAGGCGACTGTGCAAAAACCGGCCAAAAACGACGTTTTTCAGGGGGTTCAAAATTCACAAAGGCGAGCGGGGGGTGTCCCCGGCGCGCCGGGGTTTCTGTTTCGCCGCGTCGCTTGCGACTCGCGTTTCGACGCGCCGGGCAGCCTATAGGCTGTACGCCAGCGCGGCGATCACCAACCCCCATCGGGCGAGACGGACGAGCGAACGGATTCGTTTTTTTTTGGAAAAGCTTGGCAATCAATGGAGAGGCGTCTTTCGAACCCAATGCGATAGAACGGGTTAGGACGACCCACCATTGATTGCCAATTGGCAATCAATGGGGCGTTTTTTGGCAATCAATGGAGCAGATTTGGCAATCAATGGACGCCCGTTTGGCAATCAATGGAGGGGGGTTTGGCAATCAATGGAACCGGCCCCGGCAATCCTCGCGAACGAGGGACAGAGGAGTTTCAAGAAGTCGCCGGTTTGGTCGGTGCCTGATCGCTCAGTGACTCTGCGACTCTTCAACTCAGGACCGCTCGTTTAAGGTCGTGGCCGGTTTGGTGGCTGCGTATGCGGCGTTGCGCAGCGCTGAACTGGCCGCCCCGCCGCGGCATTGACGAAGTTTGCGCGTCCTCCGAAGGATGCCGTGCGCCCGCCTTCGCGCGTCACGCCAGAATCGGCTTGACCACGTGCCCCGCGACGTCGGTCAGCCGGAAGTCGCGGCCCTGAAACCGGTACGTAAGCCGCGTGTGGTCGATTCCCAAGAGGTGCAAAATGGTTGCGTGAAAGTCGTTGACGTGGCAGACGTCCTGTACGGCATCGTACCCCAGTTCGTCGGTCGCGCCGTGTGAATAGCCCCCTTTGATCCCGCCGCCGGCCATCCAGATCGAAAAGCCTTTGATGTGATGGTCGCGGCCGTTTCCCTGGGCCATCGGCGTACGGCCGAATTCGCCTCCCCAGATCACCAGCGTGTCGTTCAGCATGTCGCGCTGCTTCAAATCCTTCAGCAGCGCAGCACACGCCTGATCGACCTCTTTGGCCGTTCCCGCGGAATGCTCTTTGACGGCTCCGTGATGGTCCCAGTCGCGGTGATAAAGCTGGATGAATCGCACGCCGCGCTCGGCAAGACGGCGGGCCAACAGGCAATTGGCATTGAACGAACCATCGCCCCCTTCGGTGCCGTACATTTCGAGGATGTGTTTGGGTTCGTTCGACACATCCATCAGTTCGGGGACGCTGGCCTGCATGCGAAACGCCGTTTCATAGGCGCTGATGCGGGTGGCGATTTCGGGATCGTCGACGATCGAGTTTTCCAACTGGTTAAGTTGCTGCACGGTTTCGACGATGTCGCGCTGCCGCTGCGTGGTGACGCCGGCCGGGTTGCGGACGTACAGCACCGGGTCGCCCTTCGACTGGAATTCAACGCCTTGAAAGCGGCTGGGGAGAAACCCGCTGTGCCATTGCCTGGCGGCGATCGGCTGCGCCTGGCCGAACTTGCCGGTCGAGGTCATCACGACGAAACCGGGCAGATTTTCGCTGTCCGACCCGAGGCCGTAGTTGAGCCAGGCCCCCATCGCCGGCCGGCCCGAGATCGTCGTGCCGGTGTTCATGAACGTATGGGCCGGGTCGTGATTGATCGCCTCGGTAACCATCGAGCGGATGATGCAAATGTCGTCGGCGACCGAACCAATGTGCGGAAAGATCTCACTGATCTGTTGCCCCGACCGGCCGAATTTCTCGAACTTGTGCTGCGGCGCGAAACAGGTGAGCTTCGCCCCCTGAAGCTGAGCAATCGGCTTGCCTTTGGTGAACGACTCGGGCATCGGCTGCCCGTTCATCTCGGCCAGCTTGGGTTTGTAGTCCCACGTTTCGAGATGCGACGGACCCCCCGCCATGCACAGGTAGATCACCCGTTTCACCTTGGCCGCATGGTGCAGCGGATTGACGACGCCCGACCATTTGTCGAGAGCGGGTTTGCCGTCGGCGGAGAATGCCGGCCCGCCCGCCGGACCGAACAACTCCGGTTTGAGGAACGACGCCAGAATGGCGGTGCCGATCCCGGCGGTGCCGGTGCGGAGGAAGGTGCGTCGGCTGACGATGCACGCCAGCGAATCGCAGGGCCTCATCATTCATTCTCCCGTGGTGAACATCGAGACAGGCGGCCAACAACCACTCGCCGGTCATGCAGGATTGAGCCTCATATTGTAGGCCATCCTGTCACGGATCTCCAAGTTGCGACCGGCGGATTTATCGAACTGCTCAGTATCGGGGTAGCCTGATCATGCTTACCCGCGATTGCGTGTCGGGCCGTGGAGCGTGGTCGACGCCGGGACCTGCCGTCTCAATTGAGCCGGACTTTTCTTTGAGATTCGCGCACTTTCGTGGGGAATTCACTTGCTTCTGAGATTCAATGTTGACCAACATACGAGTCTCGTCTTCCGCTGCGAATCGGCAGCGCGGGTTGCGCTTCGTTAATTCCCTGTTCACTCTATTTGAGGAGTTGTCACATGTCTTCAGGCGTGTCACCATCCACCGAGTCAAATTCGTTCGGGGCACGGTTTGCTGCCATTGAGCGAGAGTCGCAAGCTCTCGTCGGTGCACTGTCCGGGTCGCAGCGCACGCGGCAATTGGTTTTTCTGGCACTGGTGGCGATTGTGTGCATCACCTGCTACGCCTTTTACAAGCTGGCCACGCGGTTCCAGCAGAAGGAACAGATGGATGCGCTCGTCGCCAAAGCGCAGGAGCGGTTGGAGGACAACAGTGACTATCTGATGCGCGAGGTGCAGACCCTGGTTGATGTCTCGGCCCCCGTGTTGTCCGAGGCGTTCTACGAGCAGGCCAAGCACGACCTGCCGGGCTTTTTGCAGGCGATGCAATCGGAGCGAAACCAGTTTGTCGAGAGTCTTCAGGCCAAGCTGGAAGTCAAGCTCAATGCGCATTACGAAATGCTGCTCGATCGGCACCAGAGGCTGCTGGCCGAGGAGTTTCCAGCGGTGACAGATGCGAAATTGCACGAAGCGATGATGGCCAATCTGCGGGTGGCGGTCGACAAGCTCGTGCGCAAGTACTACATCGAGAAAATGCGAGATGAGTTGCTGGCGATGTACGCGACCTGGGACGAGTTCCCGCCGGCGCCGCCGGCCGCCGAGGGAGAGCCGCGCCTGGAAGATCAGCTTGTGGCTGAACTGCTGGAGCTCTTGAAGCTCAAACTGGCTGAGACCCCGACGCCGGTGGTCAGCACGACTCCGTAGGGGTGCTGGACTCGAAGAATCGACCAGAGAACGCTGTCTCGACACTTACCCTTTTTCATGAAGGCCGACACTCATGTCTCACGATACCACCACCGCCCCGACATCACTCGATTCGAGAATTGACGCGACGGAACGCCTGTTGAAGAACTGTGCCGCACGTACGCGTCGCGGAACGCGCCTGACGACTGTTGTCGGTGTGGCGTTGCTTCTCTTGATGTGCGGCTACTTCGGATTCGGTTACCACGAGATTTCGTCGGTGATGGAACCGGCCACGCTGGTGGCGGTCGCCGAGGGCTGGATCAAAGATAAAATTCCCGAGGCACGCCAGGCGGTCGAAGCCGAGGTGCAGCGATCGTCGCCTGTCTGGGCCGCCAGCCTGAGCAAGCAGGCGCAATCGCAGTTGCCGGCAGTCCGTACACGCCTGGAAGAATATGTGCTGACGCAGGTCGATCAGATGGTCGACCAGACCGTGGTTGTCACCGAACAGCAATTCCGGGAATTCCTCCGGGAACACCGCGATGCACTCGAACAGGGGTTCAAGGACCTCGCCACAAGCCCCGAGTTGGCCGATGAGTCGCTCGATCGTCTGCAGGCGGCGGTCGAAGATCAATTTCAATTCAAAATGAACGAGGGCGCGGATGACCTGTTCGCAGCGCTCAACCAATTGAGCAGCAGGCTGACCCACCTCAAGGAAAACAACGAATTGACTGACGAAGAAGCCTTGGAGCGGCAGATCCTGATGCAGGCGCGCCGCCTGCAACTGCAGCAGGCCGAACTGCAACCCTGAATCATCCTGCCGCCGTCAACTCCCGAATCGGCTTCCCATCTCCCAGGATCGGCACCGGCCGGCCCGCGAAGTTCGTGAACTCCACGCGCGCGGCATCGACCCCCAGGTGGCGGTACACCGTTGCCAGGAAATCCTGCGCGCCGACGATGCGGTCGGTCACGTACTCGCCGCGGCTGTCGGTCGCGCCGATCACCTGCCCCTCGCTGATTCCGCCGCCGCTGAAGAGCAGCGACGTGGCGCTGGGCCAGTGATCGCGGCCCGGCTGCATCGTGCCCGCCGCCGCGCTGCCGCGCCCGCCGCCGGTGCTGGCCACGTACGAGATTTTCGGCGTCCGCCCGAATTCGCCGGTCACGATCACCAGCACCCGTTTGTCGAGGCCGCGCTCATGCAGATCGTCAATCAGCGCAGTGACCGCCTGATCGTAAAGCGGTGCCCGAAGCTGCATCGCCTCAAACACGTTGTGATTGACGGCGTGATCGTCCCAATTCTGAACGCGACCGCACAGCGGGCCATTGAACGTCGTCGTAACGAGGTCGACCCCCGACTCAACCAGCCGCCGGGCCATCAGGCATTGCTGACCCCAGGCGTTTCGGCCGTAACGCTCGCGAACGCGCGGGTCTTCCTGATTGATGTCGAAGGCCTTCCGCGTCGCGGAACTCGTCAAAACGTTCCACGCTTGAGACTCAAACGCATCGAGCGCCTGCATGTTGCCGCGGCGGTCGATGTCGCGTTCGAGCCGATCGAAGCTCTTTCGCAAGCCGATCCGCTCACCCAGCCGCTCGACCTGGGCCTTGTCGGCCAGACCCAGGTTGGGAACCTCGAATTTCGGGTCGTTGGGATCGCCGGTCACCGCGAATGGTTCGTAGGCGGGACCGAGGTACGCCGAGCCGACGTAGGGGATCGGGTTCACGCCGACGTAGTTGGGCAGTGTCCGCAACGGGTCGCTTCGCAACAGATTCGTGATCGAGAACAGGTCGGGGTCGTCGGGCTTTTGTCGCAGTTCGCGGACCGGGTGCCCGGTCAGAAGCTGCTGCGCACCCTGCTGGTGACAAAATCCTGTGTGGACCAGCGATCGCAGAATCGTAAACTTGTCGGCGACCTGCGCATGCCGCGGAAGCAGTTCGCAGATCTGCAAATCGGGAACGGTCGTCGAGATCGGCCGATAGGGGCCGCAGTATTCACTGCCCGAGTGAGGCTTGGGGTCGTACGTCTCGAGATGGCTGGCGCCGCCGATCAGCCAGACCACGATCACGGCGGTCCGTTCGCGGTGATTCTCGGTGGCCGCCGCTGCTCGCAGCCGCAGCAGCCCCGGCAAAGTGAGACCGCTCAATCCGGCCAGTCCGACGCGCAGGAACTCACGCCGATGCGCGAGCCGCGGCCCGGTGCAGTGTCGTTCGAACTCGGGATCACGGCGACTGAACATGGAAAATGTCGGCGAGGAAGCGACCGGTGGCCATCGTATCAACGGATTATTATCTATTGGCGACCGCATGCCAACAGACCGAAAGCGGAGGATGGTGAAAAGCCAGTCAAAATCTTCGGGGAAATCTCGACATTCACGAAAAAACCGGAAGGGTGCATCTCCCGACGAGCCGCGACTGAAAACGCGCGGCTCGGCCGGAGATGCACCCTCCCGGGATCGAACTCCTACTTCACTCAACTGCGCTTACCAGCATCCGCGGTAGCGGTACGCCGAATAGCCGTAAACCGGATAGCCGTAGCCATAAACGGGCTGTGCGTAAACCGGTGCGGCATAGACCGGCGCGGCATACACCGGCGCGGCATACACCGGCGCGGCATACACCGGATATGGGCGATTGAAGCCGACGCTCGGACCATAATAGGCACCGACATACGGTCGATAACCTCCATATCCGTAGCCATACCCACGATAACCGCCACCCCATCCGTAGCCACCGCGCCAGTGGACGAACTGCACAGACGGGCCGCTCTGAACTTCTTCTCCTTCGTTGCCTACATCACCGGTGCGGTACACGGCCGGCGCAATCGAAAGGGGTTCGTCGGCACTCGCACGCGAGGCACTGAGCATCATACCCGCACACGCCAGGCATCCTGCCAGCGTCCATCCCAACGTTCGCCGCCGTAGTAGCATGAGATCTCCTCTCCCCGTGATCCGGGGTGAACAAGCCCGCCCAAGGCAGGCCCACTGAAAAGGTCGGGAAGCCGCGCGGCTTCCCTGTCTCGCTACCCCGCACAGTTCCCACAGTCGGAGGTCGCAACGATCACGGAATCATAAGCGTCAAAACCGTCTGGAATCAAGCGCACGGGGGCCGGCTTATGCATTTTTCACATTGGGGAACGGCCCGCATCCGCAACGGGGTGGCCGGGAATAATCGCAAACGGGGACGTGCGGCAGAGCCGACTATTCGACAATCAGCCGCTCGACCTTCCACTTGTCCCCTTCGCGAGCCACCAGCACACGAACTTTCGCAACCGCGGCAGCACCTGCGGCAGACTTGAAGGTACACTCGCCGCGCGTGATGCCATTGGTCGAGTCGGGTTGATAGCCGGCGAACTCCAATGCGTCTTTCAACACCGGATGCGTTTGGGCGAAGCGATGGAACGCTTCGCGGCCCAGATCTGATTTGAACTCGGCGGTGGTCGACTCCCAGGCGGCGTCGAGTTGATCGTTGCGGATCGACGCCAGAAACGGTTCAACCGTCGCCCGACCGTCTTCGGCCGGTGCGGTACTCGTGCCCGAGCAACCGCTATTGTCCAGGAGAATCAGGGCGAGCAGCGCCACCGGGATGACGCGCGAACGTGAATGAGAAGCAATGAGCACCAATCGACCTCCAGAAAAAACTCGCGGCCCGGCGAGCGGCGGGGTTCACCCGCGCCGCCCTCGCGTTCAGAATTCGCCCAGAACCTCTTGCCTGGCGCGCGTTCCCAAGCCGCGCCACACGCGCAAGTCGAGGCTGTTACCGATACTGCGGACCGAACCATCCATCAGCAGTGCGTTGACGGTCCCCACGTGATAACTGCGGGCGGTAACGGCGGCATAAGTCGAGACCGTTGTCGATTCGCCGTCGCGCATCGAAATGAAATCGACATCGTAATTGAAGCCCCCCGACGAGTAGGGAACGAAAGTGTTCGGGCCAAACGTCGTGGTGAACCCACTTTCGTGGACGTCTCCTTCAACCCACTCGGTATGTCCATTCGAATCGAACGTGCCGCCGAGGTACGATGCCAGTGCGGCGGGATTGGCGGGGGGCGGAATGCCAGGCATGCCGGGGTTCATCGAATCCCACAGATTGGGGGCGTAGGTTTTGACTTCAGAGGCCCCGAGTGTGTTGCTCATCCCGTCGGAAAAGTCGGCGGGCCGCATCGCGCGATTGGGGAAAAACGCTCCGTCTCCTCCCTGGCCTGTGAGTGGATCGAAAACGAACCAGGTCCCTTCGTTAAAGCAATAGTTGAGCGGGTAGTGCGTGAGCTTCGCCGTCGGGCGAGCCCGGTCCTGGATTTCGCTGGGACACAAATAGATCGGCACGCGCGTGGCGCACACGATCGGATTGGCGGTAAACTCGGTGCTGGCACCCCAGTCGATCAGGTTGTGCAGCGCGGTTTGCTCGATGAAGGGCAGCAGCCGCGCCTGAGCCGACCACGGCTCAGAGGTGACCCCGGCCGGCAGAACCGAGACGGGCGGAAAGGCCGAAAAAGCGTCGACATAATTGTGCAGCGCCAAGCCGATCTGTTTGAGGTTGTTTTTACATTGCGAGCGGCGAGCCGCTTCGCGCGCCTGCTGCACGGCCGGCAAGAGCAGGGCGATCAAGACCGCGATGATGGCGATCACAACCAGAAGTTCGATCAACGTGAAGGCCCTGCAACGTCGCGTCGAGCGTGAGTTTAACGAAGGCATGATCTCGTTTCCTGATGAATGAGTGTGCGGGACCTTACGTAACTCTTTGTCGTTTCGGCGGCGGATGCGCAGCGCCGCGCTGATCTGATCTCATCCCTGCCGCGAAGACGCGACCTCGAACTGTGGCTGCTGAACTCTATCGGCTCGGCAAATACCGTCAAGATGATACCGGTCGCATTAAAAAGAATTAAAACGGCCGAAGGCCTGCTTTACGGCATCGAACGATTCCTCGATACTATGTCTCGGGGCACCCCCGACCATCGCGCTTGAGAACGGGGTCGCCTTGCGAGGATCGACAGATGGTACGACTGCTGGTCGTCGAAGATCAGAAGCAACTCCTGCGAAGCATCCAGCGCGGCCTCGAAGACGAGGGATACACCGTGCTGGCGGCGGCCAACGGCGACGAAGGCTATCGCTATGCCACAACCGAGGCGGTTGACGCCGTCATTCTCGATCTGATGCTGCCGTGTCGCGACGGGTGGAACGTGCTGGCCACGCTGCGGCAGGACGGTTTTCGCAAGCCGATCTTGATTGTCACCGCACGCGACTCCATCGAAGACCGCGTTGCCGGTCTCGACGGAGGCGCCGACGATTATCTCGTCAAGCCGTTTGCCTTTACTGAGCTTGTGGCGCGCCTGCGGGCGCTACTGCGTCGCGGCTCAAGCACCGAAGAAACGAGGCTCCGCGCGGGAGACCTCGAGATCGACCGACTCAAACGCTCGGCAGTCCGCGGCGGCCTGCCGCTGGAACTGACCAATCGCCAGTTCGAACTGCTGGAGTACTTCGTTCGACGCGTGGATGAAGTTGTGACGCGCAAGATGATCGTCCGTGACGTGTGGAAGGACACGACGGGCATTTTGACCAATGTCGTCGAAGTCTGCATCAACCATTTGCGGAAGAAGATTGAGCGTCCCGAATGGCCGCAGATGCTGCATACCGTGCGCGGCGTGGGCTACATTCTGAGGAGTGATTCATGCGCCGACTGACGATCGGGTGGCGGCTGACGCTGTGGTACGGTGGGGTTCTGGGGGTGAGCCTGGTCGCCTTCGCCGCCGTCGTGTACGCCGCATTTGCCGGCAATGTCCTCAACGAACTCGATCGGGCGCTGGCCGAAGAACTGGCGGAACTGGCCGCGGCGATCGAAACCGTGCCCGATGCCGAGCGACTGCCGGCCTGGTTGCAAAAGGATTTCGGGAGGCACGAGTTCTACGAAATTCAGGTCAGTACACCCGGCGGCGAGGTGCTGTTCCGAACGCCACGGCTGGACGGGCAGAGGCTGGCCTGATGAAATGTCTAACTCAAGAGGTAAGAAGTTGTTGCGCATTTTGTTTGGGATTTGAATTCTTGGTAAGTGGCTTTACGCTTGGCGCGCACGGTCAGACCTAGGCTTCAACCAAGCACACCCGATTTCGTCATTTCCGGC
>SIAF01000263.1 GCA_009691905.1 Planctomycetaceae bacterium | reverse complement strand
GAGACGAATTTGGGTCGGCGTTCCTTTTGCATCGGTTTTCCGGTGTAGGTCCATTCGAATCGGTGGGCCATCGTGGTGTTGTAATAGGTCATGAACTCTCGGAGTTGCGATTCGAGGTCGGCCACCGAGATAAAGTTTCCGCCCCGCAACGCGCCGCACCGAAGATTGTGGGACGCTCGCGAAAGGGAGTCATGACCGCGGTCGATAGAATTCCTTTTACCGATGACGGCTTGATTGAGGCGACGTCGCGCCGCGTGACCGCCGAGACCGTGATGGTCCCGGTGACCGAATGGGAAATGCTCTGGAACGAGCCGCGCCTGAGTGTCATTGTCAATTCGCGGCTGGCTGCCGGTCGCGAACGACTCGAATTGACGAAGTTCGAGGCGGTCTCAAAGGGAGTTCGCCTGACGGCCCGTGGCACGCTGTCGGACATTTCCAAAACCGCCACAATCGACGTGCACGGCGAGGCCGATTACGACATTGCTCAACTGGTGGCCCGACTTCCCGAGCGCATCGGGCGCCACGTCGAAATGAGCGGCCGCGAACGCCGCGAGTTTTCGCTGCGAGGCCCGCTGCGCATCGAAGCTCGGGCTGCGAAAGAGGCCGATCGGCAGCCGCTGGTTTCGCCCGAACTGCAAGTGGTCGCGGGTGCGGCTTGGGAAGCGGGCAACGTGTTCGGCTTGCAGGCGGGCGCCGGGGCGATCGACCTTGTGCTCGATCGTTCGGTTCTCAAAACGCAGCCGCTGACTCTCGACCTGAGCGGCGGGAAACTGCAAGTCGACGCGCGCATTGTGCTCGACCGGCGACCGGCGCTGCTGGTGCTGCCGGCCGGGCGGCTGATCGACAACGTGGCCCTCTCGCAGGAAGTCTGCGATGCGTGGCTCAGCTATATCGCGCCGATTCTGGCGGAAGCGACGCGCGTCGAGGGGAGATTCTCGATTGACTTGAGCGACACGCAGTTGCCCTTGTCCGACCCGGGGTCGGGCCGGTTCCAGGGTCGCTTCGACATTCTGGAAGCCCAGGTGCAGCCCGGCCCGCTGTTCGACGGGTTAGGAGCGATCATTGGTCAGGTCGAGTCGGCGATCACGCTGGCTGCCTCGCGCGATTTTCTCGGCCTCGACCGACCGCTCGTCCAGATCGACAACCAGACGATCGAATTCGAACTTAAAGATCGCCGGCTCTATCACAGCGACGCGGCGTTCAACTTTCGCGGGGTTGTCGTCCGGACGCGCGGTTCGGTCGGCCTCGATCAGACGCTCGATCTGGTCGCCGAGTTGTCGTTTCCTTCAGAGTGGACCCGCCGCATCACGTTCCTGGCGGCGTTGGAAGGCAAAGCACTCGAGCTTCCCATTCGAGGAACTCTGCACCGGCCCCAGGTCGACGCCAGCGGCATCGGTCGCATGTTCGAAGACCTCGGTCAGGGGGCACTCGAGGGCCTCATCAACGGCGGCCTGAAAAAACTGCTCGAGCGGTAACGCCGACTCTTCCATCCCGAACGAGCCGGCCGTCGCGACATCGGCAGCCCGATTGCGACCAATCCCTTTGCATGTTGCAAGCATAAATGAACGTCGATATATTGAGAGGAATGAAACGCGCTCGTACATCCATTCACCCGAAAATAGCGGGAGTTTTTCCGATGGCAGCGGAATTCTACCGCAAACAATCGCACGCCGCACACGCCTTTGGCGATTTGCACGCTCGCACGCGCGAGGGGCTGACGCTGGTTGACCGCCGCGGGATGCTCAAGGCGGGCCTGGCGGGGATGGCCGGGTTGAGTTTGCCGCAGCTTTTGCAGGCGCGGGCCGAGGCGGCCCAGACCGGACGCGGCATGGCTTCGCGAAAAAGCGTCATCTTGTTGTGGATGGCGGGGGGCCCCAGCCAAATTGACACCTGGGATCCCAAGCCCGAGCGGCCTTTGCAGAACCGCGGACCGTTCGGCGTCACCGCGACGAAGCTGCCGGGGGTCTTTTTCTGCGAGCACTTGCCAAAAATGGCGTCGATGCTCGATCGCTTCACGGTGATTCGATCGGTTGATCCCAGTGGCAGCAGCCACGAACCCAATACTGTGATGCAGACGGGCAACCTCGAAGCCGAGCCGCGGACGAACCCCGAGGCCGACAAGTATCCCGCCATTGCCTCGCTGGTGGCCAAGTTTCGCGGCCCCAATCACCCCGCGATGCCGCCGTACGTAACGTTCATGAAGTCGCGATCGCACCTGGCCTACGCCGGATATCTGGGCAAGCAGTTCGACCCGTTCCAGGGAAACCAGGCAGCCCGGCTGCCGGTGTACGATCTCGTCGGCAAAGACAGCGGCAAGATGACCGGCGCCGATCTGTTCCAGCTTCCCGGCAATCTCAACGCCGACCGGGTTCAGAACCGCCGCGCGCTGATGGAAGAATTCGACAAGCTCCGCAGCGATCTCGACCAGTCGGGAACGATGGATGCCGTCGGCACCTATCACCGGCAGGCGGTCGAGATGGTCATCGGGCGCCAGGCGCAAACCGCGTTTGATCTCGAGCAAGAGCCGGCCGCCATGCGCGACAAGTATGGAAAGCACTTGTGGTGCCAGCAGGCGCTCTTGGCGCGACGGCTGGTCGAAGCGGGAGTCTCGTTCGTAACGATCGACTTGAGCTACCACACCGCCTCGGGGACGTGGGACACGCACGGAGACAACATCCCTCCTTATGGGGGCATAAAAAACGGATTGGGGCCGCTGTTGCCCCTATTCGATCACCTGTACACAACGCTTCTGACCGACCTGGGCGAGCGGGGTTTGCTCGATGAAGTGCTGGTTCTGGCGATGGGCGAATTCGGGCGGACCCCGCAAATGGGGACGCAGGACAGCACCGATGGCCGCAATCACTGGCCGTCGGTCATGTCGATGTGCGTCGCCGGCGGCGGCCTCAGGCACGGCCAGGTGATCGGCGCCAGCGAGGCCGACGGCGGAAAGATCAAAGAACGCCCGGTGACGCCGACCGATCTTGCGGCCACCATTTACCGCCACATGGATGTGCCTCTCGACGGAGTCTATCACGACCACCGCGGCCGCCCCCGCCCGATCGTCGAAAACAACGGCCAGCCGATTCGGGAGTTGTTTTAGCCGAAGTGCGCGGGCGCGAACCTTCGGGGTTTCACGTCGAACTCTCGCGAATTTCGCAAGGCTTTTACCTGTTTGAAGTCGTAGCTATGCGATTACCCGGTTCAGTGGTTGCGGGCGTTGTCATTCATCACGCGGAGCGATGATGACTACATTAAAGTAGTCTTCATCGCTCCGCGTGAAGAGTCTCAGGACGTTGCGTTGTGATGGCGGGTACTCGCCAAGTTTACGCCAGATGGTCCAGTCAACCGCCAGCGGCACCCGATCCTGGTGCTGGAATTCATGCGATGACCCGGTTGGTGGTTGCGGGCGTTGGCACTCATCACGCGGAGCGATGATGACTACATTAAAAGCGACTCCTCCGGTTCGGACCTACTCTTCCGTTTCGGCGGGAGCGGGATTCGTCACCGTCAACTCACTCTCGACCGACTTGACCCCCGGTTCAAGCGCGACCAGATTGATTGCCAACTTGCGGGTTTCGTCGGTGTCGACCTCGCCGCGAAGTGTGACGATTCCGTTTTCGGCGTCGATCTGCACCCCTTGGAAGCTCGCTCGCTGCGACAGTCTCTGGAAGCGGAGGTTGAGGTTGTCGAAACGCTTCGTGAGCACGCGCTCGGTGACTTCGGTCGAGCGACGCTTGAACTCAAAGGCGACCTTCAGTTGCGGACGGATCTGGCGCTGATTGTTAGCGCCCCCCTGTCCCTGCGTGTTTCCCTGATTGCCGAAATTTTGTTGTTGGAATTGGCCGTTCGCATTGCCGCGGTTTGCTCCGCGGTTATTCCCCTGATTTTGACCGCGCTGTCCGTTCTGACCGAGTGCGCCTTGCTGTCCTGCCTGATTGGTGGCGCCGAGCAGACCACTCCGAGAGTTGCTCGCGCCGAGCAATCCGTTGCGCTGACCGGTTGCGGCGTTCCCCTGCCCATTGAGCGCCGAAAGATTCGAATTACCCAGCCCTTGCGTCTGCGCGGCACCAGCGCCACCAGAGCCGGCTTTGGCAAACGCCGTGCTATTCACTGCGTTACCTGTTGAAGCCGTCCCGGTTGTCCCGGTGCCGAAGCCACTGGCTCCGCTCAGCGGACTGGAAGCACCAAAGACACCCCCTTGTTGTGCCCACCCGGTGCCGGTCATGACGAGGAACCAACCGATGACAGCGGCGGCCGGAGCCAGCCGCCACGTAATCGACCTTCGCATTCGCAGAACCCCCCCCGTCTCAATCTTGCGGCCCGACCCGTATGGGACGAGCAAGGCACGGTAGCACGTTGTCGAATTCTACCAACTGCAACCCGAAACTGTCAATTTCCTTACATACCGTCAGTCAGCCTTTGCAGGCGATTCGCTTGTGCCCGGTGCATCCGCTACATCGGGTATTAACGCGCTGTGGATAACGAAAGCGTCAATGTCTTGGGACGCTTGTGGCCCTCCGAGGCCGATTCGTGGGCCTCGTCGGCTTCGAGCGGATGCCTGCGTTGCCCTGCTCCTTCCCCACCTTTTTCCGGAGATTTCCGGCGTTTCGTCGATCTAACCGGAAGCACATCAGGCTCATTGTCCTCATCAGACTCGTTATCGGCAGATTCGTCGGCGTCGGCTAATGGGTGCCGAAGCGTGCCGCGATTGCTGCGTCGGCTTGGTGCAACGGCGGGTTCTGACTCGTAACCGTCATCGGCATCGCCGTTCGCGGCCTGGCCCTCCAATAACCGGGCCTGGGCCTCGCGCAGGATTCGCTCGTTGTCGTCGGGACTCAGGCGGCGCGCGGCGGAACTGCGATTGTGTTTGGAGAGCGCTTGGGCCTGGGCGACCATCTGCTGGAGTTCGGGTTGCGGACGATTTTCCCTGCCCGAAAGTCGCTGGTCGCGAGCTGCCGGAATGAGCGCCGCCGATGTTGCTTCAGCAGCATCGTCGCCGACATCGTTGTTTTCGTACGACCCGGCGTCGGGCTTGGCCTTGCGCTTCGTGCCGGGGAGCTCGACTTCAACCATTTCCGAAAGAATTGTCGGTCCCTCGCGCGGTGTGTATCGGACCATCAGGCTGCAATGGCATTGGTGGTTTCCCGGCCGGGTGTAGGGGATGAACACCGAGTATGTCAGGCCCAGCGAGCTATTCTGGGCGTGTGTGCTCCACACCTCGGGTGAAAAGTCGAATTTATGGATGGGCTTTTGTTTCTCGTCGTCGTTCCCCTGATCGTCGAAGACATAGACGCTAACGGTGCCGTCGACCATGCCCGGGGTCGGGTTGCCGTGAACCAGGAACAGCAGTTGCCCGGCGAATCCGCGGCAAGTCCGCTGTGCTAACCCGACGCCGGTCGATGCCTGCCAGAGCGGGACGATTTGCACGACCGGGGTTTGCGGGCCGGCCTTGGGAAAGTCTTCTTTACCGAACTTGAAGGGACCCGTGCCGGCGCAGCCGCCCAGACACATCAGGCCGGCAATAACGGCGGGGATCAGTCGATTCGTGTTCATGATTTGACCTCGTGCAAGTGGCTCTTCAGAACGCTGCGGCTGGGCGATCATTGTCGCCTTTTCGGCGGGGGGACCAGTTTCGACTTCGGCCCAGGCAGCGGCGGCTGCTTCGTCTTCCCGGGGGGCATGTACGACGGCTTTTTCAGCGACGAATGTCCGGGAGCGTCGAGTTCACGATCGGGCGATTCAAAGCCGGCTTTGACCAGGGCGCTGTCACGTCGCGTGCCGCGTTTGGTGTCGGACGGTTTGCCTGAGAGGTCGAGATTTCGCAGATCTTCGTCACCGACGCGGCCCAGCGGCGGCAACTCACCGTGCATGATCGTCGTGGGAGTCTGCAAGTCGTCCAGTTGGTCAAGCGACATCGGAACGGTCTGCGGCGCCCCGGCCGGTGCGGGGGGGAGGCTGTCCTGCCCCTCGAACGTCGGGCCATGCCGCGGCATCGAATCGGGACTGGACCATTCCTGTCCGAATTCTCCCGCCGACCCGAACAGCGGGCCATGCATCATTTCGGCTTCGGCTTCGATGAAGTTGATCCGCTGGGTTTCGATCTCTTTGAACGATTCGGCCTCGGCGTCGTTATGCACAACGCGGGGAGTCAGAAAAATCAAGAGTTCGGTGCGAACACTGCGCTTGTAATCGTAACGAAAGGCCTGACCCAGCACCGGGATGTCGCCCAACAGCGGAACCTTGCGCTCGAGGGTTTCGTCGCGCTTCGTGATCATCCCGCCCAGGACAATCGTCTGTCCCGACTGCACGCTGACGGTCGTCAGGGCGTTGGTCGTGTCGATGATCGGCGAACTGACCGTGCTGCCGTTGGGATTCACGAACAGCGGAACCGACTGCTGGCTGAGAGCATCCTTGCGGGCCACGACCGACATGACGACTTTTCCCTCGGGAGTGACGCGGGGAATGACCTGCAGGATGATACCGATGCTGCGTTGTTCGACGATCGGCTGGGCCGTGCCCGTTTGCGTGTTGAGGGTAAAGTTGCCGACGCGGGGAACCTCCTGGCCGACCTGTATGTTGGCCTGCTGGTTGTCGAGTGCGCGGATCTGCGGGCGGCTGAGAACGTCGACGCGACGGCGGGCCGCCACCGCCCGTAACAGCGCACTGACGCTTTCGGACCCGGCCGAAAGAATCAGGCCTCCGTACCCGAGGTCTCCGTTAATTCGCCCCAGGTTGAAATTGCTGAGACCCTGACTACCGACGGTTTTGGGATTGGCCGCATTCACTAGCGTGTTGTTGCCCAGCGGCGCATTAACACTGTTGAAGAAATATCCGGGCAAGCCATCCTGGGAAATGACGGTGTTGTTGGTGGTGGTGTTGCCGTTGGGCGCCTGGACGGCCGTCGAGACTTGCGTCACGGTATTAATCAGGCTGCGATTGAAGAGAACGGAATCCTGCAAGCCCAGTTCGACGCCGAACTCGTCGGCGTTATCAAGCTGCACTTCGACCAGCAGGGCCTGAATCAGTACCTGCTTCGGTTCGGCGTCGAGATCCTTGACGAGTTTCATGAGATCGTCGAAAAAGCGAGGGGTGGCGCTGATCAACAGGCTGTTGCTGACCGGTTCGCCGACGACGATCACCTCGCGCTCGATCTGCTCGAAGGGGCTGACCAACCCCGGATCGGCCGTATCGACCTGCCGCCTTGATGTCAGGAAGTTGGTAATGGCGGTGGCCACATCCAAGGCCGGCGTGTTTTTCAGCCGGTAAACTTCGTTCTTACGTTGCGAGAGGCCGCTTTCGTCCAGCCGCAACACGATCGACTCGACGACGTCGAGTGCATCGGCGCCGCCGATGGCGATGACGCTGTTGGTGCGGACATCGGTCGAAAACCGCAACGGAATCAGCGTGCTGCTGGCATCGTCGGCGTTCGCCACCTGCAAGCCGGGGAAGTTTTGTCCGATCTGTCCCTGGTTGCCCTGGCCGGTGCGCTGGGTGTTTTGCGTCCCAAACAGCCCATTGAGCAACGTAACCGTCGACTGCGCGTCGCCGTTGGTCATATTGATCACCTTGATCTTGGCGACCAGTTTATTGGGCTGGTCGAAACGCCTGATGAGTTTCTCGACCAGCTCCATGCTCTCGGCAGTGGCAGTGACGACGATGCTGTTGGTGCGCATGTCGGCCGTGATCCGGATGTCGCCGAGAATTCCTGACTGCAACAGCCGCCCCCCCTGCTCGTCGTCGTACTCGAGAATCGTCGATTTGACTTCGCGAAGTTCTGCCGCGCCCGTTCCCTGGCCCTGGCCGGCTTGCTGGTTCTGCTGCCCCGGTTGAGTGCCGGTGATGCGCGCCGGGTTGAGCAGGGCCAGAAATGCCGATTGCAGCGTGTTCGCCAGCTCGTCGGCGACGGCGGCTTTCAAGGGGAAGATTTTGATCAGGCTGACGTTGCCCGAATCCTGTGCGTCGAGATCGCGAATCAATATCGCCACTTCCCGCAGGTCGCGCGGTCGCGCCTGCACGATCACCGAGTTCGTTCGCGGGTCGGCGGCGATCTTGACCCGCGGCGTCAACCCGCCGATGGCGCCCGCTTGACCCTGCTGCTGCCCTTGTTGCCCGCCGTCGGGGGGATACATCGCTTCGACCGTCGCGACGACCTGCGAAGGGACGGCGTACTTCAGGCGGAAGACCTTGTATTCGGTGCGCGGGTCGCTGGGCTGGTCGAGCCGTTCGGCCAGATCTTTGACCGAATCGATGTCGATCTTCGAGGCGACGATCAGAATCGCATTGGGCCGCGATACGGGAATGACCACGACGTTCTGTTGCGACTGCTGTTGCTGACCCGTCTGAGTGCTTCTCCGCGACGGGTTCAACCGTTCGTAGACGCTGGTGAGCAGCGACGCCAGGGCGTCGCTGCTGACGTGATTGAGCAGCACCAGTTCGACTTCGGGGGTGATTCCCACGCTCAGGCGTTCGATCTGCCGAATGACGGCCATCACGGTTTCGACGTCTTTCTCGTTACCGATCACGACCATGATCCCCAGGTCGGGAATCGCCTCGACCGTGACTTCACCTTTGAGTGTGCCGGTCAGCGGCTCTTCTTCGACGTCGTTCTCGTTCTGGCCGGGCTGGGCCGGCTGCATCGCTTTGCCGGGAAGCGGCGGAAGGGGTGTTTCCTGATCGTCAATCTCGGAATCGTTTTCGGCGTCGGCGGCGGCCAGTTCGCGGCGACGGCGTTCGAGCAGCGAGACCGGCGAGCGGCGGGCCGCCTTGCGCGATGCCACAGCCAGGCGGTCGAGTTCGGGCTGCAAGACTTCGGCAATCTGCCCGGCATCTTTGCTGGTCGGAACGGCCCTGACCGTTCCCTGTTCGGGACTGGGCAGCTTGTCGAGCATCTTGATCAGGCGCAGCACCGACGGCGTTTCTTTGAAGCTGGCTTCTACAACCAGTTGATTGCGATTCTCGTCGATGCCGATCGAAAACCGCACCGGCGTATCATCCTGCCTCTCCAACGGCTGCCCCTGCGGATCGAGTATGACACGGTACACGCGGAATCCCGGCAGGCCGCGCGGCCCCTCGTCGACCTTCTCGGCGTGCCCCTTGAAAGCGCTGTAGATGATCCGCGAAACAGCCACGGCGTCGCGGGCTTTCAGACGCACGGCGGTGACGGTCGGCGACTCTTCCGCCGCTGCGGCTGAATTGGCCGATCGCAACGTCTCGGCTTCGCCTGCGACCTGTTGCAGGTGACCTGCGGTGCGTGCCGCCTTGTGGTCGGCCTGCTTAATTTGCCCCTCGTCCGCCGCCGGTGCCACGGGCCGACCTGAGCGACCGTTCCTTTGCGGCTTGCGCGGCGCCCCGCCTGTGCCTTTTTCAAAGACGGCTTGCTCGACCGCTGCCTGCTCGAAATCGTCCAGCGAGGACGCGCTCGAACGGCCGCCTTCGAAAGCAATCGCCGCCGGCTGATACTCTTTGCGGCTTTGCTTCAAGTCGATCAGGACGATGAAGTCGCGCTTGACCACCAGACGAAAGCCGAGCGGCTCGAGTTCGCGATTGAGAATCATCCGCGCCGTTTCAGGCGTGTGATGCCGACTATCGACGCGGCTGAAGTGCCCTTCCGGCACCTCGTCGGCGACCAGTTGCTTCTGGACCGAGGTCGCATAGTCTTTAAGAACCTTCGACCAGGACGCATGAATGTGGTTCAGTCGCACCGTGGGTTCGAGTTTTCGCGGCACAGTCGGGTCAGGGACTGTGCCGGTCGAATCTCGAAGCTCGCTTGAGCCCGCCGCGCGTGACGATCCAATCCATTTTGTCGGAGGGGCGGCCGGCGCGACGCCTGCTGCAATCAAGGGCAGCGACAGCGCGGCAGCGACTGTCGTCTGCCACCAACGACTCTGTCTGCGCAGTCCTGAGTTCACGAGAGATTCTCTCCGTTACAACCGGTATAGTCAGCCTGAGTGTCATTATCGGCACACCTTAACACGAGGCTTGAAGTCGATTTTGAGCGAATCAATCATTCAGACGAAATGACTTGTTGTTCTGTAAAGTATTTCTGTGAATCCAGTTACATCTCGAAAATAATCAACGGCCCGCTTGGAGGCTATGTGGTATTTTGGTAGCGGTCCTCGAGTTCGGCAAGGAGGAGAGGGCGTTGTTTCGTGGAGCGGGCGCGGCGCATGAGTTTGCGTCGAGCGAGGGCTTGAAGTTGACTGGCGGGAGGCGCGGCG
>SIAF01000002.1 GCA_009691905.1 Planctomycetaceae bacterium | reverse complement strand
AACCAACCTCCGCATCGGCCAACAGCCGCTGCTTTCGGAGCTCGAATCGCCGTTCCATCGTGCATCTCCTTAAAGGAAATCCATTTCCCGCAAGGGGTCTCTATAAAACAGGTTGCAACTCGTCAAGTACAATCGACAGTAGAAGTAGAGTACTGCGCCGGGATTTCGGGTCTTCATCCGATTCGAAGCGATTACGTCACTGTCAGCAATCTCGTATTCGCCAGTCAAGACATCGACGACGACAAATCGTCCCTTGTTTTCGGCTTCAATCTTTGCCTTGATTTCGCGATCGTACCAATCCTGTCCGCGGCGAACAATTTCTTCCGTCGGCAATTCGGTCGGCATAGCAGAAACCACCTGTGCGTCTGTCGGAAACTTTTTCGATGCTCTATATCATATGACAACACCGGTCGCCGTGTAACACAACAAATCTCTGCCGATGAGCGCCTTGCCGGCGCACCTAATCCATCAATCCAATCTTCCAACCATGCCAAAAATCGGTTTCGGTCTCGTCGGCTGCGGAATGATTGCCGCCTTTCATGCGCGGGCCATCAACGACATTCGCGGTGCCGGCGTTGTCGCCCTGTTCACGTCGAAGCCCGCGAACGCTGCGAAGGTCGCCGAGATCGTTGGCGATTGCGCGATCTACACCGACTATGAAAAGTTCCTCAAGCATCCGGGGCTCGACATCGTCAACATCTGCACCCCCAGCGGGGCGCACCTCGAGCCGGCGGTGGCCGCCGCGGCCGCGGGCAAGCACGTCGTCGTCGAAAAGCCCCTCGAAATCACGCTGGCCCGCTGCGACGCGCTGATCGCCGCGTGCCGCAAGCGCGGCGTGCAACTATGCACCATTTTCCCGTCGCGCTTCAGCCCCGCCAACCGCGTGCTGAAAGAAGCGATCGATGCCGGGCGATTCGGCACGCTGACTCTCGGCGACACGTACGTCAAATGGTGGCGGACGCAGCATTATTACGACGGCGGCGGATGGCGCGGGACATGGAAGCTCGACGGCGGCGGGGCCTACATGAACCAGGCGATTCACAACGTCGACCTGTTGCAGTGGTTCATGGGCGATGTCGCCGAAGTCACCGGCATGACCGCGACGCTGGCCCACCAGCGGATCGAGGTCGAAGACACCGGCGTCGCGGCCGTGCGATTCAATAACGGCGCCCTGGGGGTCATCGAAGCCGCGACCAGCGCCTTTCCGGGATTGCTCAAGAAAACCGAGATTCACGGTACGCAGGGAACGGTCATCGTCGAGCAGGACGACGTTCTGCTGTGGCAGTTCGAGCCGGCCGCGCGGCAGGATGCGGCGATTCGCAAAAAGTTTGCCCGGCGCATCGGCGGCGGCGGTGCGAGCGACCCGAAAGCCATCTCGTACGCCGGCCACCGCGAGCAGCTTAAAGATTTCGTCAAGGCGGTCCGCACCGGCGGCCGCCCCTTCGTCGACGGCGAAGAAGGGCGCAAAAGCGTCGAAATCATTCTGGCAATCTATCAGGCGTCCCGAACCGGTCAGGCGGTCAAACTACCGCTCAAACTCCCAGTGCCTTCCGCTTCTCGGCGATGAACGTCAAGTGATGCGGGATGTGGTTCGTGATCCGCGTCAGCAGCGTTTCGAGCGAGAGCGGGCCATCGGCGCTGTGTTGGCCGGTTCGGGCAAACTCGCCCGCAGGCACCTGCCGCAGGATTCGCGCGGCCTGCCGGCGGACCGATTCAATCAGGGCCAGCTCTTCTTCCGCGTCGCGTGCGGTGTACGCCAGCTTCGCCGCGAAGGCGTCCGGGTCGCCGCTCATAATCACGGGGTTGTCTTCGGCGATGACCCGCTTCATCCGGTCGGCATAGATCGGTTCGAAATCGGCGATGTGGCAGATGACTTCGAGCGTGCTCCATTTTCCCTCGACGGGCCGTGCCGCCAATTGTTCGCGAGACATGCCGGCGATCGCCTGCCGCAGCGTTTTCGGGCCGGCTTCGTACTGTTCAATGAGCGATTGAGGATTCATAGTCGTTCCTTTCAGAGGCAAAGATGCCGTACTGCGGACTGTGCTCACGTTACTTCTTGATGCAATACAGCGTGTGTTGCGAACGGGTGAATAATCGACCGCCGGCGGGGGTTAACGAGGCGCGAAAGGTTTCGTCGGCCGACGTCCCCAGCGTATTGCGGGCGACCACCTCGAGCGTGGGGCCGGGCTTGATGACGGTTGTTGTCCCCGATTCTTCAAGGAAATATGCCAGGCCTCCCGCGGCAATCGGCGACGCGGTGATTTGCTCGCACAGCCGCTCCTTCCAATACTCGTGCCCCGACAGGGCGTCGTAGCAGATGGCGATCCCTTTCAGGTCCACGACGACGATGTAACGGTCGATCACGATCGGCGAGGGAGTGTCGCGGCCCCCCCGACGCGGGACGTGCCAGGCCATGTGACTGGCCGTGACGTCTCCTGTGCCGCCGGGACGGATGGCATAAATGTCGCCGACCAGCCCATTCACCGCGCACAGCAGCGAGCCGGCCGGAGTAACCGTCGGCTCGCCGCGACCATTGAAGCTTTTGCAGAACCAGAGTTCTTTGCCGCTGGCCGGGTCGTAGGCGGTGACCCCGGCATGGCCGTTGACGACCAGTTCGGCATGGCCTTCCGCCTGAATGAGAATCGGGGTGCTCCAACCGCGGAAATTGGGTCGCGGCGTCGACCAGACGATTTCGCCGGTGCGTTTATCGACCCCCACAATGCGGCTGTCGAAGTCGGCGTCGCAGTTCTGGATGACCAGATCGCCGACGACGACCGGGCAGGCTGCGGTCCCCCAGGGCATTTCGAAGCGTCCCAGATCGCGCGACCAGAGGTGCTTGCCGTCGAGCGTGTAGCCGTGCAGGCCGCCGCGACCGAAAAACGCGGCCACGATCTCGCCGTCGGTGGCGCAGCTCGCCGACGCCCAACTGTTCATCTGGTGAATCGGTTCGGGCTCGCCGCTCCAGGCGATGTGCTCCCAGAGAGGCTTGCCATCCTGGGCATCGAAGGCCAGAACGAGACGCTGGCGTCCGTCTTCGAGGGCGCTGGTCAGAAAAATCCGATTTTCCCAGACAATCGGAGACGACTGGCCGCTCCCTTTCATTGGGACCTTCCACGCCACAAACGACCCGTCCCACTGCCGGGGTAAATCGGCCGCGGCGGTGTGGCCGTTTCCTTCGGGGCCGCGCCAACGGGGCCAGTTCGATTGAGCCACCGCACCGCCATGCGGGATTGCCACCGTGATTACGATCAGCCGCAGACAGCGTCGCGCGGTGCTTCGGTTGAGCCGCATGCAGTCGATTCCTTGTCGAGGCAGGTCTCAAATCGCCACAATAGCCGTTGGACAGCGGATTGTAGAAAATGGTTCGCCTACGGGCGAGCCGCTACGAGCGATGCTTGCCGATCTGTTTTTTCGAACCAGCGCACGTGAAATCATCATGACGCGATAACCGGGATGCCGTTCTCGCCGCATCTCACGGGGGTTCGACCAAGTCCTCGAGCAACTTACCGATGATCGCGTCAGCCGCCAGTTGGTGGGCGCGTTCGTTGGGGTGCGCATCGAAGCGGTTGACGGTCAAACCCTCGGCAAGGTGGGGTTCGAGCACGGGAGCCAGATCGAGCACGCGGATTTTTTTCCGGCGGCAATGTTCGGCGATCTCGCGATGCGCCGCCGCAAACGGGTAATCGGGCCCGAGATTGTGCAGGAACGGAAAGATGGCGACGCGCAAGTCGACGTCGTTGGCCCGGCACAGCCGCTGCAAGTCGTCGAGCGTATTTAGAAACTGCCGGAGCGGCTTGCCGTGGTAGGCGTCGGCGAGGTCAGAAAAGTAGTTTCTGGCTTCCGGCTGAGCTGCCAGTTTGAACCGGTACCACAACAGGTTGAAGAAATACGATTCTCGAAACAGGAAAAACTGCGGCGCGTGTCGTCCCAACTGCTTGTACCGCTCGCCGGTTTCGTCCACATACGGCTCGATGTCGTTGAGGCAGATGACGTACACGAGCGTGTCGAAGCGGTACCCGGCCTTCAGATGCACGCGCATGATGTTGTCGACCTGCGCGATATTGATGCCCGCCTCGGCCACGTTCGAGACGGCGAAGCGGCCGGGCTGCTGGGCCTCGAGAGCGACCGCCACGCGGTCGCTGAAGCGATCGGCCGGGTTCTTGATGCCGTGCCCGAACGTGAAACTGTCGCCGGTGAACCACAGGCGATGCACCCCCTGCGGGCCGGTCTTGGAAAGCGGATGCACGTCCCGCCAGCCGTCGGCATTGGTTTGCACATGACGCTTAAACCAGCGCTTGGACACGTTGGTCATGTTGAACGAGTCGCTCTGGTCGTACAGAAATGCGAAGTACAGCTCGACGACCGTCAGCCCGGCCAGCAGAAACCACAGCGACAAGCCGGCGTTGATCCAGCGGGTGCGAACGGGCCGGCGGCGCGCCTTATGACGCATCGAGAGCAGTCCCCACAATGCCGCGATCCCGGCAACAATCCAGACCGCCACGCAACCCAGATACGTCAGAGACAATCCGGCCAGGAAAGAAGGCGAGTCAAGAATCATGGCACACTCTGGAGGCCGCTTGAATGCGGCGCTGGTTGCAGCGGGTCGTTTCCCGAACGGGACAAGAGGCCCGGGTGCCAGTATCGCAGATGGCCCAGCACCAACAGCGAAATCAACGTCACAGCGCTGATCGCCGCCCCCCAGTCGACCGACGCCGGTCGGTAGCTCCACGAAATCGTATGCTGTCCCGCCGACAGTGCGACACCGCGCAACATTCCGTCGATGACGAGTCCTTTCGCCGGCCGGCCGTCGACTTCAACCTGCCATCCGGGATACGCCAGATCGGTCAACACCAGTGTCCCCCCCCGTTCTGATTCGGCGACGATTTGGACGCGATGGGGGGTATAATCGTCGATCCGCGGCTTCGGTCCGGACTCGGGATCCCGCCACGCCGCGCGTCCGCGGCTGCCTTCCAACTCGTAGACCCAGAAGGCATCGGTCGGTCTGCGGGCCAGAGGGGGGTTGAGACAGTCGTCGGGAAGCATCCACAGCGCCCGTGCCGACCAGCGAATGGGATTGATCTGGTTCAGGCTCAGGATGTGGGTGACCCCCATGCGGCGCAGCCAGTCGATCTGCTCGGGTGTCGGTGTCGCTTCGGCGAACGGGTACACATTCGGCGGCGGAAACATGAGTTGCGGGTCGTAGTATGCGGCGGGGCTCAGGCCCAGATAGACGGGCAATGTGGCGACGCCCGCCAGCGACGGGATGTTGTTCGCTTCATTGAAGACCCGCGCCGGTTCAGGCAGGCCGGCGAAACGGGCTTGCAGTGTACTCTGCGAAAGCGATTTGATCGCCGGATCAGGAACCTGTTCGGCGTTGTGGATCAGACCGCTGACCCACAACAAGTCAGCCGTGGTGGCAGCGAAAACCACCACGGCAAACACCGGCTGGGCGGCAGCCTTGAGGCGCCGCAGCACGATTTCAAAGCCCGTCGCGGCCAGTACGGCCGCCGCCAGCGTGGCCAGAATTCCGTACCGGCCCGGTCCCTCGAAAAAACTGAACCCCGGCAGCCGATTGGTCAACGGCAGTAACCACCCGGGCGTATACACGATCGCCAGGGTGCCGATGGCGAACCACACCAGCAGCCGGCGATTGCCGTCGCGCAGCGCGCCGTACAGCCCGACGACGGCCAGAATCAGCGGCATCAAGCCGAAGTACAGGTGCGCCTCGACCCGGTTCGTCGCCGGTCGATGCGGGTCTTTGAGCGACTCGAATTTTTCCGGGTCGAAATAATTGTCCCACGGCGCGATCATTTGCCACAAGTACTGCGGGGGAATGTATCCGTAGGCCGGGTCGTGCTCGGCGGTGACCCCCGAGCGCTGGCTTTGGAGTTTGAGTTCCCAGGTCGGCACGAGCTGCGCGGCGGCCAGCAGGTACGACCCGGCAAACGCCGCGAACAGCCACAGGCAGGTCGCGCCCCGGCTCGCGCGAGTCGACTCGGGAAGGTCGCGCCCTGCGAACCAGAGCCTGAGCGGCACATAACCGACGACGAGCAACTGCGTCAGAAACGCAACCAGAAAATGCCCGGCAAGCAACTGCAACCCCAGCACGATCGTCAGCCCCAATCCGAAGCGCCAGAATCTCGTCTGCACGAACGACTCGACGCACCAGACCGCCATTGGCAGCCAGGCGCCGCCGATGATCGACCATTCGAGAGAAATCCGCGGTGGAAACCAACTGTAAGTGTAAACCAGGGCCGCGAACACCGCCGCGAGACGATTGCAATCGAGACGGCGCGCCAGCAGCCAGCACCCGACAAACGCCAGAACGTAGTGCCCAAGCAGGTTGGCATTGAACGCCGTGTTGAGATCGAGCCAGCGATAGAGCACCAGGTGAAACGGATACAACACGCCGGTTTGACTCTCGGCCAGTTGCGGATAGCCGTTGCCGATGAGGTTGTTCCAGAGGGGCAGCGTCCCGGCTCGCAGACACTCGGCGTAGTACGCCTTCTGCGGCAGGTAATAGTAATAGATGTCGCCTCCGACCAGGCCTCCCCCCTGCCACAGCGTGGGCCAGAAGAGCATGGTCAGCGCGACCGCGGTGGCCACCACGAGCAGCGCCGCCAGCCGAGGGCCGACGATCGAACCCGACCGACGTTCGGGCGGATCAGGTCGCGGCGTTGACGGCAAATCGGGCACGAAGGACTCCGGGCGGTGAGGAGGGCTGGACTCCCAAAAATCTTACGCCAGACTGGTGACAAACGACAACTCGCCTTTTCCGCGTGCCGTGGAGTATGATCGGGAAATGCATAATCGACAAAAGCTCGCGTTTTGGTGCGTCCCATCGGCGAGCTTAGCACTGATTCCGGCGGCATTCTATTTTTGGGCGAGAAACCACTCTGCAGACAAGGTCGATGATTTTCAAATTGCGGCATGGCTCTGCATCGTCGCAAATGCACTTCATCTTCTGTGGACCGCGTTCTTTCTCATCGCCTGGAACCGTGCTCCCAAATTCCGTATTTTTTGGCGATCTTCAGATTCCGGTTGATCTTCATTTCTTTCTCTGCTTCCTCTGCTATCTCCTGTTCAACTTTTTTCGTCCGTCGTTTCGTATTCGCCTCATTCGACTTATTCGTGGTTGACTACTTCGTCGTTCACGATTCTCGTCGTCGAACGACACTCACCGCGCCGGACGATTCCGCGAAGGCTCGGCGACTTGGTAAACGTCGATCGACCCGCCGATGCGGGCCGTCGGGGTCAGACCCCGGAAATAGCCGAATTCGTTGCCGCCGGCGGCCCGAATTCGATCGTCGGCATCACGAATCGTGTGCGGCCGCCCCTGCACGAAGTTGACGCTCACGGCATACCAGCCGGGGGGGACACCCCCAGCGGCGATGATTTGAGTGGATGAGGGAGGGAGTCGATAGTTGATCCCCAATTGCGCGGGGGGGACCATTCCGAAGTACGCCAGCGAGACCTTTTCGATCCCCGTATCGTGCAGGTAGTCGCGCAGCTCGCGCAGGTCCTGCCCCCAGTCGAGGTTCGAGTCCAGCAGATGGTTGCGGCCGCCGACTGGTCCCCCCGACAACTCGTTGAAATAGGCCAGATGGTGGGGGTGATACCGCAAACCCAGCGACAGGCCGGCCAGGAACACGCCGACCCACGCGGTGCGCCAGGTCCAGCGGGGCCAGGTGATCCAGGCGCCGATTTGACTCGCGAAGAGATAAATCAGGGGGAACGCCGGTAAAACATAGCGGACGCCAAGCTGCATGCCGGAGGCACTGGCGATACCGACGACCAGTGCTGACGGCGCGAGCAGCAGAAGCTGCGTCCGCCATTGCCGCCGACCGGCGCGCGACAACAGACACGTTGCGAGTGCCGTCAGGACGATCAACTGTGTGGCGTGCGGCCATTTGTAGGCGAGCGCCAGCAGATAGTAATCGCGAAAACCGGTGCCATCAAGATTCCATTCTCCGTCGAGGTACACCGGGTGCGAGCCTTCCATGATCGAGCGCTGACGGTCGAACCCGACCAGGTAATCTCGCGGCAGTGGGACCGGCACGCCATCGATCGGCGCGAGCAGTTCGGTCAGGTGACGCAGAGTGCGGCTCGCGAACTTGTAAGCGCCCAGCGGCTGGGCCGACCCACGAAACAGGTAGCCGGCGTTCCACGCGAACAGACTGACGGCCAGCGCGGCAATCCACTGCCCTGATGCGCGGCGGAGCGTGACCGGCGGCAGTTGGCTTTTGACGCGTACGACGAACCACACCAAAACAATCACGGGCATCAGCAACACGTCGGTGAACTTGGCCAATTGCGCCAGCCCGAGCAGGGCACCCATCACCAGACCGCGCTTCCAGGTGGGTTTTTGCGCGAAGCGCCAGGCGGCGAACGGGGTCGCCACAAAGAAGAACGCCGCGCAGGCGTCGGGCGTTACCAGCACGGCGTTCGAGAGCACGATCGGACACAAGTACCACAGTGCCGCGCCGACGAGGCCGGCCGCGGCACCAAACAGTTCGCGTCCCCAGACGGCGATCAGGATTCCCGTCAGAACCGACCAGACGAGATTCATGATGCGCGCCGCCGCATAGAGTTGCTGGTAGCGGTCGCGGTTGGCAGCGAGAAAGTGATCGCCCAGGGCGAACGCATCGTTCGCTGCCGATGGTTCGCCCATCGACGCGCCGAGCGCGACCAGCGGCAATGCCGACCAGGCACGCGACAGCGGCGGATTGAGGTCGTCAACATCGAATCGGCCCAGCTTCCAGATCGCCAACCCCGCGGGCAGGTGCCAGTATTCGTCGTGGGTGACGCTGTATCGACAGGCGCAATGCACGCCCAGCCCCATGTGAATTGCGGCCAGCAGGCTCACGACGAAGAACCAGTTGCGTCGTTGCCGGCTGCCGGCGGGCGAGGGCAGCGATGCTCCAGAAAGGACGCTCACGGACGAATTCTCAGGCGGTGTCGCGCGATCGGCAGCGGCTGTCCGATTGGAATGGCGATGGAGGCGATTGTAAGGGGCGTTCGGTGCGGCCACCAGTGCCGTCAGTTGGAGTGTCAGTTGGAGTACAGGCTTTAGCCTGCCGCGCAAGTCCAGACTTCAAGTTATCTTTCTGCTCAACAGGTCACCCGCCGAATTCCGTGGCTGCAGGTAAAAGGTGACGCGCCGGCAGGCTAAAGCCTGTACTCCAGCAGTCTATTGCCGCCAACGCCGCTCTGGGCCCAGTTCGTACGTTAAGGCGCCCAGCAGTTCGCCGCGGCGAACGGCGTGACACTCGATGCAGGCTTCGGCGGCGCGCAGCGATCCGAGCATTCGAATTTGGTAGGGGGACTCGGCGATGACGAGATCTTCATCGGCCCAAAGGCGTGCCAGTGAAACGCGTTCGAACGTGTCCAGCGGACGGGTCGGCGCGTCGTTGAGTTCGTACATCTGCGGCAGGTTTTGCGACACGTACACGACCGGCGCGGCATGTTTGAGCAGGCTGAGCAGTTCGAGCCGGTCGATCTGCCAAACTGTTGCCAAGGTTTCCCCTGTTACGAGCGTCGGCATCCGGGTGAACCGGTGCGGCTGAAATCCCGCCACGTGATCGAGGTCTTGTATATAACCCAGCCGCAGAGGATCAAGGAAATCGTCGACTCCTGAATCGTGCAGCGCGAAGAGCCGGTCTGCCGTCGGTATGCGACCGCGGTCAACGCGCTCGGGTAAGCCGCCGGCGACTGAGGTTGGAACCGGACTTTCGTCCGTCCGGGCGGCCGCCGACAACTGCCGCATGTCATAAGGTGGATCGCTGTCACGCCGCGGCGGCAACGGGACTGCTTCTGTCGCCGGCAGTTCGATCGGCGTTCGCCATTGTGCCCGCGCCCGCGTTCGACCAAAGCCTGGCGAACGAATGAACCGCTCACGTTCGCCGGTGTGCAAATACGAGAGCACGGCCCGACGCTCTGCGGCGATAGGATGCACTTTATGTTCGAATTCCTCCAGCCGTTCACTCACGACCGAACTTAAAACGACCTCTCGCGAATTCGGGTCGGGCCGGCCAATTGGCTTGGGTGTCTTTTGGTCAACGCCGTCGGCGCGGGGGCTGGTATCAGGCGGCGTTGGCCTCTTACTGTCGGTACGCTCGTAGGCCAGACGCTCCGACAACGACTCGAGTGGGTTTTCGTGGCGCAAATCCTGGTCAAGCTGGAGCGCTTTTTGTCGTAGCTCGCGAATCCGAGGTTCATCGATGAAAAGGAGCGCCACCAGCGCGCCTGAAATGACGCAAACTGCGACAATGCCGTACATCGGTTTCATAGCAATGCCCTCAGAACCAGGGATCACTTGCGGCGAAGCAACCGGGCCGCCGGGCGACTGAATCCCGAGTCGAACAGATTCAGTCTCGCCAAATGACTGGCGTGATGCAAGACGATTCGGCAACGGTATTATACTTGGTCAAGCTATTTCGAAAAAACGAAATCGAAACAAGGGGCTGACCCCCCCGCTCGCCTTGGTGAATTTTGACCCCCTTGGAAAGCGTCGATTTTGGCCGGTTTTTGCAGAATCACCTTTCGAAAGTCCCGCGTTTTCTCACAAAACGTCGTAATTTGAATATGACGTTCTGTGAGAAAACGGCCCGGATTTGATGAGTCTTGCCACAGAACGTCATAATTCCGGCGCGACACCCCTTCGACAAAAGATTGCAAATCTGGAAACAAGCTCTCCGCTTGGCATGCCAGTTCGTAGTCCCGCATTCATGCGGAATCGGGATCAACAGTCGCATCGACGCACGAACTGTTAGCGACGGGGCTGCGAGAAATACAAATTCATCCACGGATAACACCGATGACACTGATGTGTATGGCGGGCTTTGGCTGACGAGGCAGGCTGGTTCGAAAAAGACGTTTACCGGGAATAATGAGATAAATCGCCTGGCGCGGCCGTTGGCTGCAACCGAAGGAGAAACCACGAATTTCACGAATCACACGGATGATTGCGGATGCGTTCATTCCTCTATCAAAGATCAGCTCAATTCGTGGTGTATTCGTGTCATCGGTGTGATCCGTGGTTCATTTTACCATGCCGCAAGGGACCGCTAGAAGTTCGCGGTGCGCAAATCTGGAAATGGCGCGCCAAAAAAGCGCCCTTGGAGAAGTGTCCCCGTCGCGATGGTATCCAGCCGCCGTCGACTCACCAGGCATTCATTCCCAAATCGGCGGCTGCAAGCCGCGACTTGCGAGCCATAAATTGCACGAAAACAGTCATTTAGTGGAAAGCACGACCTGATATGCCGCAAAATTCCGGTGCCTCATCCGGCGATAGACGAAATCCGGTGAAATCCTGATCTCTCATGGCAGAGGGATCCCATCCGCTCCCGCCGCGCCCAACATCCTGTTGATCGGCCGGTTCGGTCTGGGTAGACTGAGAGTTGAGTGGCTGACCTTACAGCCGGTTTCCCTGTGGGCGCGGCTGGTTGCAGTAAGCGTGGCTTTGATCAGGTCTCCCGGAGACTGTCGACATGTTTGAATCACCGCGGTCAGTGGCGTTGCTGAAGCAAGTCGCCCGGCGGCTGCACGTGGCGGCCATCGCAGGACGGGTGTACTGGACGTTTCTCGTCAGTTGCGGGTTGTATGCGGTCGCGCTGCTGGTTTGCCGGCTGTGCGGGATCGCCACCGAATGGGTGACGTTGCCGACGCTGCTGGTGGTTCCGGCGGTTGCGGCCCTGGTGGCGCTGGCCTGGCATCATCGGCCGAGCGTGCTCGAAGCGGCGCGGGTCGTCGACAAACACAGCGGGACGAAAGACCTGTTTCTGACTGTGGCGCTGATCGAAAAGTCGGCCGGTGAATTTCAGCCGCTCGTGACGCGTGCCGCCGAAGAGCGGGCCAAGCGCGTCAAGCCGGCCGCCGTCGTCCCCTTCGAGGGGGGCCGCGAATTCGGGCAGGCGTTGCTGGCGGGTCTCTTGATCGCTGCCGGCGTTTTGTGGTTGCCGACGTTTGATCCATTCGGCAAAGTCGAAGCGGCTGGCCAGGTGAGCCAGCGGCAGAAGCAGCTCGAGCAAGCGAAGAAAGCGACCGAAGAGAAAATAGCGCAATTGAAAAAAGAAGAAACCGAAGGCCCGCTCTCGGAAGAGACCGAGAAGGCCCTCGAAAACCTGAAGTCGGCCCTGAAGAAGATGTCTCCCCGCGAGAAGTCGGGCAATCTCAAAGAACTGCTCGGTCAGCAGAAGGGAATCCAGGATAAATGGCGCAAGCTCAGCGCCGAGAAACTCAAAGACCTGCTGTCGCAGAATCCGCAGGGGCAGCAGTTCGGCTCGCTCGACAAGGACAAGCTCGAAAAGTGGACCCGCGAGTTGCAGGAAGGCTCGACCAAAAGCCTGCAGCAGGAACTGGAAGAACTCAAAGACGACCTGAAGCGGCTCGCCAAAACCGAAGACCCGATCAAGCGCGACGAGCTTGAAAAGCAGGTCAAAAAACGGATGAAAGATCTGTCGAACTTCGCCTCTGAAAAGGTCAACTCCAAGCCGCTGGCGGCCGCGTTGCAGCGGGCCATGAAGCAGATGGAAATGGCCAAGATGGAAGGCATGGACAGCGACGAGGCGCTCGAATCGGCCGAGAAGTCGCTGGACCTCACCAAGCTCGAGCTCAAAGAGCTGGCGCAGTCGGCCAAGGACATGAAAGCGCTCGAAGAGGCGCTCAAGGTCATCCAGCAGGCCAAGCAGCTTAACGACAAAGAGAAGCTCGACGGCGAACAGGCCGAAGGGGCCCAATCGATGGAAGACTACGCCGAACTGTACGCTGAACTGATGGCCCAGCTTGGTCTCTCAGGCGAAGAAGGCGAGGGCGAAGGGGAGGATGGTGACGAAGAGGGCGACGGAGAGGGGATGGGCAATCGTGGCATGGGTCGCGGCGGGAAGGCTCCCGAAGACGATTCGGTCGAAACCGGCTTCAAGACCGAACAATCGAAGTCGGCCGTGACGGCCGGCAAAGTGCTGTTGTCGGTGAAAACCAAGGGTTTGAGCGACCGCGGCGACGCCAAGAAGGAATATCGCGAGCTGGTCAACAAAGTCAAAGAGGGATACAGCGAAGCGATTTTGCAGGAGCAGGTACCCCCCGGCTATCACGACGGCATCAAGAGTTACTTCGATAACTTTGATAGCTCTGAGTCGGGCGAGCAGAAGGGCACCGGCGCGGCGAATCCCGCCGATGACGGCAAAGCCGATGAGAAATAGGGGTTCGGCGTCGGCCCCCGTCCTGGCCCAGTTCGCGGGCTTCGGATTATTGCTCGTCGGGGTGGCCCTGGTCGCGTGGGCCTTTCGGCCCGGTGACGATTCACTGGTTGTCTACTGTGCCCACGACGCCGAATTCTCAGACACGATTTTGCATGACTTCGAGCGCGAGACGGGAATCGCCGTCGCGGTGCGGTACGACACCGAAGCCACCAAATCGCTCGGTCTGGTGAACCTGCTCAAAGCCGAGGAACAGCACCCGCGCTGCGACGTGTTCTGGAACAACGAGTTGCTGGGGACGGTCGATTTGAAAGCAACCGGCGTCCTCGAGCCTTATCGCGGCTCGGGATTCGCGCGAATCCCCGATCGGTATAAGGACCCTGATGGCTGCTGGGTCGGCTTTGCCGCCCGGCTGCGCGTGTTCATCGTCAATCCCGCCAGGATCCCGCCCGACGAGGCGCAAATCGCCCAGCGGCTCGAATCTGCCCCTGATTTGTCGCGGGCTGCGATTGCCAAGCCGCTGTTCGGCACGACGCTCACCCATTACACGCTGCTGTGGCACGTCTGGGGACCTGAGCGCCTCAAGGCCTGGCACGCCGACACGCGCCGGCGCGGCCTGCGCGAAGTCGCCGGCAACGCGGCCACGAAAAACCTGGTGGCCGAGGGGGCCTGCGACTTCGCCTTCACCGATACCGACGACTATTTCGTCGCCAAAGATGCCGGCAAGCCGGTCGAAATGACGGTGGCCCGCGCGGAAGGGCAGACGATCTGCATTCCCAACACGGTCGCCATCATTCGCGGCACGAAGAAGCGTGCCCAGGCGCAGCAACTTGTCGATTACTTACTTTCGGCCCAAACCGAATTGCAACTGGCCCGCTCGGCGTCGCGGCAGATTCCGCTGGGATCAGTGGCCGAGGGCGATCTTCCGGCCGACGTCAGGCCTCTGGTCCTGTGGGCCGCTCAGGGGGCCGACTTGCGGCCCCTCTTGGCTTCACGGACGGCCGTGATCGAGTGGCTGAAGTCGGAATACCTGCAATGAGCCTGTGGTCCGCCTGCGGCTGGTCGTTGGCGCGAAGTCTGCTGATCGCGGTGCTCGCCGCCCCGCTGGCCGTGTGGATCGAGCGCCGTCTGGCGACGCTGACCGATCCCACGCGCCGCGTCGCGTGGTGCCTGCTGCTATTGCCCCTGCTGTTTCCGACGCTGCTTTCGGGCTATGCCTATGCCTGTTACGGTGTGAGTTTGCAACTGGCGAACGCCGCATGGTGGCAGGTTTTACCAGGCGATTGGCCGTCGACCGTCGGCGGCTGGCTCGCCGCGCACAACGCGGTGCTCGACGAAGTGTTGTTGTGCCTGATGCTGATGGCGCGCAGCGTTCCTGTCGGGGTGTTGCTGTTGGTGTGTGCGCCCCGGCCGGAGTATCCGCCGGTCGCCTGGCACTGCCGGCGGTTGGCGCTGGGCCAGGCCCGCGATCTCGGCTCGCACGTTCGGGCTTGGCTCGGATATGTGCGGTATGGTCCCTGGCGATCGATTCTGGCCGCCGGCAGCCTGATGTATCTGATCGCCTTTCAGGAGTTCGAACTGCCGTCGCTGTTGGGCCGGCCGGCCTGGACGGTCTGGCTGTTTGACGCTCAGGTCGGGGGGCTGGCGCTGGGCCAATCGCTGCTTGCGACGCTGTTGCCTCTGGCGTGCGAATTGGCCGTCGTGCTGCCCCTGTGTTGGGGCTGGTCGCAGCGATCGGGCGAACCGGCCGCGGCGCGCGAGCCGACGCCGACCAGTCGGGTCGTGGCGTGGCGCGACGGTATTTATCTAGTAGCCGCGGCCCTGATGACATCGGTCGTGCCCTTGCTGCTCGTCGGCCGCGACGCGCTGCAGGGTTTGCTGGCGTTGGCGGCCAATCGCCTGCAATGGGAGCGACTGTTAAAGGAATCGCTGGCGGGGGTCTTGTTTTCGCTGGTGGCGGCCGTCATCGCTTTGCGGCTGGCGAGCGCGATCCATCGGAGTACCAGGGGCCGGCGGTTCGTCGCGTGGCTGGCCATTCCCGGTTTGTTGGGGCCCGGTTTGTTGGGGCCGCTGGTGCTTGGCCTGGGGTTGGTCAGCCTGTTCCAATGGCCGCTGCTCAATTTCGCGTACCGCACGCCGGTGTCGCTGATCTTAGGGCTGGTGCTGTTTCTGCTTCCCCGGGCCTGGCTGGTGCAATTGGTAGTGCAGGCGTCGCGGCGCCATGCGGCGCTGCATACGGCTTCGCTGCTGGGCGAGTCGTCTGACTTCAGGAATCGTGCCCAAGCCCGCGAGTTGGCGTGGCAGATGGGAACGCGCGGGCAATTCTGGTCGCTGTCACTGTTGACCTATTGGGGCTATCTGGAACTGACGGTCGCCTATCTGCTCGGTCCGGTGACGATAGTTTCGGTTCCGGTGCTGCTGTACAATCAAATGCACTTCGGAAAAAACGCCATCCTCTCGGCCATGACCTGTCTGGCCGTGGGGGTGCCGGTGCTTATTTTTCTGGGTGTGGCGGCGCTGCGACCTCTCGTATTCCGGTGGCTACGACGATGAGTGACACGCTCTACGCAGGGGAGGCCGCCGAGGCACGAGAGCCGCTGTGGAAACTCGAGCGGGTTTCGCTGCCGGGACGATTGCGGCCCCGGCTGGACGACGTGACGGTCGAGATTCCGGCGGGCGTGACGGCGATTCTCGGTCCGTCGGGGGCGGGCAAATCGTCGCTGCTCAACCTGCTGGTCGAATTCGAGCAGCCCGGCTCGGGTCGGGTGATCCGCTGCTTTCGTCCCCCCGCAGGACAGTTGCCTTTGTACTGGGCACCCCCGAATGACGGGCTGTGGCCCCATTTGACGGTCAAGGAGCATCTGCAAGCGGTGGCGCCGCAACGCGAGCATCCCGAGGGATGGCTGAAAGAGCTGGCGTTGCGGTTCGATCTAGACAAATTCGACGCTCGGCCCGATCAGTTATCGCAGGGAGAGTCGGCACGGTTGTCGGTTATGCGAGCTCTCGCGGCCGAGCCGGCCGTCCTCGTGCTCGACGAACCGCTGGTTCACGTCGATCCCGGCGGGATTCGCAAGTATTGGGACGTGATTCGTGAGCGTCGGCAGGCCCGCACGCCGGTCTCGCTGGTGTTCTCGACGCATAACCCCGACGCGGTGCTTCGCGAAGCCGAACATGTCGTCTGTCTCAATGAAGGGCGCGTCGTGTATTCCGGAAGCGTCCACCGACTCTATTTCGATCCCCCGAACGGCGAACTGGCCTGGAGCCTGGGGCCGGCCAACTGGATCGGCGATCGAGACGTAGAAACCTGGTTCAGCGGCAACGCTGTGGGCGGCCATTGGTACCGACCTGAACGGATCGCCGTCACCTCAGAGGCGGCAAGCCCTTTTGTCGTTCAGTCGACGCGTCCCTTCGGTTCGGTGGCCGAGTTGGAGTTGATGAACGAGCGGACAGGCTCGACGCGGCAGTTTTTCCATCGGCCGCAGTTTCCCGAGTTTGACATCGGAGATCGGGTCGTGCTCAAAATTCTGGCGTTGCTGTTGTGTTGCGTGCTGCTCGCCGGTTGTGCCGAAAGCAGCGTCGCGCCGCAACTGCCGGTCCGCAAAGTCGACTCGTGGTCGCTGCCGGCCGAAGGGGCCAGCGTCCCGACGCCGCGTGCCGTACATGCCACCCCCGACGGAAAGATTTACGTTCTCGACAACGCGGGCCGCGTGCTGGTTTTCGACGAACGGGGCAAGCTGCTCAAGCGGTGGTGGATGCCCGATTACTCGGTAGGGAAGCCCGAAAAGATCGTGCGGCTGCGGGATGGACGGCTGGCGGTGGCCGACACGCATTACCACCGCGTCGTGTTTTTCAGCGACGAGGGGCTGGTGCTCGACAAGAGGGGCAGCCTCGGTCACGAGCCGGGGCAGTTCATTTACCCGGTGGCGATTGCGGAAGACGACGACGAGAATCTGTACGTCGGCGAATACGGCGACAACGATCGCGTGCAGAAGTTCGACAAAGCGGGAGCCTTCATCCTCGAATTTGGCCGCCCGGGAACCGAACCGGGGCAGTTTTTACGACCCAGCGGGATGGTTTGGCATGACGGCCGAATCTACGTCGTCGACGCCTTCAACAACCGGATTCAAGTTTTTTCGGACACCGGCGAATTCCAACAGCTCCTCGGTGGGGTCGAGGGGACATTGTACTACCCCTATGATATCGCCCGCACTCCTGCCGGCGAGTTGTTCGTGGTCGAAAACGGAGCAGGCCGGGTGTCGAAGTTCGACGCGTCCGGGAAGCTGTTGGGCCGCTACGGCACGATCGGCTCGTTGGCCGGCCAGTTCACGACGCCGTGGGGGATGACGGTTGATTCGCAACAACGGGTTTTCGTCGCCGACACCGGCAACCGGCGGATCGTCAAACTCGAACTTTAGTGCAGGTCAGGAGAGGTGTACGTGATCGGCAAGATCGCCAGGCACATCGTCACGAGCCTGTTTCCGACGCCGCGGCAACGCGTGCGGCCGATCGGCGCTTTGCCCCTGGTGCTGTTTCTGGTGCTGTTCGGCGGGCTGTGTCTGTTTTTCGACCTGTCGCACCGGCTGCTGTTTGCGCGGCCGGCGGCCTTCGGGCTGCTGTTGGCGACCCCCTGGCTGTGGTGGATGCACGTCGCCGGGTACGCGGGGCTGGGCCGCGTACGCTCGCTCGTGGCCCTGGAAATTCGGCTGTTGCTGGCGGGGTTGTTCGTCATTCTGCTGGCCGACCCGCGGGCGGTGCGCACCAGCGACGAATTGTCGGTGATTTACGCTCTCGATGTTTCCGATTCGGTCGACGGCAACGATCCCGAGCAGCGGATGCTGCAGCAGGCGCTGCGGTTCGTTGCCAACACCGCCACGCAGAAGCGCTCCACCGATCGGGCGGGGCTGGTTGTTTTCGGTAAGAACGCGGCGGTCGAATTTCCCGCCCGCCCCAATTTGCCCCTCGATAAGAATAGCGTTGACATTATTCTCAACTCGCTGATCGACAAAGAAGCCACGAATCTCGAACAGGGGTTGTCGCTGGCGGCGGCCATGTTGCCTGAGGAAACGCAGGGGCGCATCGTGCTGATCAGCGACGGCATGCAGACCGAGGGGAATCTCGGGCGGATTCTCGACGACCTGAAAGCCAAGGGGGCTTCTGTCGATGTCATACCCATCCAGTACAGCTTCGAAAACGAGGTCTGGCTCGAACGCCTCGAACTGCCGCAGTTCGTCAAAGTCGGCGAGAACTACGAGGCGGGCATCGTGCTCTCGTCGCTGGTCGCCGGTGAAGGGACGCTGCAACTGGAAGAGAACGGCGAGTTGATTTCGTCGAAGACGGTCGATTTTCAGGCCGGCAAGAATCGGTTCACGATGCCCGTCTATCTGCGGAATGCCGGGTATTACGAGTACACGGCCACGATTCTGCCGCCGGAAGGCAAAGACAATCTCAAGCAGAACAACAAGGTCATCAACTCGCTGTTTCTCGAAGGCGAAGGGAAAGTGCTGGTCGTCACCGACCCGCAGGGGGAAGAGCGCGACTCGCAGCCGATGGTTCGTGCGCTGCGCGAAGCCAAGCACTTCGTCGAAATTCAAACCGCGTACGATTTTCCCCGCGATTCGTCGTCGCTGTTGCCCTACGACTGCATCGTGTTTTTGAACGCTCCGGCCGATGCCTTCGACACCGTCCAGCTCCAGGCGCTGCGCGACAGCGTTTACAACTTCGGCAGCGGGTTCTTGATGGTGGGGGGGGCCAACAGCTTCGGTCCCGGCGGCTACCATCGAACCGTGGTCGAAGAAGCGCTCCCCGTGACGATGGATATTTCGCAGAAGAAGGTGCTGCCCAAAGGGGCGCTGGTGATTATTCTGCACACGTGCGAATTTCCCGAAGGCAACACCTGGGCCAAGCGAATCACCAAGCAGGCGATCAAGGTGCTGGGCGCTCAGGACGAAGTCGGCTGCCTGATCTATGGTCCCACCGGAGAAGAATGGGTCTTCAAACTCACTCCGGCCGGCGACTACGAGAAGCTCGTTCCCAAAATCAACAAGGCCGAGCCGGGAGACATGCCCACCTTCGACCGCACCATGAAAATGGGACTGAGCGAACTCAAAAAGAGCGACGCGGCGACGAAGCATATGATCATCATTTCCGACGGCGACCCGCAGCCGGCCGCGCCGTCGGTTTTGCAGGATTACATCGACAACAAAATCAGTATTTCGACGGTGGCGGTTTTCCCTCATGGAGGCTCCGAAATCGGCCTGTTGCGAACGGTCGCCGAAGCCACCGGCGGACGGTACTACTTTCCCGACGATCCCAAGAGGTTGCCGGCGATTTTCATCAAAGAGTCGAAAACCCTGAAGCGGAGCATGATCCAGAACAAGACGATCAGCCCCGAGATCGGGTTCGACGATCAAAGCGTGCTCAAGGGAATCGACAGCATGCCCCCCCTCAAGGGGTATGTCATCACGACTGCCAAGCCGCACCCGGCCATGACCGTCTTGCAGGTTCCCTCGCAGCAAAGTGACGAATCGGCTGAAGAAGAAGACGGCGACATCGACCCGATTCTGGCGATCTGGCGGTACGGGCTGGGTCAATCGGCCGCATTCACCTCTGACCTGTCGCCCAACTGGGCCGCCGACTGGATGGGATGGGACAAATACGACGCATTCGTGCAGCAACTGATCACGCGCATCGCCCGCGTCCGCAAAGAAGGACACTTGCGGATGTGGACCTACACTTCGGGGAACGAAGGGGTCATCGTCGTCGAAGATTTTCACGAGCAGGAACAATTTCTCGAAATCCAGGCGCGGATGACCGGTCCCCACGATCGGGCCGAAACGATTCCTCTCAGGCAGACCGGGCCGCGCCGCTATCAGGCGTCGATTCCCCTGTGGGGCAAGGGCCGCTATCACATCGTCGCCGCCCCGGTGGCGGGCGAGCGCACCGAAGATCGGGCGTTCGGCGGCTTTATCGTCCCGTATTCGCCCGAATACCTGCGGTTCCGATCGAACCCGCTGGTGCTCAAAGAGATTGCCGAACGAACCGGCGGGCAGGAACTCGAACCCGACGCCACTGCCGAACAGATTTTCAATACCAACCGGCAGCCCAAGCGCAGTTCGCGTCCGATTTTCGACTGGTTTCTGATCGCGCTGGCCATTCTGGTGCCGCTCGATGTGGCGGTCCGCCGCGTGCAACTCGACTGGTCCGTGATCCGAGGCTGGTTCGGCCTGGGCCGTCGCAGCGGTCCCTCGAGCCAGACGATGGGCGCCCTGCTCGAGCGCAAGCAGGCGGTCGATTCGCAGATCGAAGCGCGGCGGGCCGAGACGCCGATGGTTTCTCGCTTGCCGACGATCAAACGCGCCGATCCCGGACGCGTTGCGAAGCCTACCCCGCCTGGTGTCGCTGCGGGCGCACCGACGCAGGGCAAAGCGCCCCAGGCCGATCCGACGACGACGACTGAACGACTGTTGAAACTCAAACGCAAACGACAGCAGGACGATCCATGAACACCATTCCGATTTCCATCGATCCCGCCATGCTCGAGGCCGAGGCCCAGCAGTTCAAACACGAATTCGCCAATGCCCGCGAAGCGGTGGGCAAGGTGATCGTCGGTCAGTCGCGCGTCGTCGAAGCGACGCTGACCGCGATTTTCAGCGGCGGCAACGTGCTGCTGGAGGGGGTGCCCGGTCTGGGCAAGACCGAGCTGGTCAAGGCCCTCTCTCGCGTGCTCGACCTTGAGTTCCGCCGCATCCAGTTCACCCCCGATTTGATGCCCGCCGACATCGTCGGCACCAACATCATGACCACCGACGAAACCGGCCGCTATCGCTTCGAGTTTCGCCGCGGCCCGATTTTTACGCAGCTTTTGCTGGCCGATGAAATCAACCGCGCCTCTCCCAAGACGCAATCGGCGCTGCTGGAGACGATGCAGGAAGGATCAGTCACGACGGGGGGCACGAGCTATCACCTCGTCCAGCCCTTCTTCGTGCTGGCCACGCAAAATCCGATCGAACAGGAAGGGACGTACCCGCTGCCTGAGGCCCAGCTCGATCGCTTCATGTTCAAGGTCGAAGTGCCGTTTCTGTCGCGGGCCGAGATGAACGAGGTCGTCAGCCGCACGATTCTCAAGAAAGCGGTCGAGCTGCAGAAGATCCTGAGCGGGCCGCGCATTCTCGAACTGCGGGCCGTCCTCGACAAGGTGGTCGTCGCCGACCCTCTGCGAGATTTTGCCGTGCGGCTCGTGTTGTCGACGCATCCGACCTCTGAGTTCGCGACCGAAACGGTCAAGCGCTATGTGCGCTGGGGCGCCAGCCCCCGCGCGGCCCAGGCCCTGATTCGCGCCGCCCGCGTGCGGGCTTTGGCCGAGGGGCGTGCCCACGTGGCGTTCGAAGACCTGCGGCACTACTCCGAAGAAGTTTTGCAGCACCGGGTGCTGCTGAACTACGACGGCCAGGCCGAGAACATCCGCGTTCGCGACCTCGTCCAGGAGTGCCTGCAACACTTGAAAGAAGAAGGTTGATGGGATGGAGACTGTTACCGCCTCCGCACAGTTTACGAAGCTGCTCGACAATGCCACGTTGTCGCGGCTGGAAAAGATGCGCCTCAACCCGCGGCGACGGCTGACCAATCGCAGTCGTGGCGAGCATCAGTCGGGCAAGGGGGGCAGCAGCACCGAATTCGTCGACTATCGCGACTATTCGCCGGGCGACGACATGCGATACGTCGACTGGAATATTTTCGCGCGGCTCGAAAGGCCGTTCATCAGGCTGTATCGGCACGAAGAAGAGATGCACGTCGTGCTGCTGGTCGACGCCTCGTCGTCGATGCAGTTCGAAGACAAGTTCGAGAAGGCGAGGCAACTCGCTGCCGCGTTCGGGCTGATGGCGTTGATGGGAGTCGAACGGGTCAGTGCCTACTCGTGCAACCACGTCGGGACCGAACCGTCATGCATGGCGCCCTGCACGGGTCGGGTCAGCCGCCGGCGGTTGTTCGAATTTCTGGAGGGGATCCCCGCCGGGGGCGACTTCCCGATCGACGAGGCGGTCGATGCGGTTCTCCGCCGGCACCGGGGCCGGGGAATCGTCGTTTTGCTCTCTGATTTTCTGACGTTCGGCGATTTCCAGAAACCGCTCAATCGGCTGTTCAGTGCGGGGCTCGAGATTTTCGCAGTGCAGATTCTCAGCCCGACGGAACTCAATCCCGAGATCGCGGGCGACCTACGGTTCGTCGATTGCGAAAACGGTCAGACGCTCGATATTTCGTCGGCCGGCGATCTGCTGGGAATTTACCACGAGCATCGACTGGCTCTCGAAGAAGAGCTGGGCATTCTGTGCCGGCAGCGCAGCGGGCGGTTTTTGTCGATCTCGTCGCGCGACTCGCTGGACTGGTTCTTGTTCGACCTGCTCAAGCGAAAGGGGTGGGTCCAATGAGTTGGCCCGGCTTTGTTTCGCTCGGCGGCGCGTGGCTGTTTCTGCTGCTGGTGCCGCTCGTGATTTTCTATTTCCTCAAGCTCAAACGTCCGCGGATGGACATCCCGTCGCTGGCGCTGTGGCGGAGCGTGCTCAACGACCAGCGGGTGAATGCCCCGTTTCAGAGATTCAAACGCAACCTGCTGCTGTTGCTGCAGGCGCTGCTGCTGATTTGCCTGGCGCTGGCCGCCATGCAGCCCTTCTGGCCCAGCGGCGCCGATCGGGCGCAGTACCTGCCGATTCTGATCGACACGTCGGCCAGCATGGGGGCACTCGACACGGCCGGCGGCCGCTCGCGCCTCGAGGCCGCCAAAGAAGAAATTCGGAAGCTGATCGACAACCTGCTGCCCGACCAGCGGCTGTCGCTGATTGCGGTCTCTTCGACGGCCCGGCGGCTCACCGATTTTTCAGACAACAAGCGCGTGTTGCGCGACGCGCTTGCGCAAATCGAAGTCTCGCCCGTCGCCAGCCGCCTCGAAGATGCGCTGCGCATGACGCAGGCCCTCGCCCGCACCGTGCCGGTCGAGACGGTCGTTTTGTACACCGACGGCAATGTCCCGGCCGACATCGATTTCGAACTTCCGTTTCAGTTGAACTACCAGAAGCTGCCTCCGGCCGGGCAGAACATCGGCATCACGGCCATCAACGCCCGTCGCTCGGGCGAGCGCTGGGACGTGTTTGTGCGCATCGACGGCAGTAAGGAAGCGCAGACCACGGCCGGCGTGCAGCTTTTGAAAAACGGCCAGCCGATCGACGACGAGGTGTTGTCTCTCGAACCGGGTCAGTCGCAGCGAATCGTGTTTCACGTCGACGGCGAAGGGCCGTCGTCTCTCGAAGTGCGACTCAAGCCCGACGGGTTCGATTCGCTGGCCAGCGACAACACGGTGTACCTCGATCTGCCGGTCGGCCGGCCGTTGACGGTTTATTGTCCACCCGACTTGACGTCGTTTCGGCATGCGCTGCGCGGATTAAAAGACGTCACGCTTTATCCCCAGGACGACGGGAAGGGGGGGGCCTCAAGCTATGACCTGGCCATCAGCGACCGACCTTCGGATGCGGCGCTCGATGCGGCGGTGTTGGTTTCGGTCGGCGTGCTGCCGGACGATCTGGCGAAGCTGGTGAAAGTCGACAGCGAGATCGCCGAAGTCGTCGATTGGCAGCGCAGCGCCCCATTGCTGCAGCACGTGCTGCTGACCGACGTGCAGATCGCCGAGCGTCCCGTCTCGGCCGCCGGCGTCCGCGACCGCGACTACGAAGAACAGGGCTACGAGATTCTCGCCCAGGGACGCACCGGCCCGCTGGTTTTGAAAAAGGATGCGTCCGGCCGCCCGAGCTATTTCTTTCTGTTCCACACCGATCGATCGACGCTGCCCTATCGCGTCGGCTTTCCGATTCTCGTCACGAATGCGGTTCAACTCGCCCAGGCGCAGGCCGGTCTGGCTGAGGCGCGCGGCCAATCGACGGGACTGCTGGCCCCTCGAACGCTCAAATCCGAGACCGTCTATCGCGTGACGGCCCCCGATGGAGAAGCGGTCGTGTCGAAAACGAATGCCGAGGGGCTGTTGTCGGGGGTCTCGGCCGCACAGGTCGGGCGGTACCGTATCGAAGAGGGGGGGCGCGAAGTGGCGAGCGTCGGGGTCAGTCTGTTGACCGGGGCCGAGTCGTCGCTGGCGAGTGTCGATCGCCTGCAGTTCAAAGAAATCGCGGTCGGGGCTTCCGAAACGATTTTGAAAAGCGATCGCCCGCTGTGGCCGTTCTTTGCCGTACTGGGTTTCGTCCTGCTGCTGGCCGAATGGTGGTTCTTCCAGCGCCGCCCCGGTGGCCTTCCCGCGTGAGTTTTCAACCGCAGAATTGATTCGTTCGTCCAGGACGAATACCTCAGAGAGAGACGTGGCGGGTATGTTCCTTTCGGCTTCCTGTTGCCCAGCAAAGCAGTCGGCGGTCGCGGCTGCCGAAATCGGTCGGCGCACGCGCCGACGACCCTGGCTGTGGCCGGCGGCATGGGCGATTTTGGCGCTGTTGCCGGCAACGGGGCGATCGCTGTCGGCCCAGGCGCCGGTGCTGTCGGCCGAAGTCGCCCGGTCGTCACTGCCGGTTCGCTCGGGCGCGCCGATCACCATCATCTGGTCGCTCAAGTCACAGTCGACGGCACTGCTCGAAGGACGGCTGGAGTTGACGGTTCACGACGGGAACGAGGTTCTGGCACGCTTCGTTTCCGACGAACTGGTGCTGGGCACCGGCGAACAGCTCGTCCGCACCATGCTGCCGCCGCTGGATACCAGCAGCGTTTACAATTCGGCCGAGATGCGGTTGAAGTTTGTGGGAACCCGGCTTTCGATCGATCTCAAAGAGCATCCGCTGCGATTGCCCGCTGTCGGGCAGCGGGGGTTCGTGGTCGCGGTGTGCGACCCCTGGCAAACGACCCTCAGCCAGGACAAGCAGCTTTTCCTGAAGCAGCTTCGGTTCGAGACGTATAACAGCGACACGGCCGATATGACGATTTCGACCAACCTGGCGCACGTCCGCCCCGGCGACATGCCGGGCGACCCCCTGGGATACTGCGGCTTCGATCTGGTCGTGCTGATCTCCGAGGGGTTTTCCGACCTGAAGGAGGCGCAGTTGGAAGCGCTGCTGGCCTGGGTTGACGCCGGCGGAAGCCTGTGTATCGTTCCTGGGCGGCAGGGGCTGGGCAAGCCCCACCTGCAGTTTCTGGATCGACTGGCGGAGGGGACTGGGGCTGCGCCGTTTCTGCTCGATTCCAAGGGGCTGCTGATTAATTCAGATCAACTGCTGCTGCGACATTGGGGCCTGGGGCGGGTTGCGATCCTTCGCAGCGGGCTGACGCAATTGGACGACCCGTCGCACGCCGACCGGCGCCGCCTGCTGGCGTTCGTCTGGAAACTTCGGCAGGATCAATTCGCCACGTTTCTGGGTACCGGCCAATGGAGCGTCCAGACACCGACCGTTCCGGGGGTGGTGGTCGCTCCAAACCAACCGGTGCAAATCGCAGCTGCCGATTACAGTCAGATCCGCCACGAGAAGATGAAACTGGCTCCCGTGGCGCTGCAAACCGGCGACCAGCTCTTGTCGCGATTGATGCCCCGCGACCTGCGCGTCGTTCCCCTGGGGCTGGTGGGCCTCTTGCTGCTTCTATACGTGCTGGTCATCGGTCCTGTTGATTACTTCTTTCTGGGGGCGATCAGGCGGCGGCGACTGACGTGGGTCTTGTTCCCGGCGGTGACGATCGCCTTTGCCGTGCTGACGGTGCTGTTTTCGAACTGGTACATGGGCAGTGCCGACAACCGCCGCAGCGTGACGTTTCTCGACATCGGTGAGAGCGGCACGATTGCCCGGCGCAATCAGTTTCAGGTGCTCTTTCGCGGCACCCAGGGTCAGGTGGTCACCGATGTCCGGCAGGGGCTGCTGACGGCGATGAACCATCAGCAGTTCAGCCGCGGCACCTGGTACAACTACCAGATGGCGATGAATCGCGGCACGCAAAATCAGCTTGATCTGGTTCGCGAGCCGGTCTACAGAGGGCGCGTCCCCGCGCAATACACGCTCGAACAGCAGTTGCCGCAATGGACGCCGCAGCTCAACCGGCTGATGCAGCTCGCGCCCGCTGACGAAGCGACACCGTTCGACTGGCAATCGATGGCGTCGCTGAAGCTGTGGGAGGGAAATGTCCTGACGGCAGCCGACGTCACCAAAGTCGAGCAGGCTGTGCGAGCGGCCTTCGGCCCTGAGGCCAGCATATACACCGCCCGGGGCACACAGGTTCGTTGCCTGGGCGGTCGAGGGGATTTTCTACAGAAGGACGAACAGCAGATCTACGGAGCGAACTACTACGGCAACGTCTATAACCCCGGAATGAATCAGAATGTCTCGACGACATTCTTGCAGGACGTCTGCTCGCCCTGGATTTCCGGCGGGTTGTTCTCGGTCGTGTCGCAAATCTCGCCCACGGGGGGCCGCGATTTCGAAGACCTGGCGCTGATCGACCCCTCTGACTCGCGGCAATGGTTGCTGATCGTCATCGTCGAGCGGGGCGACGAACTGGTCGTGTATCGCAAGTTGTACACCGGAGAACCGTAAATGCTGGTCGTCGACGTTGAAAATCTGTGGGTCCGCTACGGCAAGCTGGTGGCGGTGCGCGGGATCAACCTGCAAATCCCGCGCGGGGAGGTGTTCGGCTTCATCGGCCCCAACGGAGCGGGCAAGTCGTCGACGATCAAGGTGCTGGCGACTCTGCTCCGCGACTTCATGGGGCGGGTGCGGGTCAATGGGATCGACGTCCTGTGGCGTCCACAGGCGGTCCGCGAAAAGATCGGTTACGTCCCCGACTTTTTCGGCGTGTACGAAGACCTGACGGTTGAAGAGTACCTGCATTTTTTTGCCGCCGCCTACCGCATCGAGCGCGGCCAGCGCAAAGGGATCATCGGCGATGTGCTCGAATTGACCGACCTGTCGCACAAGCTCGATGCGCCGGTCGACGCGCTGTCGCGCGGGATGAAGCAGCGGCTGTCGTTGGCCCGGGTCTTGCTGCACGACCCCGACCTGTTGCTGTTGGACGAGCCGGCCAGCGGCCTGGACCCGCGGGCACGCATCGAAATGCGCGAGTTGCTCAAGGCGCTCAAGGAAATGGGCAAGACGATTCTCATTTCCAGCCACATTCTGCACGAGCTGGCCCAGTTGTGTACGCGGATCGGCATCATTGAAGCGGGCAAAATGGTGGCCCAGGGTTCGGTGAACGAGATTTACGGGCAACTGGGGCTGCTTAGAATCGTTCACGTGCAGGTGGTCGATATGTCCGAAACCCTCGCCGAGAAGATCCGCACCGTGCCGGGGGTCGAATCGGTCGAGATTCAAACCGACCGGCTGGCGATCCGCGTCCATGAAGATCAACTCTCGATCGAAGACCTGCACGGTCACCTGGTCGCGTGCGAAGCCCGCATTCGCATGTTCCAGCCCGAAGCGATGGATATGGAAACCGCGTTCATGAAGCTCACCGAAGGCAAGACGGCGTGAGCGTGTCGAAATTCACATCCCGCCTGAGCCCATCGAAATGGGGGCTGCCGCTGCTCGCCAAAGAACTGATCGAGCAGGCGGCGCGACGGCGAACGTACGTGATGCGCGTGCTGTATGCGGTGCTGCTGTTCACTGCGTCGTATCTGATGTTTCACGACATTCTGCGGGTCGGGGCGGTCAGCCCGTTTGCCTCGCTGGGCCGCGGTCGCGACATGTTCAAAGTGTTGATGGCCTTGCAGTTCGCCGGGATCTATCTGTTCATGCCGGCATTGGCCAGCGGGGTGCTGACGCAGGAGAAAGAGCGCAACAGCCTGATGCTGCTGTTTCTGACGCGGCTGGGGCCGTGGACGATCGTCTTCGAAAAGCTGCTGGGCCGGCTGATTCCCATGCTGTGCTACCTGCTGCTCTCGCTGCCGCTTCTGGCCTATGCGTACACCCTGGGGGGAATTTCGACCGAATCCCTGTGGAGCGGGGTGTGGATGCTGGCGATTTCGGCCCTGCAGGTGGGGGCGTTGGCCGTCTGCTGTTCGGCCTGGTTCCGCACGACCGTGGGGGCGTTCGTCTGGACGTACCTGTTTGGGGCGGCGCTGTTCCTTGGTCCGGTAGTCGTTTGGATGCTGCTATTTAACGGGCCCATCGCTCTTAGCAACTCGTCACTTGTCCGGCTATTGATCGCTATGGGCCTGATCGAATCGGGCGTACAGTCGATGTCTCCATTCTTTGCTCCGGTTCATTTTTTTGGGGGGCAGTCAGCAACGGGAGGATTCTCGAAAACCCTGCTGGGAAGTGTTCCGATCCTGTTCTCCACCTGCGTGTTTTTGGTCCTCGCTCGGGTCTTTGTCGTTCGCAGGGCGTTCGTTCCGCCTCGTAATCTGGTTCTGGGCTTCTTCAAGCTGCTCGACGGCGTATTCGCGAAGCTCAACCAGAACCGGGTCACGCGGGGGATTGTGTTGATCGGCGACAAATCCAGTCTGCCCGAGAAGCATCCCGTGGCATGGCGCGAGACGACCAAACGCTCGCTGGGCCGGGCGCGGTATCTGTTTCGCATCTTCATCGCCATTGAAGCGCCCCTGGCGGCAGTGTGCATTTTGATCGCCACCTTCGGCGCCGACAGCCGGCTCGAAGGGGTCTCGCTGATGTTGTTTCTGTTGTGGATCGTGGCGGTGCTGATGATCTCGGTTCAGGCTGCCTGCCTGATTTCGGGTGAGCGGACGCACCAGACGCTCGATGTGCTGACGACCACCCCCCTCACGGGCCGCGACATTCTGCTGCAGAAATTTCGGGGCGTGCAGCGGTTGATGATCGTCCTGATGATCCCCTTCTTTTCGATCTTCCTGTTCGAGACCCTTTGGAAAGCGCCGTTTTCGGGATCTTCGAACTCCGGCTACGGGCGGTTTGACCCGCCGTTGTACCTGATCTGTTCGGCAGTTTCGGTGGGAATCTATCTGCCGCTGGTGGCCTGGCTGTCGTTTCTGATCGGCCTGGCGATGAAGTCTCAGGCACGGGCCATCGTTGCGGCATTGGGGGCGATCGTGGGCTGGTGCGTGCTGCCCTTGATTTTCATCATGCTGCCGCTGGCGATCTTGATGCGATACTCTGGCAATTCACCGCTCACGTACTTTGCGCTGCTCAGTCCGGCGTCGATCATTGCCGTCAACGAATACTCTGAAATGACGACCTTTGCCAACGCGCCCTGGCTGGCGGTCGTGCTTAATTTCCTCGGCTATGGAGCGATGCTGGCGCTGATTCGCTCGGCCTGTCTCGGGAATGCCGATTGGTTTCTGGGACGGGCCGACAGTAAGTCGGATTAAGTTTGTGCAGAACTCACAAAAGAAATAGATGCGGTCCGGGAGAAGTGAGAGTAGAGAGTCGGGCGCGGGCTTCGGGCGCAACCGGAGAAGCAAAAACAATCGACACGGTGCGGGAGACGAGAGTTAGGGAGTCAGGCGCGGGCTTCGGTTGCAACGAAAGAAGGAAACCACGGATTTCACGGATCACACCGATGACACGGATACGCCACGAATTGAGTTGATCTTTGATTGAGGAATGAACGCATCCCCAGTTATCCGTAATACTAACAACATTTTTCTTTGCGGCCCGCGAAGATTTTTCGTCGCCGATACACAACTCGTTTCGCACATTCCTATTAATGTTGGAGAAAATGAACCACCGATCACACCGATGACACGGACACGGCACGAATTAAGCCCAGCTTGGATTGAGGATTTGACGCATCCACAATCTGCGTCAATCTGCGAAATCCGTGGATCGTCGCTTTTGGCAATCTGCACGGGATTCACACGAGCTGATCCGCAGATTGCACAGATGAACGCAGATTGGAGTGTCTTGAATTCATCCGTGTCATCCGCGATATCAGTGAAATCCGTGGTTCCCTGCTTTGGTTGCGGCCCAGGGCCACGCCGGGTGATTCGTGAAATCCGTGGTTTCTCCTTGGGTTGCGGCCGAAGGCCGCGCTGCGCGTTCTGTTTTCTTTGGTTAAAAGAGTCAAATGGACCTGAATAGTCGCCCGAGTATCGATCCGGTCGCAGCCGGCCGCGAGTGCCGCAAGAGCGCTCCGGCCCGGCGTGCCGATCGTTCGCGCGACCGGTGCGGCCGGAGGTGGCCATTGCCGGCGGTGCTGTGTTTGATTGCGTTTTTGTTCCCCTCGTCGGCGCGGGCGCTCGACGTCGAACAGATTCAATGGGGCTACGACGGGCAAGTCGTCGCCAATCGCTTCAATCTGTTGTCGGTTCTGGTCTCGAATCCGTCGCCGCAGCCCTTCGACGGCCGGGTGCAGTTGCAAAAGTCGAATGGCGTGCAACAGGTCGATGCGCCGTTGACCGAGACGCTGTACCTGGCGCCGCACAGCAGCCGCTGGGTGCAGTTCTTCCCGTACACCAAGCTCGATTCGGAAGAATGGAGTTTGTCGTGGAGACCCGCCTCGCCGGGAGAGTACGCGCTGACGAAACCGGGCAAGGGTCCCCCGGCTTGCATCCTGCTCGAAGAGCCGAATTCGCTATCGACCACCGGTGGAGCACTCAAGCGGTTTCCCGACAATCTGTTTCCGGCCTACCTGACGGCTACCGACGGCCTCGCGAGCGTCGTGCTCGATCACGTTCCCCGCTGGGAAGAAGGGCGGCAGCGGGCATTTATCGCGTGGGTCAGGCACGGCGGCCGGGTGCATTTGATCCATACGGCGCAGGGCGAGTACCCGCAATTTACGGGGCTGCTTCGCGCGCTCAATACCACACGCGCCATCGAGCGGGTCGGCAACGGCTACGTTCACCGGCACCCGCTCAAGCGCAAAGAGATCGACAAGCCGTACGTCGACACCGTGATCGCTCCCGGCCGCGACCCGGCCGTCGTCGCCGCCGAAATGGCCGCCACCTCGGGGCGGGCGGCTCGCAAGACCGATACAAATGACCCCGAAGACCAGCGGATTTTCAGCTTCGAGTGGGAAGGTGACGCCCCGCTGCTGACCGCGCTGAAGAAAATGACGCGGCCCGATCACCGTTGGTTGGTGATTCACCTGCTGTCGCTGGCGTATCTGCTGTTGATCTTTCCCGGATGTTATCTGATCGGCAAACGCTTCAGCGGCGACTACCGGATCGTGTTCGGGGTACTGCTGACGCTGGTCGCGCTGTTCAGTCTGGCGTTTCTGGTGGTGGGCCGCCGCGGTTACAACGAGCACGCGGCCGTCGACGCGGTGGCGATCGCCCGGGTCGCCGAAGGCGAACGCTACGACGTCACGCAGTGGTCGAATGCCTTCGTGACGGCCGGCGGCGACTATACCTTCGCCCACCAGGGGGTGGGGCGAATCTACTCGACCTGCCAGGACGAAGAGTTCGTTCGCCACCGCATTGAAAACGGGGCCGAGGCCTGCCTGATTGCCGACATGCCCCCCTATTCGTCGCGCTCGTTCGGGCACCGGGCGCTGGTGCCGGCGCCGGTTGTTTCGGCGACGATCGCGCAGTGGGAAACCGTGGTCGAGCTGCGGCAGGAAACGATGACCCTGCGCGACATGAGCGTATCGACGACACCCCCGCTGCCCGAGCGCGTACTGCAGCGTTTGACTCTGGTCAAAGGGCCGCAGTTTCCTCGGGAATACCGGGAAATCAACGTACTCTACGGCCGTCGCCTGTATTCGCTCTCTGAGAATGCCGACCGCCTCGAACTCAAGTCCGAGATCGGGACGTTGACGACTTTTCTGAAACTGGATCGGCAATTTCAATTTGGGAATTATTTAGACCCGTTTTCAGAGCAGAGCCAGACGCCACAAAATCTGTTCGCCGGGTTGTTCGAACCGCTGGTGGCCCGCAGCGTCAACATCACCAGTCAGCGCGACGCGCAAAAGTTCGCGCTGCCCGACGATCGGGTGCGATTACTCGTGTATGCCCCGATGCCCCGCGAGATGTTCGTCAACAATCAGAAACTCGGCACGCAGCGCGGCTGGGTTTTGTACTGTCTCGATGTCTTTCCCCCGGAATCGTGATGTCCTTTTCTTCGTCGAGGTCGTCGCCGCAGGCGGCGCAAGCGGCGCCTGCGGCGATTGACGTGACCAATCTCAGCCACTCGTTCGGCAACCGCTGGGCGGTACGGAACGCCAATTTCACCGTCCAGACCGGCTCGCTGCACGGGTTCGTCGGTCCCAACGGCGCGGGAAAGACGACCTCGCTCAAGGCGATTTGCACGTTATTGGCCCCGCATTCAGGGACGGTGCGCGTCTTCGGGCAGGATGTCGTTTTGCATTCGAAGTCGGTCCGCCGCACGATCGGCTTCATGCCCGATCATTTCAGCATGTACCGGCGGATGACCGTCTACGAGTATCTCGATTTTTTCGGCGCCGCGTACGGGCTGACGACGGCGCAGCGCGACCGGGTCATCAAAGATGTGCTGGCGCTGACCGATATGGAGTCTCGCCGCGACGACTTGATCTCAGGCCTGTCGCGGGGCATGCAGCAACGGGTCAGCCTGGCGCGGGTTCTGGTCAGCGACCCCGACCTGCTGTTGCTCGACGAACCGGCTTCGGGTCTCGACCCGCGCGCCCGCATCGAACTCATGGAAATTCTGCGCGAACTGCAGCTCATGGGCAAGACGATTTTCATCAGCTCGCATATCTTAAGTGAGCTGGCCGAGCTGTGTGACAGCGTCACGATTATCGACGTGGGGCGCATCAAATACAGCGGGTCGATGCAGGCGCTGTTGCAGAAGAATGCCGAGCATCCCACGTACATTCTGGGGGTGCAGGGCCAGTGGCCCGATCTGGCCGAACGCCTGCAGGCCGTACCGGGAATCGTTTCCGCCGAGCGCGTCGAAGGCCGCCCCGAATATCGCATCGCCTTTGACTGGAGCGTGCTCGACACGAGCGGGCTGCTGCGCGCCGTACTCGATCTGGGGGTCACGGTCGTCTCGTTTGCCGAAGAGCGGCGACACCTGAACGAAGCCTTCATGGACCTCACCGAGGGGGGGCTGCGCTGATGTTCACCGGATCGTTCGCGCTGTTGCACCGGGCGCTGCGGCTCGACGCGCGGCTGCTGCAGACGCACCTGTTTCGCGTGTCGTTCGCTGTGCTGATTTATTTCAGCCTGGTGTGGGCCCACGTCACCAGTCTCAGCTTCGGCGCCCCCGGTCTGAAGCTGTTCGAGTCGTTGACGTATCTGAATCTGGGGCTGATCACGCTGGCCGGTATCAGCTTTTTCGCAACCGCGATCTCGGAAGAGAAAGAGGAAGAGACGCTGGGGCTGTTGAAGATGGCCGGCATCAACCCGATCGGTATTCTTCTGGGAAAATCGACCAGTCGCCTGGTCGGGGCGATTTTGCTGTTGATGGTGCAGTTTCCGTTCACGCTGCTGGCGATCACCCTGGGGGGGGTGACGCTGGGGCAGGTGCTCGCCGCCTACTGCTCGCTCACGGCGTATATGGTTCTGCTGGCCAACGTGGGGCTTTTGAGTTCGGTCGTCCAGCGGCGGGGGAGCAGCGCTTCGGCCGTGACGGTCATCGTGCTGATCCTGTATTTCTCGGCCGGTCTGCTGCTGGGCGGAATTCGGCTGGGGCTGACCAACAGCGGCGCCGTGGCGGCCGGCTCGGGTGTCGATCGAAAACTGCAATCGCTGGCCGAACTGGGGTCTGACGCCTCGGTTTTGACGCGCCTGATGGCGATCATGGCGACAGGGTTTTCCGAGAGCGTCTTCGGGTTCCAGGCGGCGTCGAATGTGGCCGCGGCGGTCGTTTGCTTTCTTCTGGCCTGGGCCGGGTTCAATTCGTTTACGCGCGACTGGCGTGCCACTTCGGCCCTTTCGCCGCATCGGGCGTGGCCCTGGCCGCGGTCGCGCGGGGCTCGCCGGCGACCGCAACGGCACCCGCTGGTTTGGAAGGAATTCCAATTCATCACCGGCGGCTTTCCGGCGATCTGGGTCAAGCTGGTCGCCTACGGCCTGATGACGTTGTCCATTTTGTGGGCCGCCGATCGCTATTACGCTTATTCGCTCGACCGCGCCGCATTGTTTGTCGTGTTCGCGATGCTGGGTCTGATGGTCGTCGAATCGAGCCTGTACGTTTCGCGGATTTTTCACGACGAATGGCGCGAGCGAACGCTGCCATTGCTGATGATGCTGCCGATCGCGACGCCGCGAATGGTCTACTCGAAAGTCGCCGGCTGCCTGCCGGCGCTGTTGCCCGCATTGCTGTGGCTGCTGGTCGGGTGTGCCATCCTGCCTGACGGTGTCGAACAGATCGGGAAAGCGCTGATCCTTCCCAGTCGCTGGTTTTACGCATTGGTCATCGGGCTGTTTCTGACGCTGACCGGGTTTTTCTCCCTGGTGGTACGGTGGGGTGCGCTCCCCTTGGCGCTGGCGGTGATGCTGACCGGCAGTGCCTTCGGCGGTTGCTGCTTTTCGCCAATGCTCAGCTTTCTGATGTCGGTCGGCGACCAGGCCGTAGGGGTCGAAGGGGCTTTCCTGTGCGTCGACATCGTCGTGGCGCTGTTGATCGCCGGCCTGCAATTCGACATTCATCGCCGACTGGAGATCGTCGCGGCACAGTAGTGGTGCGACGACGACCGGTCGCTCGACGTCCTGAAACGACTGGAACAGCAGCGTCGACGCGACGGCGATTTCGTAGTGCCGCATCTCGGGGCGATCGCGCCGCCTCAGGCGCGTCGTCGTCCCCCCCGTGCGGGTCATTCGCCGCGAAATACGAAACTTCAATCCGTCGGCGCCGAGCGCCGGTCGGCAGAGCTGCTCGAAAAACAGCCGATCGTACTCGTCGAACAAGCATTCGAGATCGTCGGGATGAAACGCCGTGAAATTGGAGGCATCGATGTGCCGCGACTGGGCCAGCAGGGCCGCGGCGATCTGGCGCGTCCGCGACTCGATTTCGTCTGGCGAAAGTTGAGCAGTCTCGATCAACTTCTCAAGTCGCAGCGCAGCGGTCACTTCCCTGTCCTTGTAACAACCGGGCCCCGCATCGATCAGTCCACGCATCAATCAGGCAACGTCTTGCCCCTGGTTTCGGGGGCCAGCCAGATCAGCGCCATTCCGACCAGGTAGATCAGGCTCATGGTGCTGCACGCCAGCGGGTAGCCGTGGGGAATGGTGAGACCCAGAACCTGCTGATCCTCTTTGAACAGCCCCATCAACGCACCGGTTTGAAGGGCGCCGACCGCGGCAAGAATTCGGCCGAAATTGAAGCCGAAGCCCTGTCCCGTCGCGCGGATGTTGGTGCTGAACAGCTCCGGCAGATACAACGGGAGCCAGCCGTAGAACGAAGCCGTGCAGGCGCCGGCCAGAAAGGCCCGAGCCAGAAAGACGTTGCCATACTCCTGGCTGCCAATGAATAACCACAGCGCTGACGACAGCGCCGCAATGCACAACAGGCAATACGTAATCCGCCGCCCGAAGCGGTCGCCGGCCAGCGCCGCGCCGATTGTCCCGACGCACGCTCCCCACGCCAGATAGATCTGCGTCCACTCGCGGGATTGCAATTCGCCTTTAGTCAACTGCGATGCCCATGCGGGAGCCCATTGTGTCGAACCCCATGTTCCCAGCAGCGCCACCCCTGCCAGACCCGCCGCCAGCAGCATTCGGCGGATCGTCGGCTGCCACGCGATCGGCGCCGACGAATCGGCTGAGCAGCGTTGCAAATACCGGACGACCGGATACGTATAACCGCACGTTGCCAGCGCCAGCCCCAGCGCCGAACCGGCCAATCGAACTGCCGTGATTTGAAGAGTGCTCCAGTCGGCGGGCCATGTGACTGACCAGACGACGATGATCAAACCCGGTCCCAGGGCACCGATCAAAACTCCCCACAGGTCGCGGCTGGCCCAGTGCGACGTAGAGCCTTTGCCGCGCTCGGATTGCCACTTTTCCGATTCGGGGACGAACAGGCGGAAAAAAAACGTGAGCAGCGCCGGCGCGGCGCCCAAGAGCATCATCAGTCGCCATCCCTTGAAGGCCACCAGCGATGCGACCGAAGTCGGCCGAAGCCCTGCCGCCAGGAGCCATTCCTGGAGTTGGACGAGGACTTCCGCCAGCCCCAGACCGATCACCCCTACCAGCAGGTATCCGACGTTGGCCGCGGCACCGATCAAACCGGCCATGAGCCCGCGCGACCGATTGGGCCAAACCTCCATGACCAGCGCTACACCCAGTGACCACTCGCCTCCCATCCCCAGCGCCGCAATGAATCGCAAAATGGCGATCTGCCACGGCGCTCCCGCAAAGCCGCACATCCCCGTGAACAGCGCATAGGTGATGACCGATAGGGACATGGCCCGCACGCGACCGATGCGATCGCCGAGCCACCCGAACAGAACTCCTCCTGTGGCCGCACCCACCAGGAAAACGGCAATCACCAAGCCGAAATAAAACCCGATCTCGGCTTCCTGATCTTTGGTGGGTGTCGTCCCGAACTCCAGGAGATCCTGGATTGCCGAGCGGCCGACCATCGAGAACAGGCCCATCTCGGCCCCATCGAACATCCATCCCAACAGCGCCGCCGTGAGGGCCATCCATCGCCCGGCGGCACGCGCGGGAACGCCTGTCGACAAGGGATCACGAGGCTCAGGCCGGCTCATGCGGGCTCCGCTGCCAGAGGGCGTTCGGCGTCGAACAATTTCGAAACGAGTTGCTCGTCGGGAGGCGTTGTGCACAGGCTCACCGTGACCCCGGCGATCAGCGATGCCGCCAGACCCCACAGCAGCGGTTCGAGTTGCAGCAGAAAGTACGGGCGGAAGCCGGTGAACTGACCGATCCGTTGCTCGCCCCCCCAACCGGAAATCCCCATCGCGTACAGCACTAACACGGTGCAGGCCCCGGCGAGCATGCCGGCGATCATGCCCCGTTCGGTGGCCCGCCGCCAGAAGGCCAGCATCAGGGCCGGCACGCAAAACGTCGAGGCCGCACCGGTCCCGCTGAACACGACCACCGCTTGCAAGAATCGCGGGGGGTTGATATTCGCCCCGACGGCGATCGCTGCGACGGCGATCATCGCGATATACGACAGCCGCCGCAATTCGTGCGTGCCGGCCTGCGGGTTGACGAACCGCTGATACACGTCGCGCACCAGCCCCGAGGCGATGACGACGAGATATGAGCTCACCGTGGCCATCACCGCTCCAAACGGGGCGGCGAGAATCAGCCCCGCCAGCAACGATCCACCGGTGAGGTCTTTGGTCGTCAACAGCGCGATGCGGGGAATGATCTCGTCCGGCTTATCGGCCAATTCAGGAATCAAGGCCCGTCCGCAGATGCAGATCACGATCAACGGGAGATAGATGAACAGGTTGTAGACGCTGAGCAGGTAGATCGACTTGCGGATGACTTCGGTGCTCTTCCCCGCCATCACCCGAACCATGCCGGCCGGTGAACCCAGGCCGGCGAAGACCCAGACAAAAAAGTACGAGAAGACCAGTCCCAGCGGCATGAACTGGCGCGGCCGGGACGCGTCGAACGCCAGCCTCTTGCCCGGGTCCTTCGGGTCGGCCGGACTCACCTGGGGATCATCGTACCCCGGACCAAACACATAGTCGGCTGACGTATTTTCAGCCGCCGTGCGGGTCGCCTGCTCCATGCCGCCCGCCTGATTCAATGCGAGAAACAGCAGCAGCACGACGCCGATCAGCATCATCACGCTCTGGAAGATGTCGGTCCATACGGCGGCCAGAAAGCCCCCCAGCAGCGTGTAACCCACGACGGTCACCGTGAAGATCGCCAGACCGATGTAGTACGCGGGACCGAGACTGCCCGTGGCATCCTCCGTCAGGGCCAGCATGCCGCTGCCGGGCCACGCCAGTTTCATCACCAGCGCTCCCGCCTTGAATTGGGCCACCATCATGAACGACATGTAGAACATGATGAACAGCGAGGACACCAGTCCCAGGGCCGGGCTGTTGAATCGCGCGCGAAACAGATCGGGAACGGTGATCGCCCCCGTTTGGCGCGAGAGCCGAGCCAGTCTTTTCCCCAGCACGCCGAATCCGGTGAGCGGCACGACCATGTAACCGCAGATCCAGAGGGCCACGGCCCAGCCGTGCGTATAGACGAGGGATGGAAAGCCCATGAAAGTTCCACCGCTCTGGACGGTCGCCGTGAGCGCCAGCGCCCACGCCCCCAATCCGCGGTTACCCAGGAAGAAGCCCTTCGTGAAGGATGTTGACTGCATCGCCTTGTTGGCGAGCATCCCAATCCATACCGAGCCTAAGATGAACAGGACGAGGACGGCCAGCGTGCCATAGCCGACGCTCGGTTTCTCAGTTGTCGCCCCCAGCAGCAGCATCCCTGGAATGAGCTCCATAGTCAGCCCCCTCCCAGCCCGAGTTCATCATCCTGCTCGGGAAGCTCTTCCCCGAGGTCTTCGTCGCGCATAAACGTCGCGCCGAACCAGATCGAGATTGCGACGCACGTACACCACGGGACGACGATTCCCCAGAAGATCCAGTCGGGGAAGCCCCAGACGAATTTCAAGTCGGCCAGCGTGCGGCCATAGCCGTGGGTGTAACAATACGGCACCGTGTAGCTGAGGGCGGCCAGCCAGATACCGAGCACGCACAGCGCTTCGCGCCGGGCGCTTTTCAGCACCGGGTCGGGAGCAGGTTGCTGCATCAGGGGATCCTCGTTCGGGGAGGGTCGGTGAGAGCAGAAACGGCAGCCGAGGCGCCTGCCGTTTCGAAGTTGACGCATCCTAACCAAACAATTGACGATTGGATACCATTATCAACGTGACTTCGAACGAATTGCAAAACCTGCTGGTCAACCTGCAGCGCGGCGAAATCTCGCTCGCCGCGGTGGTCGAACAGGTGCTGCCCGAGGTCATGCCGCCAACCGCCCAAACCGCCGCCGCACAGGTCGATCTCGATCGCGTGCGCCGCTGCGGCTACCCGGAAGTGGTGTTCGCGCCCGGCAAGACGGGAGCGGCGATTGTCGACATCTTCAGGACGCTATTGGCTCACGGGCAGCGATGCCTGACGACCCGCGTCTCGCCCGAGCAGGCGCGCGAGCTGCTCGCTGAGTTTCCACAGGCGATCCACAATGCCGTCGCGCGCACCGTGCGGGTTGAACCCGAGTCGAACGGCGACCCGCCGCGCGGGCGGGTTGCTGTGTTGACGGCGGGAACGAGCGATCTGCCGGTGGCCGAAGAGGCTGCCGAAACCGCACGCTGGATGGGCTGCACGGTCGACCTGATTGTCGACGTCGGCGTGGCCGGCCCGCAACGACTGCCGGCACAGAGACATCGTTTCGAGAACGCCGATGCCATCGTCGTCGTGGCGGGAATGGAAGGGGCTTTGCCCTCGGTCGTGGGGGGACACGTGGCGTGCCCTGTGATCGCGGTGCCCACCAGCGTCGGCTACGGCGCCAGCTTCGGCGGGGTCGCGCCGCTGCTGGGAATGCTCAACAGTTGCGCGGCCAACGTGACTGTGGTGAATATCGACGCCGGCTTTAAAGGGGGGTTCGTCGCCGGGCTGATCGCCCGTCGCTGCTGGCCGCGATGAGTTAACCCGAATTATTCACGCTAATGTAGGTTGGGACCAGCACGCCGAGAACTACTATGGGCCTTCGTATTCTGAAAATACTCTCGAACTAAACAGCGCGCCCGGTCGTTATTGAACGGCTTGCGCAGGCCCACCATGCGGGTTCCGATGCGGTGCGACCCGAATGGTGGGCCTGCGCACGCTGCGCGAGCTGGTCCCACCCTACATTGCGATTTCACCCTGCCGCCGCCAGCTCGAGTGCTGCGCCCAGATCGAGTGTCCCTTCATAGATCGCGCGGCCGACAATCGCCCCTTCGAGTTGCGGATGCGTGCGGCAAATGCGAACCAGGTTTTCGACGTCGGCGATCGAGGTCACGCCCCCCGACGCGATGACGGGCAGACCAAGATCGGCGAGCCGCGCCAGGTCGGCGAGCGTTGCCGCATCGACGCCGGCCAGCATGCCGTCGTTGGCGATGTTGGTGTAAATCACGGCCGCCAGGGGAAGTTCGGCGTACTGTTTCGCCAGGTCGAATGCCGAAGTCTGCGATACGTCCAGCCAGCCTTCGGTGGCGACCATCGAGTTGCGGGCGTCGATCCCCAGCACGAGCCGTTCGGGAAACTTGTAGGCCATTTCGCGGAACCACTCAGGCTGCTTGAGTGCCTGCGTCCCGACGATCACGCGTCCGACGCCGACGTCGTCGAGCATCAGCCGAATCGTCGTCTCGTCGCGCAGCCCGCCCCCCAACTGGCAGGGGACGCCGATCGCGCCGACGATGGCGCAGATCGCTTCTAGATTTACCGGGCGACCCGCTTTGGCGCCGTCCAGATCGACCAGGTGCAGCCGGCGGGCGCCGGCCGCTTGCCAGCGCAAGGCCATCTGCGCGGGATCGTCACCGAAGACTGTTTCCTGAGAATAATCTCCCTGGCGCAGGCGAACGCAGTTTCCGTCGCGCAGGTCGATGGCCGGGATGATTTCGAGCATTACACCGTCGCAAAGTTGCTGAGCAACTGCAGGCCGAACTGCTGGCTCTTCTCAGGGTGAAACTGGGTGGCGAACATCTTTCCGCTCTGGACGACTGCGGCGAACGGCTCGCCGTAGTCGGTGCGGGCGGCGATCACCGTTTCGTCCGTCGGGACCACATAATAGCTGTGAACGAAATAGAAGTGGGCGTCCGGGGGGATGCCATCGAACAGCGGGCAATCGCCGACAGGTTCAACGCGATTCCAACCCATGTGGGGGACCTTGAGGCCGGTCCGTTCGGGAAACCGCACCACGTCGCCGTGCAGGACTTTCAGACCTTCCCAGGTTCCCTCCTCAAAGCTGACGTCGAACAGCAACTGCAACCCCAGGCAGATCCCGAGAAAGGGGCGGTCGTCGGCCAGGTGCGCCAAAATCGGCTCGACGAGCCGCTGGCGGCGCAGTTCGATCATCGCATCGCGAAAGGCCCCCACGCCGGGCAGAATCATGCGTTCGGCATCGCGCAATTCTTCGGCGCGCGTGCAGATGCGGACTCGCAGGCCGAGTTTCTCGCAGGCCTTCTGCACGCTCCGCAGGTTTCCCATGCCGTAGTCGACGATGCTGATCATGGCGCGATTGTATCGACTGCCGACACCATTCGGGAGCGTCGAGTTCGGACTATGGCAGTCAACGGCCTGACGCCCCCCGCTCGCCTGGTCGACTTTCACTACGTGCCAGATTACCGCGCCGATTCGGGATAGACCACGATCTCGACGCGGCGGTTCTGCGACTTTGATGCTTTCGAATCGTTCGATCCCAGCGGACGTTTCGCGCCATACCCGGCAACGAACAATTGATTCTCAGGCACCCCGCGACTTTGCAGGCCGTGCATCAACGCCACCGATCGCGCGACCGACAGCTCGGTGTTGCTTTTCCATTTGCTTTTCGTGATCGGGTCGCTGTCGGTGTAGCCTTCGATTCCCACCAGCCGGCCGGAATACTCCGACCGCAAAACCTGCGCCACGCGGTCGAGCGTCCCCCCGACTTCCGGTTTGAGCTCGGCCCGCCCCGCCGAAAACAACTGCGAACTCTCGAGCCGGATGCGGACGACATCGCCGTCAGGGACGACCTCGGCACCGGAGACTTTCACGAGCGGTAGCGGACTTCCACCGAGCGATGCTTGTCGCGCCCTGGTTCCGCCGCCTGCGATATTTCCTGTACCTGAGTCGTTCGCTTGCCGTCGCAAATCGGCGATCTCCTGCTGTGACTGCCGGAGAGCGGCCTGGGCTTGGAGCGTCTGTTGCTGTTGTTGCGCCAGGGCGGCATGCAGGTTTTGGTTCTGCGAGTCGAGGCCGCGGGTCCGCGTTTGCATTTCGCGGTATTGACCGGCCATCGGCGATGAGGGCTGCCGCATGGCCTGCGAGCCGCCCGGCATCCTGAACGGACTATTGGCGCAACCGGACAGCATCAAGCCGGTGAGTGCCAACGGAAACACTCTGCGCGAGACCCATGCGGGCTGCGACATGGCAGGCATCCTGAAAGCAGGAAACGGTAAGGACTGGATTCTGAGAGGGAGAGGGTCGGGACTATAGCGACGATCCGCCTTTCGCTGCAAGAGGGGTTATCCGCACCCGTTTAGCCGCGAGCCGCAGGCGAGCATCGTGTATTCGAATACGACTCGCCTGCGGCTCGCGGCTAAACGGGCTTTGGCGGGTCTCAGCAACAGGGACAGCTTCAGGGGGCTGACGCCCCCCGCTTGCCGGTGCGCGTCACTTTGAACAACTGCCGAAAGACGACGCTGTGATCCCGCGGGTCGCTGACCGTATCTTCAATTTGCAGCACGCCGAAGGGGACTTCGGGCGACCACCACACGGCACGGCGATATCGCAGGGCCGGCCCGTCTTTGCGGGGACGATAGGTGACCGAGGCAACGGCGATCCGACATTGGAAAGCGTCGCTGCGCAACGATGTTTTCAAGTAACGAACCCGATCGCTCTCGAACGGCCGGTGAACCGGCAAACCCGCCAGGAAGCGGAGTGCCTCGGGTCGCGCGGTGCTCGAGTCGACCAGAATCTTCTTCGGCGCGGCCCGCTGATCGATTTGAGCCCGCGACAGACCCAGCACCCACGGCGGCACATCGCCGAGAGGTCCGTCGGCAGTCGACACAGCGACCCGGCAGCCCGCGTCTTCGGGGGGACCGGCGAGAGCCAGTCGCATCCGGTGCTGCCCGCCGCCCTGGCCCACGGCCTCGAATTCGATCCAGTAGTTCTCCCAGTCCGTTTGCTCTGCGGCGGGCAGGTCGAACCACAGGCTTTGCGTCGTTGGAGCCGGTCCTTCGACGATCGTTGTCGTTGTCGGCAACGATTGTTGCAGCCAGGGAGCCTGCCACGGATTGTTGCGCGGGTAGGTGACCGAAAAGACCGATACCGCCAGCAGCGCGGCACTGAGCACCCTCACGGCAGGGCGCCCCCCCCAGTCGTCAAGCACCGGCACAAGCCCCAGCAGCCACAGCGGAATCAGCCAGAAACTCCAGCGGAGCCCGCTCGTCATCCCGCCGTAGTTGTAGCTTTGCGTCTGCAACAGATAAAACGCCAGGATCCAGACGGTCAGCACGCCGCCGAGGATCGAAACCCCGCGCAACGCGGCCGCCGATTTGCGCCAGCACGTCAGCCAACCGGCCAGGGTCAGCAAAAACAGCGGCGACAGCGAAAAGATGCCGTGATGGCCGATCGTACAATTCAAAAAGTAGAACCACGCCGACGATTCCCCCCGATCGATGGCCGACGGATTCATCCAATAGCTGGGAATCCCATCGACGATGTACTTGTAATAGTCGTTGGTGGCAGAACCGAAACTGGCATAAAAGGGCATCAGGCCCCCCGTGCAAAACCAGTTCGTCAGAAAGAAGCCCCCGAGGGGGATCAGCGCGGCGGGAACGAAAAACTTCAACGTCGGTCCGGGCGCTCGCCGCACAAGCCAGACGAACAACCCCGCCCCGAACGCGCACGCCGGCAGTTCATTGCAAACGACAAATGCCCCCCAGAAGCCGGCTAGCGCAAAACGCCACCATTCCCGTCGGCCGTCGATCAGAATGCGCAGCGCCGGCGACAGGGCAAACACGAGGCTGCAAGCCGCAACGTTGTGATTGTTGAACGTGATCAGAAACGTCGTGAGAAACGTGGCCGACGCGGCAGCAATGATCACCAGCAGCCGGCTCCAGTCGGTGCGGCCGTAGCGTTCGACCATTTCGGCCAGCAGTCCCAGGGCGACGATCCAAGGCAACCAGTTGACGATCAACAGGATCGTCCGCACGGCCGAGTGCGTGTCGGTCACGAGGTCCACTCCGGCGACCCTTTTCAATACGCCGTACAAACCGGCGACCAGCGTCGACAGCATCGGAGGCTTCGACGAATAGAAATGGTCGTGGTATCGAACTTTGTCGATCGTGTCCCAGCCGGGCTGCTTGATGATGTCGTCGATCTGGTACGTGCCCTGCTCGGCGAGCGACCAGACGGTACACCACCGCGACTTGTCGTTTGCGCTGAACATCGGCGTGTAGGGCGGCCGATTTTCAGGCCAGCGGCCGGCCGCCGGGCTGTAAAGCACCGTCGCCGTCACAAGACTCGCGAACCCCTGCGCTGCCGCCACCATGATCACTAAGTGATACAGCCAGCGGCGGGTTGCGGCAGCCAGCCCGCCAGGCGCAGGCGGTTCGAGTTCAGGAAGGAGTGCGTGAGCCGGTCGGGGTGTCGTGTCCGCCTCCATCCTCAATCCCCAAAACCATGGATTCGATTGATGACACGCAAAGTGTTGCCGATACCAAAAGAGGAACTACGATTTGTCCCAATACCTCCGATGAGAGTCGATTCGCAAGAGTCGAATTGGAATCGACGCACGGTGGTTGAAGGCACCGCGGCTAACAGCCAATGTAGTCTTCATCGCTCCGCGTGAAGAGTCTCGGGGCGTGACATTTTGATCGGGGGCACTCGCCAAGTTGACGCCACATGGCCCAATCGATGGCGGGTGCCTTTGGCGGGTCTCGTTCGCCGAATTTATGCGGTTACCCTGTTGGTGATTGTAGGCGTTTGCACTCTTCACGCGGAGCGATGAAGACTACTTTTTTTTGATTCGCGGTGCGTCAAAGGTGCGGTCGCACCGGGCCTGCTACAGCAGGTCCCGCAGATGAAAATGAAACCGCCCCAGCTTCCCGCCGTAGTTTCCGGCCGTGATTCGAACAACCCCCGGCGTTTGACAGGCCGCGTGCAGCCCGGCCCGCATTGCTTCGCCGACGCGCGACTCGGAAAGGCCGTCAATCACGATTTCGTAGACCGCCTGCACATGTGCGGGCAGTTCACTGTCGGTCACGGCCCGCAACGTCGGGCAGTAGGCATCGTTGGTGCTGGCCTTGAGCTTCTTGTACTTCGAGCCGACCTTGCTGCCGCTACGCACGATGCCCCCCGGAAAGGGAAGGATCACGTCGGGCACCTGCCGAATCGCGGCGACGGCATTTTCGGCCGCCGAAAGCGCGGCGGCCTGATCGACTCCGGCAATCAGCAAGTTGCCCCCACCCACCCCTTTGACGGTGCCGAACCGATCTTCGCAGACGAATTCGCCATCCATCACCGGCACGCGCCACAAGCGGCGGCCGGCCAGACGCTTCGACGACTGGTGGGTATCGCCGAAAAAACGCAACAGCCCGCCGACCACGACCTGTTTGTCTTTGGGGCACTCGCCGATGCCGTTGTAGCAGGCGGTCGTAGGGCAGGTCAGCACGCACTGCCCGACGCGGGCGGCAAGGGCTTTGCCCAACCCCTCGCGACTGAAGGCGAACACGAGCACGCTCACGCCGGGCCGGCCGTCAGGGGTTTCGTCGCCCGTCAGTTCGCGGTCGATCGCCGCCTCGACATCGCAGGCGATGACGCTGGTGGCGTTGCCGGTCATGACGGTCGCGGCCGTTCGAGCCCACTGGGCCGAAATGGCGGTGATGATCACCCGCGCCCCGGTGACGGGAAATGCCTCGGCGAAGGTGTCGACAATCTCGACGCCGTGGAGCGCAAGCAGCGCCGGGATTTCGCCAACCCCCTCAGGGAGCGTGGCTTCCATGCTACTGGCTCTCCTGGGCATCGGCCTTGGACTTCTCGTCCCAGGCCTTGGAGACTTCGGGGTTGGGGGTGGCGTCTCCTTTTTCCAGCCCCATCACCCATTTGATCCCTCCCAGAAGCGATTCGCGGAAGGTCTTGTTGGCCCAGGTTTCGGTGTTGTGTCCCAGATTGGTGTAAAACATTCGACCATCGCCGTACTGTTTGACCCACGAAATCGGCACGTGGTATGGCTTTTTCAGGCCGCACTTGGCCATGTTCAGGCTCATCAGCACGCGGACTTTCTCGGGCTGCCAGTGCTGGTACTGGTAGATTTCGTCGGTGATGGTGAACTCGTCGCCCCACGGCTTGCTGCCGGGGTGCTGCTTGTCATGCACGGTGATCGTAATTTTCTGGTCGGCGTTCCAAGGGTGGCCGTCGAAAGTCCCGCCGATCATGTCCCAGTACGGCTCGTACCCGCCGTAGGTGTCGGTCGACGAGTGCGTGGCAATGAAGCCGTGCCCCTTCTGCTTGAGCCAGGTGTTGAAGAAGTAGTCGAGGGCCTCTTTGGCGATTTCGAGGTCAGGCCCCTGTGTGTAGAAAAACACAAGGTCGTATTTTTTGAGGTTCTCGACAGTGAAGTCGAGTTCCGGCTTCTGCGTGCAGTCGACAGTGAACAGCCCGCTCTCCTGCCCGAGTTGGGTCACGGTGATTTCCGAGGGGGCCAGCTCGTCCTTTTCGCGTTTGACCGGGTTGTGCGTGAAGGTTTTGGAGGCGGTGACCATCAGCATCCGCAGCTTTTTCGGCGGCGCGGCACGCAGTTCGTCGCGGCTTTGTCGGGGCAATACGATTCCCAGAAATCCCAGGAGCAGGCAGAAGCCCGCCAAACGCAAAGCACTCATGGACAACTCCTCGTTGAGAACAGGGACCAGTCAAAGCTTGGCCGATACGAAACGCCTTCGGCGACTTGTGGATAAGGGGCCTATAATAGACCGACACCGGGTGCTTCGCCATGCTTGGAAGGCCTTCGGCTTTGTGCTACGGTTCGCC
>SIAF01000262.1 GCA_009691905.1 Planctomycetaceae bacterium | reverse complement strand
CAGCTCCGCCGTGAGCCATTCCTGCATGATACCCCTCCGTGAGACCTCGGTGATTAGACGCTGAGGGTCAAGAGGCTGGCGCAAATGCCGTGCCGTCGGTTGCGGAATTTCGCGATCCGGCGAATTTTCTTGTGTATAAGGATGAGAGCAGAGCTTGGGAACGAGGGAATCTGCGTCCCTCTGCCAAGCAAACGTTCATGATCTTGTCGGAGTGAATCGATCATTCAACGCCGAAACACGATTTCAAAGAAACCTTCGGTTGGGGCCGCAAGCCGCGCTGCGTCCTGGGCGGACAGTCTTTTGTCGTCGGCGCGGATGATGACCGTGAGGTCGATTCTGTCCGCTGATTCCGCTTCCAGATTCTCTGGGGCGGAAGAATTCACGATAATACAAGACCGTAGAATTGTAGAATTGGAAACAGCCGATCACCGGCAACACAACGCGCCGGGTGAGCGCAAAAAATCTCAGCGGCAGGAGAATTCGAAAAAACACTCAAACGTGGAATTTATGGAATTTTGAAATCACGAATCGCTGCAAAACGCTGGGAAATGCTCGCACAATTCGGAATTTCGCGTGGTGGCCAGCGTCAGGAATCGGCTCGATTTCCTCAGTCGACGTCTTAATTCCACTCCATCCACGTGCAAAGTGCGTCTCGCACTCTCCCCGCCGATCACTCGTACTTGGGAATCACCGGCTCGGGAATCTCCGCGACCAGCCGTTCGACAATATCTTCAGTTGTCAGCCCCTCGGCCTGCGCCTGAAAATTGGTCGAAATTCGGTGCCGCAGGACCGGGACGGCCACTTTACGAATGTCACTGATCGAAACGCTGGGTCGCCCGTCCATTGCGGCCATGGCTTTACCGCCGGCGATCAGGTACTGCCCGGCCCGCGGGCCGGCCCCCCAATCGACCAGTTCCTTGATAAATTTGGGTGCCGAAGCGTCGGCCGGCCGGGTGCCCCGCACCAGGCGTGCCACGTAATTGACCGTCAGCGGCGAAGCCTGGATGAGGTTGATTTGCTTTTGCAGGTATTGAATCGCCTTGGCCGAGAGCACTTTTCGAGTCTCGGGCTTTTCCATCGTGCTGGTGGCGCTGAGAATCATCTCTTCTTCTTCCAGCGACGGGTAATCGACTTTGATGTTGAACATGAAGCGATCGAGCTGGGCCTCAGGCAGAGGATAGGTTCCTTCCTGCTCGATCGGGTTCTGCGTGGCGATTACGAAAAACGGGTCGGGCAGCGGATAGGTGGTCTGGCCGATCGTGACTTCGTGTTCCTGCATCGACTGCAACAGGGCCGCCTGCGTCTTGGGAGGCGTACGGTTGATTTCGTCGGCGAGCAGAATGTTGGTGAACACCGGCCCTTCCACGAAGCGAAAGCTGCGCTGCCCCGTTTCGCTTTCATCGAGCACGGTGGTGCCGGTGATATCCGATGGCATCAGGTCGGGGGTGAACTGAATCCGCTTGAACTTGACGTCGAGAATCCGCGCGATGGTGCTGACCAGCAGCGTCTTGGCCAGGCCGGGGACACCCACCAGCAGGCAGTGTCCGCCGGTGAAGACCGCCGCCAGAATCTGCTCAATGACGGCGTCCTGCCCGATGATGACTTTGTGCAGTTCTTCGGTCATCAGGTCGCGGTGCTTGCGAAACTTGTCGAGAAACTCGTCGAAGTCGCGTTGTTCAACCGCCAAGATGGATCGCCCTGTCAGAGGTTTGTAGTTGACGAGTTTGAAATGAAATCCGGCGATCGAGCCGACCGCCGGTTGCACCCCAACGGATTTTAGGGCCGCCCGAGGGGCCGATCAAGCAGCGAGAGGGAATGACGAATGTCGAAATCAGAATGACGAAACAATGACGAAGCCCGAATGTCGAACGGCGCATCGGTCATTTGGGCATTTGAGCTTCGGATTTCATTCCCGGCGCGCCGGGATTCGGATTTCGACATTCGTCCTTGAGCGAGCCGGTGGGTTGACCCCCCCGGTGTGTCAAACCAGCGGGATAAACCCGCCGGCTCGCCTGCGTTTCTTGGCGCAGACCTGCGTGCCCGGTAATCTGACCGCACTGACAGGAGCAATGCGTGCGGGACGGTTTCAATCAACCGCGCGCGGTACACAGCACAGGAGGCGCCCCTCATGCCCAAGACGGCCACGAGTCAGTCGGACATTCTTACGCGGCAGGTGATCGACGAGTCGAGTCCCGGCACGATTCTGCGCGACTTTCAAACGCTGCTCGATTTCGTGGGGACCGACGGCATGTCTAGCGGCGGCAAGAATCACCGCATCCCGTTGGCCAGGCTGAAAGAGCTCGACGAACGCATGACTCACCCCCTGCGACCGGCGCTCGATCGACCTCAGCAGGTGTCGTATCCCCATTTGAACGGCCTGTACCTGCTGTTGCGGTCGACCGGATTGGGCGTTTCGAGCGGCGAGGGAGACAGCGGTCGCATTTCGCTCAACGCGAAGCGTCTGGACCAGTGGAATGCTCTGAACCCGGAAGAACGGTACTTCACGCTGCTGCACGTGATGTTCACCAGTGACTGGAGTCCGATCGACTCCGACGCCTCATCGCGAAGCGGGCCCTGGCATGACCTGCAGTGGGGCTTCCGCGATTTGAGCGAAATGGGAATTCGGCCGACGAAAGCGGGAGTCCCCGTGAAGAAGTGCTTTTACCATTGGCATTCGCAGACGACCGCCGCGCTGCTGGAGCTGTTCGGCATTCTGGAAATTCCGCGCGTGGCGCCCCAGGCGGGTGAGAACTGGCGTATCAAGTCGGTTCGGAAAACCGACTTGGGAATCGCATTATTTGACCGCTTGCTCAATCCGAGCCGCGGATTTTTCGAGATGGTCGATTTGGTCCTCGATCGAGTGCGGGAAAATAACGACAAGCGGTGGCTGGGGGATTTTTTCCGCGACGAGTTTCCGAATTGCCGAAACACGTTGACCGAGGATGAAGGTGAATTTGTCGATGGCATCTGGCAGTTCAAGGTGTCGCTGGGGGATGTCTGGCGACGCATCGTCATTCCCGCCGACTCGAACGTGGACGAACTGATCGAAGGCATTATTGATAGTTTCAAATTCGATTTCGATCACCTGTACGAATTGCAGCTTCGGGATCGCTCGGGGCGGAACATCACGATCGGGCACCCGGCCACCGAAGACACCGAATACTACACCGACGAATTTGCCATCGGCTCGCTCCCGTTGGATCCGGGTCAGACGATGACCTTCCTCTACGATTTCGGAGACTCCTGGCGGTTCGCGGTCAAACTCGAGAAGATTCTGCCGAGCAGCCGCAGGATGACCAAAATGAAAATCATCGAGAAAAAAGGGAAATCGCCCGCGCAGTACGAAAACTCCGACGAATGGGACGATTGATGCAGAAATGACGAATGTCGACAACAAATGTCTAATAAAATCCAAAACTCGAAAACCGAATGACGAACGAGCTTCGACATTCGTTATTCACTTCCGGACTCCCTGCATGAAGGTCATCTCGTCTTCGAACGGTCGGGAGGCCACGCGACGCGTTTACGAGTTGCTGGCGCAGGGAGCCGACGCGCTCGATGCCGTCGTGGCCGGCGTGACGCTGGTCGAGGATGATCCCGACGAGACCTCGGTCGGTTATGGCGGGCTTCCCAACGAACAGGGAGAGGTCGAACTCGATGCCGCCGTCATGCATGGGCCGACGCATCGCGTCGGGGGGGTTGCCGGCCTGCGGCGCGTGCGTCACGCGGCCCAGGTCGCCCGCGAGGTACTGCGGCGGACCGACCACGTTCTGATCGTCGGCGAAGGGGCGCTCTCGTTTGCGCGGGCCTGCGGCTTTCCCGAAGAAAACCTGCTGACCGAAAAGGCTCGCCGAATCTGGCTGTATTGGAAGCAAACGCTGTCCGATAAACACGACTGGCTCCCCCCGGTCGGCCCGATCGACCCCCACGTCGCCGAGTTTTTCAATCTGTCGCTGCGCCCCTCGAATATCGAAGCCAACGTCCAGCCGGGCGCTCCCCAAAAAACCAGGTCGCGGCTGCCGAGGCCGACCGGCACGATTCACTGCTCTGCGCTCACGGACGCCGGCGACATCGCGGGTGTCACGACCACCAGCGGCCTGGCGTTCAAGATTCCAGGACGCGTCGGCGATTCGCCGATCGTCGGGGCCGGGCTGTACGTCGATAACGAAATCGGCTCGTGCGGCAGCACGGGGCGCGGCGAAGCGACGCTGAAGAATCTTTCGAGCTTTGCCGCGGTGGAACTTATGCGGCAGAGCCTTTCGCCTCTCGAAGCCGGCCTGGAAGTGCTGCGACGCGTTGTAAAACATACCACGGAACCGTGGTTGCTCGATGCGGCCGGGTTGCCCAACTTCCACCTCAAACTGTATCTGTTATCGAAAGCCGGGAGCCACGCCGGTGTTTCGCTGCGCGGCCCTGGACAATTCGCCATCACCGACGAGCGGGGGACGAGACTGGAAGAATGCGTGCCGCTGCTGGACGGAGGTGATCGATGACCGGCCCGGTTCCTGCTGCGACACCTGAATTCAAAACGGCGCGTACCCAGCCGCGGTTTATTGACGCCCGCCGCTACGATACGGGCGAGGCGGTGCGGCTGGCGATCGTGGCGTCGCGCATCGCGTCGGTCAGGCCGCTTTGGCCGTCGGGACCGTTGGACGAACTGCCCTTCGTTGCGCCGGGGCTGTTCGACCTGCAGGTCAACGGATATGGAGGCGTCTGGTTTGCCGACCGCAACTTGACCCCCTTGCAGGCGACAACGGCCATCACTGCGTATCTCGCCCACGGCGTGACGCGACTGTGTCCGACGCTGATCACCAGTTCGTTCGAGATGCTCAGGCAAGGCTTTGAGGCGATTCGCCAGGCGTGCGAGTCAGAGCCGGTGGTCAACCATATGGTCGCCGGGTTTCACCTTGAAGGCCCGTACCTGTCGGCCGAAGACGGCCCGCGCGGCGCGCATCCGCGAGCCCATATTCGTGCCGCCGATTGGAGCGAGTTTTGCGAGTTGCAGAAGGTTTCGGGAAATCGGATCAGGCTGGTCACGATCGCCCCCGAGGCACTGCACGCCTTGGAGTTCATTCGCCGCGCCATCGATTCGGGAGTGTGCATCGCCATCGGCCATACGGCCGCCACCGGCGACCAGATTCGCGCCGCGGTCGACGCGGGGGCGACGCTCAGCACCCATCTGGGAAACGGCACCCATCCGGTGCTGAGGCGGCACCCCAACTCGATCTGGGAGCAACTGGGCGAACCGCGGCTCGCGGCGAGCCTGATCGTCGACGGACACCACCTGCCCGACAGCGTGGTGCGCTCGATGGTTGGCGCCAAGACGTTCGCCGGGATCATTTTGACGTGTGATGCGTCGGGATGGGCCGGTTGTTCGCCGGGCACATATGAGAACGAACTGGGCAAAGTCGAGGTCAAGCCCGGCGGCAGAATTGTCGTCGCCGGCCAGGATCAGATTCTGGCTGGATCGGGCTGGACGACGGAAATGTGCGTGGCGCAGGCGGTGTCGTGTGGCTCGGCCGGCTTGCGCGAGGCGATTGATATGGCTTCCCGCAATCCAGCGCGATTGCTGGGCTTCCGCGAACAGCGGCTGACTACCGGGGATCCTGCCGATTTATGGGTCTTCCGGCATCGGGATGCGGGTTCCCCGATCGAGGTTTTGGCGACCATTCTGGCCGGTGAAACGCGGTTTTGCAGTCTCACGACCACTTAACACTACAGCGCACGTTCGTCGATTCAGTGGTCGAGCCGACCGAAGAATATGGACTTGCGTCGATTCGTTCTTGCCTAAACTCACAAATTGCATCAAGGTGCGCTGTAGTGTTAACCATCGCTCGGCATAACTGTTGCTGAGATGGCTGGTTCAGGTTGGACTGCCGAAGCGATCCATTTCCGAATAGTTTTGCTCCATACCCGATTGGGGAACCTGCTGCACCGCTCAAACCTTTGACACAGGGCCGATGACGTGTAATATAAACCGTCTCTGAATTGTCGTTCTGACGTTTCGGGTTTCTCGATTCTCAGTTCTCGTGACGCAGTACTTGTTTCTCGGGATCGGTGTACGATCCCGCGACATCCGTTTGACTCGAATCCCTTTCCCACTGCGCGTCGGGGCTGGCGTGCCGTTCTCAAAAGTACTTTAGTGGCCATGTCCTCCGCCAAGATCGAAGAGCTTAGCCGGCTGCTCGTGGGATCGCAGCTTGTCCCTCAGCCACAGATTGAGCTGTGTCTTGCGCAAGCGGGCAGCCGCCATCCGACTCCGGTAGAACTTCTCAAGTGCCTTGAGAACAAGGGGTTACTCACTTCATATCAGGTCAGCCGGATCGCGAAGGGCGAAACCGAAGGCCTGGTGCTCGGGCACTACAAGCTGATGTACCGCAATGCTTCGGGCAGCTTTGCGCGGGTCTACCGGGGCTGCGACCTGCAAACCGGGAGAATGATCGGGCTGAAAGTATTGCGTCAGCGCTGGGCCGAAAGTCCCAAGTCGATCAACGAGTTTCATCGTGAGGCCGAACTGGGGCAGTTGCTCAAGCACGATAACATCGTGCCCATTTATGAAGTCGGGGAATCGAACGGCCAGCACTACTTCTCAATGGAATTTGTCGAGGGGGGCAATCTGCGGGACTTTATTACGATCCGCAAGAAGTTGAGTCCCCTCGAAGCCACGCGCTGCATCCTGGATATGACCGAAGGGCTGCAATACGCCTTTTCCAAGGGGGCGACGCACCGCGACTTGAAGATGACCAACGTGCTGATGAGCAGCCAGGGGGTGGCCAAGCTCGTCGATTTCGGGCTCGCAGGGGTTGCCGAAGAAGAACGGGGGGGTGACGAAAGCTCGCAGCGCGCGTTGGAGTATGCGACCCTCGAGAAAAACACCGGGGTGCCGCGCAACGACCCTCGCAGCGACCTGTATTTTCTGGGGGCGATCTATTACGAACTGTTGACCGGCATCCCGCCGCTGGCGAGAACCAAAGACCGCGCCGAACGCAGTCAATTCAGCCGTTACCTGCAGGTCCGCCGGGTTCGCGCGCTCGAACCCGGCCTGCCGCGTCTGGTCGCGGCGATCGTCGATCGGCTGATGCAGCTCAACCCCGGCCTGCGCCATCAGGCACCGGCTGAGGTGCTCCGCGACCTGAAAGGGGCGATGATCGAGCTTGAGCAAAACGCCGGGACCGTGCCCGGCGAGGGCCGTCCGGGCGCCGAATCGTCGCGCCCTTCTGATTCGTCACGCCCTTCGGATTCGACAAGGGGGGCGGGCGCGAGCGCCAACCTGTATACGTTGATGTGCATCGAAGATCGACACAAGCAGCAGGACGTGCTGCGCGAGTATTTTTCGAAGCACGGCTTTCGGGTTTTGGTGCTGTCGGATCTGCAGCGCGGTCTCAATCGCCTGAAGAGCAGCCCTCCCGATTGCATGGTCATCATGGGGGACGCTCTGGGGGACGACGCGCTCAAGGGCTTCAAAGAAGCCCAGTCGCTGCAGAAGGAGACGTCAGCCGGGCTGGTGCTGGTGCTCGCACCGCAGCAATCGGAATGGAAAGACCGCCTGCCCGAAAGCGATCGCTGCCGCGTGCTCGTGCAGCCCGTCACGCTCCGCGAATTGCGCAAGGTCGTTCGCCACACGACGGGAACCCCCCACGAGCAAAACGGCGCCCCGTCAGAAAACGGCGCCGCGCATGATTAGTGTCTCGCATCAGATCGTCGCTGCGATCCGTCGGATTGCATCCGAAAGCTGATTTTTCTGGTGCCATTGCACAAGGCAAAACCGCATGGCTGCCAAACGCCTCCTGATTCTCACCGGCGACTACGTCGAAGACTACGAAATCATGGTCCCCTTTCAGGCGCTGACCATGCTGGGCTATGCCGTGCATGCGGTCTGCCCCGGCAAGCAGGCCGGCGAGACGATCCGAACGGCGGTCCACGATTTCGAAGGAGACCAGACCTACAGTGAAAAACCGGGCCACAACTTCGCGCTCAACGCCACTTTCGCCAACGTCAAACCCGACGACTACGACGGGCTGCTTGTGCCGGGGGGAAGGGCGCCCGAATACATTAGGCTCAACGAGAGCGTCCTGGCGATCGTCCGTCACTTTGATACGGCGCGCAAGCCGATTGCCGCGATCTGCCACGGCCTGCAACTGCTGGCTGCGGCGGGCGTCCTGCGCGGGCGGCGCTGCTCGGCGTACCCGGCCTGCGCTCCCGAGATTCGACTGGCAGGGGGCGACTTCGTCGAGATCGCCGTCGACAAAGCGCACGTCGACGACAATCTGGTCACCGCCCCAGCCTGACCGGCGCACCCGGATTGGTTGGCCGCGTTCGTCAAAGTTCTCGGGGCGAAGATTTCGATTTGAGTCGAAGCGTATTGCTCCTTGCATATTTCGTGCAATCGACGACGATGAGGGTCGATCGACCGGCATCATTTTGATGGACTTGACCCGAGGTTTTTTCCGCGATGTTTTGCTATCGCTGCTGGCTCTCGATCGGTGGTTTGTTCGCGGGGCTCTCCGTCGCTGCCGGGGCGTTCGGGGCACACGGGCTCGACGGATATTTTCATCAGAAATACGCGGCCGCGCCGCCGTTTGAGAAAAAGGTCGTCATCGGCGGGACGCAGACGGTCGTCGCCACCATGCCCCTCGCCCAGAAGTATCTGGCTGATTTCAAGACCGGGGCCGAATACCAGATGTACCACGGCCTGGCGCTACTGGCCGTCGGGTTGCTCGCGTTGCGGCGGCCTTCAAAATGGCTGACGGTGGCCGGATGCTGCTTCGTCGCCGGAACGCTCGGCTTCTCGGGCGGGCTGTACGCGTACACTTTGACCGGCATGAAATGGCTCGGCATGACGGTGGTTCCTCTGGGTGGGCTGCTATTCCTCGCCGGCTGGTTCGCGCTCGTCGCCGCGGTTTCGTCGCGCGCCGGGGGTGACGAGCGGCAACTCGTGTCGCTCGACGAAAACTCGGCTGCGGCTCGCGGCTAAACGGCCCATTAAACCACTGCACTTTTTAACCTTTCAACTTTTGAACCCTTTCACCCCAAAGATGACATGCTGATTTTCGACGCCCACCTCGACATGGCCTGGAATGCTCTCGAATGGAATCGCAACCTCGAGTGGCCGGTCGCGCGGATCCGCGAATTCGAAAAGCAGTTCAAAGACATCGTGCCGGGGCCGAATACCGTCTCGTGGGACGCTCTGCGGCAAGGTCGCGTCGGGATCACCGTCTCGACGCTGCTCCCGCGGTTGCATCGCCGGGACAAGGTGCTCACGCATTATCATTCGCGCGAAGCGGCGTATGCCGCGTGCTACGGGCAGCTCGCCTATTACAAGGCGCTGGTCGCCAAAGGGGTGCTCCGTGAAATTCCCGATCGACGAACGTTGAAGGCGCACATTGCCGAATGGGAGCAGGATACCAGCGGCACGCTGCCGATCGGTTACATCCTCAGCATGGAGGGCAGCCCGTCCATTCTGTCACCTGCACAAATCGGCGAATGGTTTGACGCCGGCCTGCGGATTCTCGGGCCGTCGCATTACGGCATCAGCCCGTACTCGCACGGTACGGGAAGCGAAGGGGGGTTGCTCGCCGAAGGGCCGGCGCTGCTTCGCGAGATGGATCGAGTGGGCATGCTGCTGGATGTCACGCACCTGGCCGATCAGTCGTTCTGGGAAGCGCTTGACGTTTTTCAGGGACCGGTTCTCGCCAGTCACCACAATTGCCGCGCCCTGGTTCCCGCCGACCGCCAGTTGGCCGACGACCAGATCAAGGCGCTCATCGCCCGCGGGGCCGTGATCGGCGCCGCGTTCGACGCCTGGATGCTGACCCCCGGCTGGACGATCGGCGTCACGCAGCCCGATCATTGCACTCTCGAAAATGTGGTCGATCACATCGACCATATCTGCCAGCTCGCCGGCAATGCCAGGCACAGCGGCCTGGGGACCGACCTCGACGGCGGCTTCGGGAAGGAACAAACCCCCAAAGACCTCGACACGATTGCCGACCTTCCCAAAGTCGCCGACATTCTCGCCCGCCGCGGCTACGCGCAGGCCGACATCGACGGCATCATGTACCAAAATTTCGCACGGTTCTTCGAGCGCTCGCTGCCTGAATGAGGGGAGAGGGCGAGGGTGGCCGGACGAAACTGCGGAGATTGGGGGAAACTGGGGTTGCCAGGAAATTAAAAACCTGTTGCGCACCTTCGTGTGTGTTTTTGGAATGGGAATCCAAAGCGAAGGAGCGCAACAGTGAGAGTATCTTGGTCGATTTG
>SIAF01000261.1 GCA_009691905.1 Planctomycetaceae bacterium | reverse complement strand
CCAGCCCGATCCGAATTCCGTCCACCATCGCGCGTCCTCCGTGAGCCGTTGAATGAACAACCACACGGAGAACTTCTTACAACATCAACCCTCCTGGCGCAAGTCTTCCTAAATTGCCAAGACCCCCCAAAGTGCGCGCTGGCCCTGGAGACTGGCCCCTTTGGACCAGGGAACTCAAGATGCGACATGCAGCAACGGCTGACGCGATTCAACGCGTTCTCTCAATCTGGGTGGCGGCCCTGGGCCTGCTCGCGAGTGCGAGCCAGTGTCTTGGTGCCGACAGAGATGTTCGGCAACCCGTGACCGTGAAATCGCCGGATGGATACGTCGAAGCCGAACTTAGCCTTGCACCATCGGGAACGGGGGAATCGGTCCCGCACCTTCGAGTTCGCTTTCATGGGAAAGAAATCCTCCTGCCGTCGCCGCTACGAGTCGATTTGGCGGAGGGCTTGACGCTCGGCTCCGATTGTGTCGTCGAAGCCGTCCAAAGCACGCAACTTCGTAACGACTATGTCCAGCAGCCGGGGAAGCGGAAAAACGTCATCGAGCGCGGCTCTGAAGTCGTGATCTCGCTGCGCGACCAATTCAAGGTGCCGCGCCGCTGGCAGTTGGTGTTGCGCGCCTACGATGACGGGGTCGCCTATCGCTACCGATTCCCGAAACAGGAGGGTTGGCCGTCGCTGGTCGTCGCGGGAGAACGCTCAGAGTTCGTCCTTCCGGCCGAGGCCCGCGCGTTCGCGCTGCCGCTTAACGGTTTTACGACTTCATACGAGAAGCGTTATGAGGTCAAGCAGGTCGGCGACCTGCCGCGCGACTGGCTGCTGGGCCTGCCGCTCTTGCTCGAATTGCCGGGAACAGGCTGGGCCGCCATTACTGAGGCGAACCTGACCGATTACGCGGGCATGTATCTCTCGCGCGCGGGCGAACAGCCGATGGGGCTGGTCAGCCGATTATCACCCCTTCCGAAAGAACCGAAAGTCGCCGTCCGGGCTGAACTGCCGCACGATTCGCCTTGGCGGGTTATCCTCCTGGGGGAGCAGGTCGGGCGGCTGGTCGAATCAGATCTGCTGCTGCACCTCAACGCTCCGTGCGCAATCGAAGACACTGTGTGGATCAAGTCTGGGAAAACGACCTTTCCGTGGTGGAACGGCTACTACGAAGAGAATGTGCCGTTCCGGCCGGGACTCAACACGGCAACGGTCAGGTACTACATCGACTTCTGCGCGGAGTCGGGCATTGCCTGCCATTCGCTGGATGGCAAAGACAACACGGCCTGGTACGGCGGCCCGATCGTGCCGTTTGAAGGAGCGTCGCCGACGAAGGGGGTCGACGGGCTCGACTTGCCCGAGGTCCTGCGTTACGCCCGAACGCGGGGAGTCAAGCTGAGATTCTGGATGCACTGGCAGGCCGCTCGGGCACACATGAGCCGCGCTTTTCCCCTGTACCGCGAGTGGGGCGTCGAAGGGGTGATGATCGACTTCATGGATCGCGACGATCAAGAGATGGTCAATTTCCTGCGCGAGCTGCTGCAAACGGCCGCCGAGAATCACCTGACGGTCACCCTGCACGGCTCACCGAAACCGACCGGACTGGAGCGCACCTACCACAACCTGCTCTCCAGCGAAGGGGTGATGAATCTCGAATACGACAAGTGGGACAAACTCGGCGTCTCTCCCGAGCACGAAGTGACGATCCCTTTCACGCGAATGCTGGCCGGGCCGCTGGACTTTCATCAGGGCTCGTTCCGGACGGTAACTCCCGAAGAATTCAAGCCGCGGAACGAGGCGCCACTGGTCATCGGGACCCCCTGCCGAACGCTGGCGTCCTATGTCGTGTATCAGAACCACCTGTCGATGGTCGCCGACTATCCTTCGGCATACCGGGGCCATCCAGCCCTGCCGGTGCTGGCGAAAATCCCGACGACCTGGGACGACACGAAAGTCTTGACCGCGACCGTCGGCGAAGCCGTTGTGATTGCCCGTCGGTCGGGAGACGATTGGTGGATCGGCGCGATGACAAACCGTGAAGCGAGGGATTTTCCGGTGTCACTGGACATTCTTGGGGCTGGAACGTACCGGGCGGAGGTGTATCGTGACGATCTGTCCGCTCCGCATCGCCTTTCCAGTCGAACAGTTGACGTGCGAAAAGGCGGCCTCATTGAGGCCAGGCTTGCACCGGCCGGTGGGTTGTTGATTCATCTTGCCCCTGCGCCAGCCAGTCGCTGAACTACGTCCAGCATTTGCTCCCTTCGCTGTTCGAACGTCTTGCTCGAAACATAATCGCAGTCACAGTTCCAGGAGATCGGCTCATGAAAGCCTACGAACTGCAAGGGGGCTTCGGCTTCGATGCCTTGACACGTGTTGATCGACCCGAGCCGCGGCCGGCCGCCGGCCAGGTGCTGGTCGAAATGCACGCCTGGTCGCTCAACTACCGCGACCTGCTGCTGGTCAAGGGACTTTACAACCCCAAGCAGCGTCTGCCCCTCACGCCGCTGTCCGATGGCGTCGGCAAGGTGGTCGCCGTGGGCGAAGGTGTGTCGCGCGTCAAAGCGGGTGACCGCGTTGCGGGAATCTTCATGCAGCAGTGGCTCGACGGCGAACTGACGGAGGCCAAATCGAAGTCGGCGCTGGGAGGGGCGATCGAAGGAGTGCTGGCCGAGCGGGTTGTCTTCGACGAACAGGGGGTCGTGCCCGTTCCCGAACATCTCGCTGACGAAGAGGCCGCCACGTTGCCATGTGCCGCGGTGACAGCGTGGCACGCACTCGTGACCGCCGGCGGCATTAAAGCCGGCGACACGGTGCTGATCCAGGGGACGGGGGGCGTTTCGCTGGTCGCGCTGCAGTTCGCCCGGGCGCGCGGGGCAAGGGTGATTGCCACCTCCAGCAGCGATGCGAAGCTGGCACGCGTCGCCGAACTGGGTGCGTCTGACGGCATCAACTACAAAACCGTTCCCGACTGGGAAAAGCGAGTGCGCGAGCTGACGGGCGGGGTGGGGGTCGATCACGTGGTCGAGGTCGGCGGCGCGGGGACGCTCGGCAAATCGCTGCAAGCCGTGCGAATGGGAGGCTGCATCAGCCTGATCGGCGTGCTGGCCGGTTTCGGCCAGATTGATCCGTTGCCGATTCTGATGAAGGGGGTCCGCGTGCAAGGCATCTTCGTCGGCAGCCGGGCCATGTTCGAATCCATGAACGGGACGATCGCTTTGCAGCAGTTGCGACCGGTCGTCGATCGCGCGTTTGCGTTCGACGATTTCCCGGAGGCATTACGCTCCATGGAAAGCGGCTCGCATTTCGGCAAGATCGTCGTGCGGAAGTGAAGACTCGGCAACGTCCCTGGCGCAGCCTTCGGCTGCAACCAAAAATGGGAACCACGAATCCGACGAATCGAACGAATAAAGATTAACCGGCGAGAATCGGTCACAAAGAAGAGTCCCTTTCCATAATTCGTTTGATTCGTCAGATTCGTGGTTGACGTCTTCTTCGGTCACAAGAGAGGCGCTCACATCCACATAGATCTCGACACCGTAGAATTCTTCGAGCCGTGACAAGAAAATGCTGGTTTGCTTTGTAAAGCCCTTTGATGCCAGATATCGCCCGTTTCCTGTCTCAACTTGGAGCGGTTATTCAGTCGATGTCATTTGGACCGATGGTGTTGCGCGTGCGCTTGACCCCGATTTTGCGGCCCTCGTAAAATCGAGCGTTAAGCTGTGACGGCTGGGTAAAGTGCAAGGGGGCGCCGGGTTGGCGCCGGCCGAGCCCGCCCCCACGCCGGCTTCCCGAAATGCCCAAGGATTTTCGAAATGGCCACGGACCTTCGCCGCAAGGAAGAGCTGCCCGAACTGACCTCGCGGATCATCGACACGTACGAGACGATCAGCTCGATCAATCATCTGGGGCACTGCCCGCTTCCCAATCTCAGCACGGTCATCGAGATCGGCGAAACGCTCAAGGAAGTCATCTTTCCAGGATATCGCCGGCGGCAAAACCTGCATCACGGCAATGTGGCGTTTCACGTCGGCGACCTGATCGACGGATTGCACGACAGCCTGACGCAGCAAATCGCCCGCGCGCTGCGGCACGAGCACGACCTGCGCAACGACACTTCGTGCGGGGCCGGCAGCGACGTCGATTTCGAAGCACTCGGCCAGGCGAAGGCGATCGGGTTTCTCGAGACGATCCCGCAGATTCGTGAACTGCTGGCCTCTGACGTGCAGGCCGCGTACGACGGCGACCCTGCCGCGACCAGTCTCGACGAGATTATTTTCAGTTACCCCGGACTCGAAGCGATCACGATTCAGCGGCTGGCGCACGAGCTTTATCGCCTGCGGGTGCCGATCGTTCCCCGCATGATGACCGAATGGGCCCACAGCCGCACCGGCATCGATATTCATCCGGGGGCCACGATCGGACCGTCGTTTTTCATCGACCACGGGACCGGTGTGGTGATCGGCGAGACGTGCGACATCGCGGCGAATGTCAAACTGTACCAGGGGGTGACGCTGGGGGCACTCAGCTTCCCGCGCGACGCGCAAGGCAACATCATTCGCGGAAAAAAACGGCACCCGACGATCGAAGAACGGGTGGTGATTTACGCCAACGCCACGATTCTGGGGGGCGACACCGTAATCGGCGCCGGCTCGGCGATCGGGGCGAGTGTCTCGCTGACCAAAAGCATCCCCCCCAATACGGTTGTCACCGTCGAGCAGCCGAATCTTCGTTATCGCGAGCGGTAGCAGTTGTTTTGTAATGGGATAAAGTGGGACCAACTCGCGCAGCGAGCGCAGGCCCACCATTCTCGCTATTGATCGACGCCGTTGGGAACGGCCCAGACCACAATCTTCCTGTCCTTCGTCGCCCCGTCGTCCGCCGCGCTTGCCGTCAGCATGCGGCTGCCGTCCGCGGTGAAACGCACCTGGATCACCCAGATCGGCGCGTCCAACTCCTTCAGCTTCGTCAGCGTGCCGGGCTCCCACAGCACGACCTTGCGGTCCCGTCCAGACGTCGCCAGCACGTCCCCCTTCGGACTCCAATCGACCGAATAGATTTCCTTGCACCCCGACGGCGCCGAGTTCCGCAACTTGCCCGTCGACACGTCCCAGATCCCGATGGTGCCATCTACTTAACCGCACGCCAGGGTCTTGCCGTCGGGACTGAACGCAACCTCCTGCGTCATCCGCTTGTACAGCTTGTGCAGCAACTCGCCCTTGGCTGCGTCGAAGAGCTGCGTCTCGTAATTGCGGTTGCCGACGGCAAGGGTCTTGCCATCGGGGCTGAACACGGGTTGGAGGGCACCGGGGCGGTTCTTTTCCAGCGACCGGAGCAGCTTGCCCTTGACGTCGAAAACCCGCATTTCGGAGTAGCCGGCACCTTCCGCATTCGGGTCCCAGTAAGTGAAACCGATGGCCAGGAGCTTGCCGTCGGGGCTGAAGGCGGCCCGGCCGGGGTGCTCGCCAATCTCGATGTCGACCGTCTTGCCGCCGTCTGTTTCCTGGACGGTATAGCTCTTCCTGCCGCCTCCGTTCCAGGCCACGAGCTTCCCGTCCGGGCTGACCGCGATGTCGGTCGGCGGTTTCTCCGTTGGGAGCGTCCGCATCGTGTGGAGGTTCATGTCGTCCACGACCTCGGCGGCGTTGTTCCAGTCGAAGATGATGAGCTCGCCGTGATTGGGCCCCCGCACGATCCGGTTGGCAGTCTTCGGCACTTCCTTGACGGATCGCACCTGGTTCACGTTCGCGGCCGAGATCGGCGTGGCTGTGTCTTCCTTCGGAGCCGGGTCGGCAACCGCGAGGGCCGCCAAACACGGCAGGGTTAGCGCCAGCGACAGTGGGTTCAAGCGAATAATCATGAACGCTCCTCCTGAACAGTGACCGCCATGAAGGCAAGAGCACAACAACACACGCCGAACAGATATTCATCCGCCGAAGTGCGGTGAGCCTCGATTTGCCGCTTTTTACTGGTCGAGCATGGAACAATCAAGCTTGATTGGCCAAATGACAGTAACCCGCGGTCACTCGCGACGGGGGCAACCGGGGAATGTCGTCTTCACCTGATGGCGCAGGCGCAACCCAAAGTCAAAGTGCGCTCGACTGGCTGCAATAGCCTTTGAATTTGCGTTCGGTCCGACACACCTCGGGCGATGATGCCGCAGCGCTGTTTCAAGTTTAACCAACCTCCCATGGGGAAGTTGGTTAAACGCGGCCACCATTGTGGGCCCGACCAAGTTCGTGCTCGCCGCTCAAGGCTCTTCGAGAAACGATCGCACGAGTTTTGCGACACGGTGCGGATGCGTCAGACAGGGGTACTGTCCCGTCGACAGCATCGGCTCTCGCCGGCTTTCGGGAAGCGCGGCCGCCAGTTCGGTTTGGCAGAATTGCGAGGCGACCCCTTCGCCTTCGGTTTCGACGAGCAGCACGCGCTGGGTGACCGCGGCCAGTCGCGGTCGATAGTCGGCATTGCGGACCAGCGTCGCCTGCCAGGCGAGCGTCGCGACCGGGACGCGACCGGTGGACTCCTCCAGAAACTGCCAGCGGGTTTCGTCGAACGGCGGAAACCAGCGGCGATGGTTGTGCCGTCGCACGCCGCGGCTGCCGGGAAAGTTCTGCAGCGTGCCGGGAAAAAAGCGGCAGGCCCGCGTCAGGATTCGCTCCGCGCCCGACAGCCGGCGGCGGGCGAAGCCTCCTTGAAGAATCGCCCGCCTGACCAGCCTGGGAAAATCGAGCGCCGCCTGCAGCGCCACCAGCGTCCCGAAGGACGGCGCGTAAAGATCGATCGAGGCGTCGCCGCAGGTCGCGGCGACGGCGGCCAAGTCGGCTGCCAGATCGGCGAGCGTGACGCCTCGCAGAGCTTTCGCTCCCGGCGCCACGCCGGGGTAGTCCCACAGCACGCAGCGATACTGATCGCGCAGCAGCCACACCAGCAGGGCGTACAGTTCGTGCGCGCCGCCGAAACCTCCCAGCAGGTACAGCGGCCGCCCCGTTCCCAGCACGCGCCCCGTCAATCGGTATTGTGGTCGGTCGAGATACCACACCTCGGCCTGCGCATGGAACTCGCGCAGCACGTCTTGCCATTCGAGGGGGGGCGGGCACGCCTCGGCCTCAGGGACCGCGACGGCAGGGTTCTCGGCCGCACTCGATTCCAGGCCGTCATTCAGATCAGACAATCCGGTCAACTCCGAGGGCTCCCTTGGGGACAGGATAGGTCCGCGCGTGAGCTGGGGACGGAGCGGGTATCGTAACTACACCGCTCACCTTCCGGCGAGGCTGAGTGAGTGATGAATCCTGAAAAGCTGTCATTTCTCGCTGATCATATGCAGCTTGGTCGTTACGGCTCTCGCACTTTTCCCCGCTCCCACAAAAACCAGATCCGCTCCATACGCGTGCCTATCCCTTCCGCCGCGAGGGGGGAAGGGAGACAAAGGCGCTGCTACTGCGGCGACGACCACAGCTTGCGCACGATTTCCGGAAACGGCGGCAACGCCACTTCGGGCTCGGCAATTTCAGGGTGCCACGCCTTTTCCCATTCGTAGCTGACCCAGCCGGCGTAACCCGCCGCGCGCAGGACGCGCAGGGACTCGGCCGCAGGGAATTCACCCGCGCCGAACACGACGAAGTCGGCCGGTCGATGACCGCTCATCAGTTGCCGTGCCCGCGCTTCGGCCTCGATTTCTGCGACCGACCGTTCACGAAGACTCGGCGCTTTGGAATCCTTCCAATGCGTGTGCCGGACCCACGGCGCGAGCCTCGCAAACGTTTCGGAGATCGGCTCGCCGCAGTACCGCCAGGGATGATGGGTATCCCACACGACCCCGACGCGCGGACTGGAAACCTGCTCGAGGACATCGCACAGCAGTCGCGAATCGGCAAAGTCGCCGTGGGTTTCAATCAACACATCGATGAGCGTCGGCTCGGCCAGGTCGCCGAGACGATTTAACCCGTCGGCGATCTGATTCAAAACAGCACGGCGCTGAACCGGGTCGGAGTCAGGGGGCAGAACATCGCCGAAGACGCGAATGAATGAGGCGCCCAGGGCGTGTGCCAGTTCGAGATAGCGCCCACCGGTCTCGATCTGTCGCTTCCTCTCGGCGGCGTCCGGTGAATCGAACGTCACTGACGATGCCAGACCGCACACCTGAAACCCGGCGGATTCCAGCTCGCGACGCCGTTGCTCACGGAATGCCGGCGCCAGTTCGGGGCGGCTCAATAAATCGGTTTCGCGCTCGAGCAGCCGCACCTCGACCCCATCGTAGCCGAAGGCCGTACCGTGACCGAGAATTTCCTGCCACGACCAGTCGGGACAGGCCAGCGTCGAAAACGCAACGGGTGGGGTCATCGAGAATAACAGCTCGTTTCCTTAAACCGTTGCACCGGGGACCGGCACTTTGAGGTTGCCGGCGATCTTGAGCAGCTCGGCCCAATTGCCGTCATCCAGCGGAATTCCCTCGGCCTGACGCCTGGCCAGCACGATCCGCTCGGGATCGCCGGGCAGGGTGATTCGATCGACTCCGGCTTTGCGCGGCGTATCGCGGACAAATGGTTCAAGCACGTCGATTTGTGATTGTAATCGCGCGCTCCCGCCGAACTGTTGCGGATCGAACACGACGAACAACACGTCGTTGCCCACCACCGGCGGCGCATCGGGATGCGAACATTGCCCCCCCGACAGCCCTCCCGTCAGCAGTTCGATCATGAAGGCCAGACCGAACCCCTTATAGGCCTGATCGCCCCCCATCGGCAGAATCGTTCCCTGCCGATCGCCGTACAACTGATTCGGGTCGGTCGTCGGATTGCCGTCGGCGTCGAGAATCCATCCCGCCGGGACATGCTCGCCGGCGATTTTCTTGACGCGAATTTTTCCTTCGGCGGTGGCGCTCGTGCCGAAGTCGAGAATGAATGGACCTTCCTTTCCGCCGGGGACACCGATACTGAGCGGGTTCGTCCCGAGCCGGCCCCGAATCCCCCCCACCGGCGCAACCCGCTGGCCCGAACCATGACCGTTGGCGCAAATCAAAGCGAGCATGCCCTTCTCGGCGGCCAGCTCGGCGTATTCGCCCACGCGGCCGATGTGGGCCGCCTGCCGCAACGTGCCGCAGGCGACGCCGGTCACCGCCGCTTTGGCTATCAGTCGCAGCATCAGTTCGCGCGACAGCACCTGCCCCAGCCCCCAGTTGCCGTCGCAGACCAGCGCGGCGAGGGTTTCGCGTTCGATTCGCAGTGGCTGACCGGGCCGCACCCGGCCGTCACGAATCGCGGCAATGTAAAACGGAATGCGCATCACGCCATGCGAGTCGTACCCGCGCAAGTTGGCCCCGATCAGACTGCGGGCCACGATCGCCGCTTCGGCCGGGTCGACACCCGCCGCGATAAACAGCGCTTGTGCGAACGACGTCAACGTGTCCGGGGGGATGAGCGGCATAGTGGATAGTCGATGGTGGAGTAGATAGAGGATGGGGAATTCACTTTTTAACTTTTAAACCTTTTGAACTCTTCAACACCGTGCAGCGGCCCCCCTTCCGATTGCTCCGGATGAACCGTGAGATTGCAGGTTGCCGGTCGCGCCGACCTGCGAATTGATCTGCGAAGTGTCGCCCTGCTGCGGCCGATAAGTTAACCGGCGACAGAGAATACCCAATCGGAAAAGTTTGTGTGTCCTGCGGTGATTGACAGCCTGAAAGAACCAACGACGCCATGCCCGACAACCTCGACGCCATCCGCAGCCTGGATGACCTGAGAACTTTCATCCACCAGACGTTGTGCGACCGCGAAAACATCCTCGAAGATCAATTCGGACTGACTGAGACCCCGCTGACCCGTAACGGTTCCCCCTGCGGCCTGCAATTCTGCCTGCACGGGCCGCGCAGCATTCGCCTCGAAGCGATCTGGGTGGCCGACCGGAATCTTGTGTACTGCTATGACGCCTGCGGCATCCGATTTCTGAAAATTCAATTGCGTGAGCGGCTGAGCCTGTGTGCCAGGGCAAGCGCACACTAACCTTCAGAGCCGAAAAGGACTTGCGCCAGGTAGTTTTCGTTCCAGCCGCAGTAGCGGCGGCGCATCGCGACGCTGAGCTTGTCCGGGACTTGTTTTAGCACTACAGCGCACCTTGATGCAATTTGTGAGTTTAGGCAAGAACGAATCGACGCAAGTCCATATTCTTCGGTCGGCTCGACCACTGAATCGACGAACGTGCGCTGTAGTGTTAGTAGGCTGATCGCGAAGCGTTTCAGCCATGCCATGTTATCCGTTAAGGTCCTCTCACGCACCCGGCTTTCGTCTTCACGGAACGTCACGTCGAGGCACCAGTGCAACGTGTTCTCAATTGCCCAGTGGCCGCGCACCGATTTGGCG
>SIAF01000260.1 GCA_009691905.1 Planctomycetaceae bacterium | reverse complement strand
ATTCAACATCTGATCGGCACCCTCAATGACGCTGCTTTCGCGTATCCGGGGACCAAGCTGCAGCTCCATTTCACCTCCTTAGCACCGCCCGCCAATCCAAACTCGGTGCCAAAGCAAATTCCGCCAGATCAGGAGGTCTGAGCCTGCTGGCGGTCGCGGCAAAGGTCGCCAGCGGTCCGAAAAACACGCTGCTCGCCGTCGCGCCGCGCGTGCTGCCTTCGGTCCGCACCGGTACAGCCCAGGCGGGGGCCGCCGGCACGATCACGCTCGACTCGGGGGCCTCGGCGATCGACAGCTACTACACCGGCTGCATCGTGCAGACGACCGGCGGTACCGGCGGGGCGGGGGGATCCGGCTCGCTCAACAATCAGGCCCGCGTCATCACCGCTTACGTCGGCTCGACGAAGGTGGCCACGATCTCGCCGAGCTGGGAGACGAACCCCGACAGCACAACGACGTTCTCGGTCCTCTCGACTGAGTTCGCCACGCTCGTCCTGGCCGACGTCGTCGGCTGGCGGGGGACGGCCCCCAACACGCTGCAATCGGGGCGCGTCGATTCGTACGTCGGGGCGATGGCCGCCAGCGTGATCGCCGCGGCCACGTTCGCCGCCAATGCCCTCGACGCGGTGTGGGCCACGCTGACCTCCGGTCTGACGACCGCCAGCACGATCGGCAAGCTGCTGGTCGACAACGTCAACGCCACGATCTCGAGCCGGCTGGCGACGGCGTCGTACACCGCGCCGGACAACGCGACGATCGCCGCGATCGCCGGCTACGTCGACACCGAAGTGGCCGCGATCAAAGCCAAGACCGACCTGATTCCCGCCGCCCCGGCCGCCGTCGCCGACATCCCGACCGCCGCGCAGAACGCGGCCGGCCTGCTCGATCTGGCCGCCGGCATCGAAACCGGAATAACCCCCCGCCAGGGATTGCGGCTGATGCTGGCCGCCCTGGTCGGCAAATTGTCGGGCGCCGCCACGGCGACCGTCACGATTCGCGACACAACTGACAGCAAAAACCGCGTCGTCGCCGCCTGCGACGCCGACGGCAATCGCAGTGCCGTCACACTGGATGCCTCCTGATCACAGCGCGACGCACCGGGGGCTAGCGCCGCCCCGCTCACTGATTTTCCTATCCACCATCCACCATCCACTCACTCGGCGCAGCCCGAATGTTCCCCGCCCGCTACTTCGCCCCGCGCGCTTTCGCCCCCCGCTACTTCGCCAAACACGGGGCGACAGCGAGCGGCACCCCCGAAAAGACGTTTGCGTTTCCCGCGCGGGGCGCGGTGTTCGAGTTTCGGTGTCGGGGTGAGTTGTTTCATTTACCCTCGCGCGGCTCTGTGTTTTGCACTGAAAAGGAATGACGCATGCCTCCCAGTCTGTCGGTTCTTGCCTCGCGGCCCAAAGTCAAACATCCGGGCGAGTCGATCCTGTTCGCGGTCGATTTCTCAAAACTGCTTGCGTCAGGAGAATCGCTGTCGTCGGTCGGCAGTCTGGCTGTGACACCAACAGGATTGACGGTCAACGCCCCGGTGGTGAACGCGAGCGCCTTCGACAACGACGAAGGGGGTGTTGTCGCGGTCGGTCATGCAGCACAATTTCGCCTGGCGGGAGGCGTCGCCGACACCGACTACATTCTGACCGTCACGACCACCACCACGGCCGGCAACGTTCGCGTGGGGGTGTGCCTGTTGCAGGTCCGAGATGCTTGAGGCGGCCGACCCATTCCCGTTAAGCGGCCTGTCTCACAAGTTCATATGGGGTCCGGCAACACCGCGAAACACACAACCAGATCGGTCCCGTCATTTGCGAATCGACCCCCCCTGCCCCCCCTTCGTAAGGGGGGGAGAATATCGAGTCGTTCGTATGCTGGGAAACATCGCGTCAGTGAAGTCTTCTCAAACTTGCATATCAATCCCTGTGCGCGCTTTTGAAACGGACCGGTGAGAATTCAAGCATGTCTATCCGAGATCGGATTCGAGAACTGCGTCGGATTCCGGCAGCCGAGCTGCTGCCCAATCCGCGGAACTGGCGAACGCATCCGCGACGCCAGCGCGAGGCGCTCGAGGCCTTGCTGGCCGAGATCGGTTATGCCGATGCGCTTTTGGCGCGCGAAATGCCTGACGGCCGACTGATGTTGATCGACGGGCACCTGAGAGCCCAAACCACGCCGCAGACGACTGTCCCGGTACTCGTGCTCGACTTGAATGACGACGAAGCCGACAAGCTGCTGGCGACTCTCGACCCCCTGGCCGCACAGGCCCAGGCCGATTCGCAGAAGCTCGCGGAACTTTTAGGAACGCTGAAATTCGAGAGCGCGGCCCTGCGCGAAGTGCTGGCCGAGCTTGTGCCCCCGTCCCTGCCTGACCCCGAGAGCGAACCTGAATCGCGGCCGCTTTGCCAACAGTACAACATCATCATTACCTGTGTCGACGAGCAGCAACAGGTCGATTTGCTCGAGCGCTTCACCGCAGAGGGACTTTCATGCCGCGCATTGATTGTCTGAGATCGTCGGCGGTCGTTCGCACGCCGCGCGTCATGCAACTCGAAGGTCTGTTCGACCTGCCGCCGGACGAGCGCAGCGGGCGCGCGTGGTCGGTCGATCTGCCTCTGGAGGAAAGGGACTGGCAGATCGGGCTGATCGTCGGCCCCTCGGGCTGCGGGAAAACCACCCTGGCGCGGGAATTGTTTCCGACGGCGATTCGCGAAGCGTTCGACTGGCCCGCCGATCGCGCATTGATCGACGGGTTTCCCGAGGGGTTAGGAATTCGCGAGATCACCCGACTGCTTTCGAGCGTCGGGTTTTCGAGCCCCCCGAGCTGGCTGCGACCCTTCCGGGTGCTGTCGAATGGCGAACAGTTTCGGGCGACGATCGCCCGAGCACTGGCCCAGTCGCCCGAACTGGCGCTGATCGACGAGTTCACTTCGGTCGTCGATCGCACCGTCGCGCAAATCGGCAGCGCGGCCATCGCCCGCACCGTCCGCCGCAGCGGCCGCCGGTTCGTGGCGGTTTCGTGTCACTTCGACATCGTCGACTGGTTGCAGCCCGACTGGACGTACGATCCCGCGACCGAACAGTTCGAATGGAGGTCTCTTCAACGACGGCCCCCTATCTCCCTCGAAATCGTCCGCTGTGTCGCCGCCCGGTGGAAGGTATTCCGCCAGCATCATTATCTGAGCGGCGACCTCAACCGGGTGGCTCGCTGTTTCGAAGCCCGCGTCGCCGGCAGGCCGGCGGCATTCACCGCCGTGCTCAGCCATCCGAACCGGTCGGGTGGATTCTGGCGCGAACACCGCACGGTGTGCCTGCCTGATTTTCAGGGGGTCGGCATCGGCCATGCTCTGAGCGAATACGTCGCCTCGTTGTTTCAAGCCACGGGCAAGCGCTACCTGAGCATCACGTCGCATCCGGGAATGATCCAGCACCGGTTGCGGTCGAGCCACTGGGTCATGTACCGGGCGCCGTCGCTGGGGCGCAAAAACACCGGTCGCGAACCGGCATTCAACCGCACCGCGGCCCTCTGCCGCCGAACCGCCGGCTTTCGTTACGTCGGCCCGGCAAATTTTCGGGACGCCCTGAAGTTCGGCCTGGCGGTGGTCGCGCCAAGCACGATCTCACGCAACGACGAGTGAGCGATTCGCCGTGGTCCGAACCGCAAGTTCGCTCAGTGATCGAGATACAGCCCTCCCGTTCTCCCCCCCTTACGAAGGGGGGGGCAGGGGGGGTCGATTTGCAGATATCGACTGCCTGACGGCAAGTGGCTCGACCAGGAATTGCACAACCAACGGTGAAAACGAGATCGACCGATATGCCTCTTTGCCAGGAACTGCACGACGCTCTGGCCGACATGGCCACGCCAGGCTGCTTCGCGTCGCGGGTCAGCCAGGGACGCTGGCGGCTCGTCCCGCACATCGACGCGATCGACCGGGCGATCATGGATACGGTTCGCGGGCGAACGGCGCCGATTCTGGTGATTGAGGCTCCGCCGCGCCATGGTAAATCAGAACTGATCAGCCGCTATCTGCCCGCCTGGTTTCTGGGGCGGTTTCCTGAAAAACGGGTCATGCTGGCCGCGCATGGCGCAGGCTTCGCCCGTCAATGGGGACGCAAAGCCCGCGAGCTGCTGGAAGAGCACGGTCCGAAACTGTTCGGAGTCGAAGTCCGCAACGATTTGCGTTCGGCGTCAGAGTGGGGGCTTGTCGGCCACGAGGGAGGCATGGTCACTTCCGGAGTCGGCGGCCCGATGACCGGCCGCGGCGCCGATCTGTTGATCATCGACGACCCGATCAAGAACTCGCAACAATCCGGAAGCGAAGTCATTCTCGACTCGCTCTGGGACTGGTGGCAATCGACCGCCAGCACGCGCCTTGAGCCGGGTGGCTGCGTCATCCTGATCGCCACCCGTTGGAATGTCGCCGATCTCTCCGGTCGCCTGATTCGCGCTGCCGAATCGGGTAACGGCCACCCGGTGCGTCGTGTGCGGCTGCCGGCGCTTGCCGAAGAAGACGACCTGCTGGGGCGATCGGTCGGCACGGCGCTGTGGCCCGAGCGCTACTCGGTTAAAAGACTCGAACAGCAGCAGCAGGCGCTGAATCCCGCATGGTGGCAAGCGCTGTACCAGCAACAGCCCGCCGCGGCCAACGACCTGGAATGGGAAGAGTGTTACTTCGGACCCGAGTTGTGGCCCGACCATTGGCCCGATCTGTTCGAGACGGCTGTGGTTGCCATCGACCCGTCAATCGGTGAGGCAAAAAAAGGAGACTACTCGGCGATCGTGTTCGCGGGGTACAGTGGCGGCCTCGTGTGGGTCGACGCATCGATCGAACGGCGAACAGCCGAGCGCATCGTGGCCGATGCGATCGGTTTGTGTGATGTGTGGCGGCCGCAATTGATCGGTTTCGAAGCCAATAACTCCCAGAGCCTGTTGGGCCTGGAGTTCGATCGTCAGTGCCGCGAGCGAAATCGTCCCCCCCTGCCCCTGGTGCCGATTCACAACTACGTCGGCAAAAAGTTTCGCATTCGCGAACTCGGGCCGTTGGTGATACGAAACCGCTTGCGGTTTGTGGCCAACGACCATTGCCGGCTGCTCGTGCGGCAACTTCGGGAATTCCCGCTGGGGCGTTACGACGACGGCCCCGACGCGCTGGAAATGGCGGTACGGATGCTCCATTACCATGACCCGCGACCGGTACCGGCGGGCGGTGACGAACTGGGGGTCGCCCGATCATGGTGACCGCCGACAGATGAGGCTTCTGTCGAATTTCTCTCTCCCGTTCGTTAATTCATATTGAACATTTGTACACTAAGTGGTACAATCCTGACTAAAAGGGAGTTCTGCTGTCATGCGATTCGACGTCACGATTACCGATCCCGATCGGAAACTGGATTTCACGCTGGCTTTGGAGTGCAGCTATCGCGGTTACAGTCGGCCGCGGCTGGGCTGGAATGATGGCGGCGAGCCGGGAGAGCCTGCCGCCATCGAGATCGAGCGGGCCCGCTGTCTGGAGATTGTCGTCTGGTGCGAGAAGCAGGGGGTGGCCGCCTGCCCCGGCCTGGCCGACGATGCGCGACTCGAATCGCAGGTCGGCGCCTGGTGCCTCGATCACTATGCCGAAGAGATCGAACACGCCGTGCAGGAGCAAATCGAGTCACACCACGAACGGATCGCCGTCTGAGAAACTCCTTGAGGGGCCAGCATGCCACAACGCAATCGTCCCCGCTGCCAGCGACCGGTTTGCCCGGCGCATGGCGTCCCGCTGTTGGTCGGGCGAACCTACGGCGACGTGCAATATCGCTATTGCACCATCGAGGGATGCAAACATTCGATTTGTACGAAACGCCCCCGGCCGCACCGCCCCGGTCTGAATTCCCGCCCTGTCGAGGTCTCCGTTGCCGAGGCCAATCATGAGTGAACGCCGCATCACCCGCCGCCCCTGCGAAATCATACACATCGATGGCCCGGCCACGATCCGCGTCAGTCGCCGCGTGACGTTGATTATTGACGCCGCACCCGGTGCCCGGGTCGACCGAATCGACTCGCAGCCCCGAGGCGTCGGAAATCCGAATCGGCTGAAATCCAGATGAAGAATTTGCTTTACGGAAACACGCGGGCAACCGTCGCAACCAACGTCCTGGCGTTCTCATGGTCTGTCGGGCAAGTGTCTACCAATCATGCTGAGGCATCATGAATCGCAATTTACGAAATCAATGCGCCGACGGCTCCGACGGATCGCCGCCGAGCGAAGCGTCGTTGTTCGTCAGGGCCCTCTTGGGCAAGCCGATTCCAACAACTACCAGTCCTCAGGCGAAAGCCTTCGCAAAACGACAGGATCTGGAGCGCCTCGCCCAATTCTCACCAAGGCATAGAGACGAGCTGCGGAGGCTTCACGTGTCTGAAGCCGACGCTGGCCGGCAGCGCCAACTCCTGGAATGGTGTGCGCAGATCTCGACCGAGTGCGAAAGTAGACTTCGCAAGGAGTTGACGGAGGAAGCCGAGGCGCGCGACAACTGGCGGCGCGCCGAGCAGTTCAGCAAGAGGCTGCTCGAAAGCAACTGGGATTCGAGCAAGCATCCGCGGGGAGGATATCCTGAGAACCGTGGTCGACGGCCGGCGGGGAAAGCAGCGGCGGCTTTGGCGATGCGGGCGGCGGCCAACTAATCGCCGCAAACGAGCCGGCACGTAATGCTGGTTCGACGAAAGCGCCACAAAGGGTTTTCGATCCGCAGAAACCATATTTACCGTCCGCCGATAAGGGAACATAGCTCGGCGAAAGAGGTAAGAGCCGGTTTCGCTTAAAAGTGCCCGAGACAATCGACAACAAACTTGTCCAGCATTGCGAGGCGTTTTTACGAGTCGGTCGGCACTAAAATTGCGGACGTGATTGCGTTTGCGAAAACTTCAAGAATCGGCGCGATCATCGCCAGGGCCAAGACGAAGATTGTTCCTGGCAAGATTGCAAAATCGCTTCGCCCGTTCTTAGGACGAGTTGTCGTTCGGGTGATTCCTATCCTCGGCACCGGATTGGCAATCCTTGAGTTCTCGCAAAATGTCGAAGCACACGGCATCGGCGGAGCCGTTGTCCGTGCAACCCCGCTGCTTGGTGACGTCGTGTCGGTGTACGACATGGCCAGCGACCTAGCCAAGCAGATCACTGATGAAGCGAACGCGGCTGCCGACGCACACACGGCCGAGCTACTGGCATCCGTAACGGAGGCCGCGCAGAAGGCGACGGAACATACCGCCGAGACCTTTCAAGAATTGGCGTCACAAATCGACGTGACGAATACGTACGGCTCGGTCGACACAGACGAGATCACCAAGGCAGTCTTGGAATACCGCGACCGGATGCAAGAGGTCTACCTGCTAAAGATCGAAAACCGACCAGATTTTGACTTCGATGCATCGGCTGCCTACGCCAAGAGGATTTTCAAGGATCGCCTGAAGCGGGCTGCGCAAAAGGACGCTCCGCCGACGGATGGACCAATCCTGTAGGAATCGTCGCAATACGTCCTTCAATCAAATACTGCCTCAGAATCGAACGTCCCTTCCGGCTCCAGCAGCTCCCTGAATTTCCAGTCATAGAACACACATACATGGAAAATCATCGGCCGCAGTTCGCCGCGCATGCGTCCGATCAGCCACCCTGCGCGGCACTCCTTGTCGCGATCCGGATCCAGTTCGACCTGGACATACAAGCGCGTTTGACGCAGACGTCTGATCATTCGCTTGCCGTGCTTCGCGAGTTTGTTTCGGGAAAACTTCGCAGTTTCGTTCCGGCAAAAAAGGTCTACGAGTGCTTCGTAGTTCGGCAATCGCTCCGCCAGTCGGGATTTGGACAGCACTTTGATGCGAATCGTCAGGTCCGGCCAACGATACGTGTAGCACACTCCGTGCTCGATCTTCTTCGCCCTCGGTCGCTTGCCATCGACGAACGCCTGGACCTGCTCTTTGGTCAATGTGTCGCATCTCTTTGAAAACAATACAAAGCAATCCGCCATCGCTTCTCCTTCGCCAACCTCCCGAGACGCGTGCGATCCAGGGCAATTGCGATCTCATTTTCAGCGACAATTCCGTTCCGAGTTCGAATCCGGCGGCAACACGCTCACGTTGGCGTTTCCACATTATCCCAATCCTTCGGATCGAGAAGGTTCAGCAGCCAGTTCAGCGCGTGGTGCCGCTGTTCGACGACACCGGCGGCAGGACACATTGTCGCCTGGATGCGTTCCTTGTCCCCGGACCAATCCAGTTCTTCGGGGACCACTCCGTCGTGCCGCAATACCGCGTCCCGAATCGCCCAATGAATGCGCATCGTCAAGTCTTGAGCGTCGAGGATCTGTGCTTTTGGCCGAAGTTTGGCGCCGGTGATGAACGAGCGGTCCGCTTCGCGAGTGATCACGATGTCAACGAGCGACTCGACGTTGCACATCCCTTTGGGCCAATCGAGTTTCCTGACGTATCGCAACGCCCAAAGCAGCACCCAAATCGCCTCCAACCCCCAAACGCGTCGTCGACAATCCTCAGAGTCCAACGTCCTGGCCTTGAGGAATGCTTTCTCCGAAGGGGTGGCGCTGTCCCAAAGATCGAGCTGTTTGATCAATCCGAGCGATTTGCGTTTCGGAAAGCCTTCCGCCCTTTGATCGACGGCCCACAGCACCATCACCCGCCGCGCCACATCGCGCGCACTCTGCATTTTCACTTTTTTGTCGTCGCCGACAAAAAGCGGTCCGGGAAACACCGGTACTTTGCGCCGTTTGAGCACAGCGAACGATCGTGCTGCCCGTTGCGCCTGGCGTGACGTCGCATAGCTCCAGGTCTCCGGGGACGGATATTTTACCACCACACCTGCCCTCGCTGTCCCGCCGAACAATTATTGGACCGCTGAAGCATCGAAACCTCCCGCAGCACTTGCGACAGATCGCCGGTTATGATCCATTGCGGGACCGTAGCGGAGTCCATCCAATGCAGCGATGATACGCGCGGCAACCTGAGCCCGCAACTGCCATTTCAAGACAAAATCCGACCTAAGGAATGAATGCGGCTCAGACTTCGATCACTCACTGGATTCGCCGTCGCCGCTTTCATAAAATTCGCACGGACCTCCCTGGCGAGTCATTCGCAGGGATCTCCCTACGGAAACTCACGGAAGGGAATTGGCGGCATGCTCCAGCTTAACACGATTCACAACATCGACTGCATTGCCGGCATGCAGCAGTTGGAGGCCGGCTCGATCGATTTGGCGTTCGCCGACCCCCCCTTCAACATCGGGTACGACTACGACGTCTACGACGATCGCAAAGAATGCGACCAGTACCTCGACTGGTCGAAGCAGTGGATCGCCGGCGTCCATCGGGCGCTCAAGCCCTCTGGCACGTTCTGGCTGGCGATCGGCGACGACTATGCCGCCGAACTCAAGGTGCTTTCGCAACAGGTCGGCTTCACCTGCCGCAGTTGGGTGATCTGGTACTACACCTTCGGCGTGAACTGCAAAATGAAGTTCAGCCGCTCGCACACGCACCTGTTTCTGTTCGTCAAAGATAAGAAATCGTTCACGTTCAACTTCAAAGACAAGGCCATTCGCGTCCCTTCGGCACGGCAGCTCGTGTATGCCGACTCCCGGGGTAATCCTGACGGCCGATTGCCCGATGACACGTGGATCCTCAGGCCGCAGGATGTTCCCGAGGGATTTCAGGCCGACGACGACACCTGGTACTTCCCGCGCGTGGCCGGCACGTTCAAAGAGCGCGCCGGCTTCCACGGTTGCCAGATGCCCGAACAACTGTTGGGACGGGTCATCCGCGCTTCGTCCAATCACGATGATCTGGTGCTCGACCCGTTCTCAGGCAGCGCTACGACACTGGTCGTCGCGAAAAAACTGGGCCGCCGTTTCGTGGGCTTCGACCTGTCGGCCGACTACGCGACCCGCGGTTTAAAACGTCTGGAAGCAGTGCAAGCGGGAGATAAGCTAGAGGGTGCCGAAGAACCGCTGTTGAGCGCGCCTGCCACCCCGGCCCAGCCCCGTGTCACTCGAACCAAACGCAAGATTTTCGTGAAGAAGCCGACTGCCGGTTCGTTGTTCGAAGGCAAGGGGGAGTGACATCTGTCTCATTGTCGCCTTTCGCTCCGCGAAAGAACGCATCCTTTCGCGGAGCGAAAGGCGACACTTATTGACGCGCCGATCCCAATTGACTCTTCAGGGGGCCACACCCCCGCTCGCCGACTCAACTCGTTACTCAGCATGCCTACCGTTTTGTTCCTGTGCACCGGCAACTATTACCGCAGCCGATTCGCTGAGGTGTATTTCAACTGGCTCGCGGCACAACGAGGTTCGGTCTGGCGCGCCGACTCGTTCGGTTTGGCGCTGGATCCCAACAATCCGGGACCGTTGTCGGGGCACACC
>SIAF01000259.1 GCA_009691905.1 Planctomycetaceae bacterium | reverse complement strand
AGCCGTAGGCGTGGCAGCAAAAGACCTTCTGGGGATTCGTCACGTTGACGGAGATTTCACGCTTTCCGGCATGGTCGCCGCTGCAGCCGAAGGGGCAATCGAGGCGCACGTTGTCACCGTGCCCGGCTACATCGAGCGTGATGCCGCACTTGGCGGCCCCTTCTTGCAGGGTGGTCTGTGCCTGCGCTTCGTCGATGCTGACGTATCCGGGGCGATTCATAGAATTCGTGGTGGGAAAGCAGGTCGAAATGGTACGCTGCCCCCCCGACAGATGGCAAACAACCTGATCCTGTCGGAACGTGACCGGGCGCTTCTGAGGCTCCTCAGTTGGACGCCTGCAACCACGACGCTGCTGCTGAAGGCCAGCAGCACGTTCGCCGGCGGGCCATTCCTTGACGAGCGGAGACTCCGCGAGCGGCTCCAGGCGCTCGCCGGCGTGGGGTTCATACGCTGGTGGGCATCTGCCCACGCCGGTGGCGGCCTGCAAAACTACTACAAGCTGACACCGGCAGGGTTCCAGACACTGGAAGGGGTCGATGCGGTTCAGCCCCCCAAAGCGTTTTTCGCCGAGATTTCGCCGTCTCTCTTCGAGCACACGATGCAGCTTACCGAAGTGATTGTCGCCACGCTTCGGGGCTGCCACGAACATCACGTTGCGATCCTGAGGATTCATCGCGAGAACGATCTGACATTCGCAGTCGGTGACCGGATGGTGCAGCCCGATTGCTTTTTCCGGTTCGCCTCGGGAGGGAAGAACTTCAGCGTCGCGTTTGAGGTTGATCTCAGCACCGAATCCGTAGATTCCCCAAGCTTTCACAGCATCCGCCGCAAGCTTCAAACGTACGACGCCTACCAGGCAATGGTCCTGTCCCAGTGGGTCCAGTACGGGAAGACGTGGGAGCGGCCCCGGTTTCGCGTGGCCTTCCTAACCCGCAGCATCGACCGGGCCATACCACCTGCTGGCCGTCGCGAACCAGATCGCCGAAAACAAGAACCGCCGGCTGGTGTACGCCGCCACACTCGATGCCTACCTCGGATCGCCAGACCCTGTCCGGTCGCCCTTGTTCGTCGACCATCGGGGAGCCTGGCAGTCACTCGTCGAACTTCACCCCACAGCGCAACCAGTTCGTCCAGCCGTTCGGTTGCCGAGCATCGTGCAGACTCCGCTCCCGCTCTGATACCGTGACGAAGCCTTCGTCCATTCCGCGGGCCGGTACGGCTACTACCCCGTGCCCCTTCACCCTCCCCGGTCGAGGAACGCCGCTTGCCGGAGCGAGTCTCAAGGCACCGCCCCGGGAGAGACGACACACACTTGAACGGGGCGAGTCTTTTCGAGAACGCACATGGTTCTGGTGAAAAATCCTCCGAATTGCGTAAGAAAGACGGGACGTTAGGATTGTCTCAATTAACGGTGGTTTTTTGGGATTCCCAAGAAACGGTTGGGATTACGGAACTACGTCCCGACAGACAAAATGGCCCGGCAGGGCCTTCGAACCAAAGCGGCCTACCAGACCTGCCGGGCCGATTGATGATTCGGCCGAGCCGCCGAGCCCAAACGGACACGGACAACCCGACACGGGACGACGACCTGAACTTTGCACGCGCACGCTCCGCAAGAGGCCCCGAAAGGCAGCCTGCGAATTCTGGCATGGCAGGCCATTTGTCCGCCACAAAGTGCTGGCCGGACGCACACCGAAATTGTTGTTGTGGTTGCCCGGCCGGTTGTTGTTGCGATAGCTGGAGCGGACGTTCGACGATTGATTGTTGAACGAGGCCCCCCGCAAAACACGGCTACTCAGTCGCCGCCCTCTGGAAGCGGATCATATCAAACAGGCACGCGCGCAGTCGATGGGTGTCGGCCTGCCGGGCGTGCCCTGACCAGCTCATCAGCCGCTTCCGGATTTCGGGCAGCGTGGTTCGCCGCTCATGATAGTCGGCCTGCATCTGCCGAACTCGACGGAGAAACCGCCACACATTCTCTTTGGCGAGTAGGCGGTGCGTGGGATAGACGCGATAACCCAGGAAGCGAATTCCTTCGGACACCGGAAAGATGACGTTCTTTTTCGGGTGCAGGCGAAGGCGCAGCTCATCCAGGAATTCGGCGATGTTTCCCTTCGCTTTTCCGAGCTCCCGCTTGTCGTCGTCAAACAGCAAGAAGTCATCGACGTACCGCACGTACCCCTTGATCCGCAGCCGCTCTTTGACAAAATGATCGAGCGGATCGAGATACACGTTGGCGAAGAACTGACTGGTCTGGTTGCCGATGGGGATGCCCCGACGGCGTTCGCCGGGCGTGAACAGATCGTCTCCCGGAAACCAGTGAGAACGCGGCTCCTGTGGGTTGCTGTGATCGATGATCTGTTCGACCAGACGCAAAACTTCGGGGTCTTTGATTTTTTGTGCGATCAACGACTTCAGGATTTCGTGATCCAGCGACGGAAAGAATTTACGGATGTCCGCCTTAAGAACGTATCGGAAGCGCTTCGCAAATTCCTGGCAGCGAGCGACGGCGGCGTGCGTCCCTTTCCCCCGGCGGCAGGCGTACGAATCGTCAATGAACGTTCGCTCGTAAATCGGATCGAGCCGGGATGTGAGGGCGTGGTGAACGACGCGGTCCCGGTAGGGAGCTGCACTGATCAATCGCTCTTTGGGTTCGAAGATTCTAAACGAGCGGTACGCACCTGGCCGATACGTGCCCGCCTGCAATTCGTCGTGCAGTTTCCACAACTCATCCTCCAGGCGGAATTCGAAGGCGACTACCGACGGACGGAAGCGTTTCCCCCGCCGCGCGTCGAGTGCCGCCCGCAACAGGTTTTCGAACGAGATCATTCGGGGCCAGAGATTGCCGTAACGCTTCATGGCTGGTCTTTCTTGGCGCGAATCCAGCCGCCGACGAGTTTCCCGATCTCGTTGATTTGCCGGCTGGCAAAGGCGTAGCTCTCGACTTTCAGGCATTGCAGGTCTTTTGCCAGGCGCACCTGAAAGCGTAGAACCTCCAGCTTCAGGTTCGCCGTGGCCAGCAACGCTTCGCGCTCGCGCCGGTACTTGGCTTCCAGCAGTGTTTCCAGCAGGTCGTAGAGATTGCGTTCGATGCGTTCACCCAGAACAAAGCGGTGATTGCGGGGAAATCGGCTGGTGTGGTTGCAGCTCCACAGGATCAAGTCGTAAGTCATGGTGATGACGGTCAGTTCTTCGTTTCGTTTCATGACGCGCTCTCCGAGTTGTTGATGCGACGGAGATTGCATCGTAACGATTGCGAGCGCACGCTTCCCGTTTTGACCAAAAACGGCTAACCCCAAATTTTCAACTCGCGCGCCGCCTGCGGCGGCGGACAAAGGTAAGAGGGTAAAGGGGCTCAGCGGTAAGTTCTGGCCGGACGCACACCGAAATTGTTGCTGCGGTTGCCCGGCCGGTCGCCGCCGCGGCGACAGCTGGAGCGGACGTCCGACGATAGATCGAGGAACGAGGCCCCCCGCAAAACACGGCTGTATTTCTCTTCGACTGCATTCTTGTCACCGTCGTCGTTGATGACGGCGTCGGAGTCGTTTACGGGATACTTGGCGTAAACATCATGGCACCACTCCCAGACGTTTCCCAGGCTGTCGAACAACCCGAAATCGTTCGGCTTCAAAAGACCGGTCGGACGGGCGTAGTTTCCTGGTGAGTTTTCAATAAACCACGCGAATTTCGGCAACAGAGCCGTGCCGGACCCGTAGTAGCGACTGGTCGCCGCGCCAGCGCGGCAGGCAAACTCCCACTCCGCCTCGGTCGGCAGACGGTAGCCGGAGCGCTCCAGAAAATCGGCCGCCGGCTGCATGCCTTCGGCATACTTCCCGTCGCTGTTGGGCTCGTAGCACCATTGGTTTTCGGGGATGCCTTCGGTGCGGCTCAGCCAATTGCAGTAGCGGGCGCTGTCGTACCAGTCCATGGCGACCTGCGGTGAATCGCCGCTGCGGCTGTACTGGTCGATGTCATAGCGTGTCACATCCCGGTTGCCGGCGTCGTCGAGAAAGCGCTGATATTCCTCGCGGGTGACCGGTTTTGCGGCGATCGCCAGCGTGCGGCCGATCCGCCGCCGGTGTTGGACTTCGTCATTACTTCGATCGGGCTCGGAAGTGGGCGAGCCCATGAGAAATTCGTCGGCTTGCAGGATCACGAATGTCTGGGCTTGGGTGTTGACGTACCATCTTGCGTTTGTGCCGGCTAATAGCGCAGTTAATCCGGCAACTGATCCGGCGGGGCCAATTCGTTTTGAATCGGTGCCCGGCACCCGGCTCGTCTGGGCTAGTTTGGCGTTCGTCTGCTTCAGCCAGGCGTCGTGATTCCAGTTGCGCAGCAGCCACTCGGCGGCGGCGTGCATTCCCGCGTCGGGGTCAGTTTCGTAAAGCGCGGACAGCCTGGCGATCAGCGGCTCCCGTTCCGACATGGAAAGCTGCGCTTCGGAAAATTCCCCCAGCGCCAAGAGCAGCGCCCGCCGAATCGTTACATCCGGCTCGTCGTCAAGCCGCTCAATCAGCGACCGCGGATTGGCCCCCAGCGGGCCAAGCCAGTGAATCAGGCAGCTTCGCGCCCGCGGATCGGGGCTGTGCTTCAAGACGGGCCAGGCAGGCTCCGTGGCCCCCAGCCTGACCAAGGCGACCGCTGCATTCGCCTGTCGCCGCGCGAGCGATTCGCGGTCTTCTTCACCGGCATCGGCGGCAGCCTGCTTTTGTAATTCAGCTTCTGCGAGCGAGACGAGTCGGTCGCGATGGTCCGCCAGCTTGTTGTAGATCGCCGGAAACTGAAACTGGTCGGCGTCGGCGAGTAGGTCGAACAACGCGTCCGGATCGTCCGCCGCGTAGTTGGCCAAGGTCTCGGTCGCATATGTGCGGGCTTGCTCGCGCGCACCCGTGTTTCGATAGATGGCGGCCAGCGGCTGAAGAAGTTGCTTCCGGGCCGGACTTAGCGACTCCCGCCAGGCCACCAGCTCCGACGCTTCACGCGTCAGTAAATAATCGGCGACCCGAGCTGCGATCGTCGTCCAGCGCCCATCCTCGGGCGCAAAGGTTGCCAGGGCGCAGGCCGCTTGAAAAGCGTCGCGAGAGTCGGGTTTGCCGGCCGTGGCAACGCCCCACAACGTATCCTTGATGGCTTCGCAGTGGGGCCATAACGCCCTTTGAATCACCGCAAACTGAGCCGGGTTCACAACGAGCAATTGATCGCGCAGATAGGCCACGCGGCCGGCATCGACCGGGACAAGCGCCAGGGCCGCATGCAGTTTTTCCGCTGATCCGTTGGTTGCTTTTTCAAACGACTGGTGCAACAGCGGATCAGCCCAGCGGCGGTAGTTGCCCAGCTCTTGGACCAGAACGGGCACTTGCGCGGTATCAGCATTCATCAAGCTGTGAACCAGCCCTTCGGCACGTAAACGCTCTTCTCTTTCAGCACGCTGTGTCTCTGCCTGTTCACTCGTGTCCAGGAACAAGAGTTCCCGTTGGCTCAAACGATTACGACTCGCTTCGGCCCAGTTCCGCACGTCGGCGAGGCGCTTTCCTATGTACAGTCGACTGGGGTCGCGCCCGGCCGGATCGGCATGACTGCTCACCCAGTCGTTCGCGGCCTCGGTCAATTGGCGGTGAATCCGCAACCCGTCACCCTCGGCGTCGAGCCATTTGCGCAATTCGCCCCAGCCGCGAATCAATGCTTCGTGAATGACCTCAATCGTCGAATTGGCCTGCAACGCAGCGCCAGGCTTGCCATCCCGGCTCGTGGTGATGAGACGCTCGTTCACCAGTGTCCGCACGGTCTGCTCCAGCGCAGCCGTGTCGCTCGCGTTGGCCCGGTTCAGTTCCTCCCACCGAACCAGGCGCTTGGTGGCTTCCGTCCCCTCTCCCGGTTGCACAAGTCTTAAGAACAATTCCCGGCAAAGTAGTTCCTGCGGCGTATTCCGGAACCTCTTCAGCACGTCATCGGCGCGCCGGCTGAGCGCCCCTTCCCAGCCCCCGAGTTCGCGGTAGGCAGCAGTCGTCAGGCTGGTGAATCCCAATTTGCGCGATCTCCGCCATAGCTCCGCCAACGCGTACTCTAAGAGCGGCAATGCCCCTGGCTTGTCCGCGACTTCCTTTGTCAGCAGCTCGACCAGACCCGAGTCGATGTCGCTCCCCCCAAGCTGCGCCGGCGCGACGATCGCCCGTTGCAAGTCGTCGACGGACATCGCCCCCACCAGCTCCTGATGCGCCGAGACGGCGGTCGCCAGTTCGGAAAGTGCCGCGCACTTCCCGTAGAAATCGGCCCGCATCGTGAGGATCACGACCGTTCGGCCACCCGAAATCGTCGCCGCCCGCAGCAGGTTGCGGACAAAAGCCACCCGGTCGGCCGACAACGTCGACGATGCGGCCACCGGCTGGCCGTCGGTGGCTTCGACCACGTTCAGCGTGAACAACTCTTCGAATTGATCGACAAACACGACCATCCGCCAGTCGCGATCGTTCGCGGGAAGGGCGCCCTGAGCAACCAGATGCAGTCTGTCGGGCGATTCCAGTAACGCCTTCGTCAGATTGGCGATCAATTCCGACTTGGCGATCGGTCCCAGGTTGTCTCCTTCGAGGCCGGCCAGCGCGGTCGCTAGACTTTCCAAGGGCCGGTTTTCCGGGCGACAGATGATCTGCGGCCAATTCTGACTGCCGGGAAGTTCACCCGCCTGCAACTTGGCGAGCACCCCGGCCCGGGCCAGCGACGACTTGCCGCTCCCCGAGGCTCCTACGATCGCCAGGAACCGCGTCGGCCCCTCGGTGGAGGCCGTCCCGCGCAGCCGACTTAGCAGCCAGTCGGTGAGCACTCCGCGCCCGAAGAACAGTCCCGCATGCTGGACGTCGAAATACGCCAGGCCGCGGTAGGGGCATTCCCCATTGGGCAGCCGAGCAGTGGCACTCGCTGTTTCACCACGAATCGCCTTGGCCAGTTTGTCGAGGGCCGCCGGATCGTCAATCGACCGATAAAACTCGACCCAAGTTCTGGCAGCCAGAAACGGCGGCAGTTTCGCGCGGTCCCCGCGGGTACCGGTGGGGAGCAGCACGGGAATCACACGATACTGGCGGTCGCTCCGTTTCGATTCCATCGCGTGCTGCAGCGCGACCCACATCTCTTCTTTGTGCACTTTGCCAAACCCGTTTGTCCCGACGGCAACCGCGCACGAATCACTGTTGGCCAAAGCCCGCTCGATCGCCGGCAACCATGGTTCGCCAGGGTTCAGGTGCCAGGCATCGAACCAGGGGTTGAACCCCAGCTCTTTCAGCTTCGTCGCCAGCTTGACGACTTCGTCCTTGTCGGCACTATTGTGCGACAGGAACACACCGAATTCTTTGTCGGGCATCGAATCGGACCGGGCAAGGCGGATTGACAGTCGGCAATCGCGGCTGCAGGTGCAAAGAACCTGGCACTTCGACATTCAGCATAACAGCAAGCTTAGGAACTTCCACCCACGCTGCCGGCGGGTTCCGAGAGCATTGCAGCCGTGTAGGGGATCGAAAGGGTGCAGATATCTGCAGAGTCTCGCACGCTGGATACGACGGTCGAGCCGTCTCAAAAAAGGTTCGAATTCTGGCACTCATAGCGGATTTGGGCGTTTCCTCAGAGCGGCCGCGAACGGTTGTGCGAAATACCCGTCTCGAAAATCAACGTGCCATCAACTCGTCGATCGCCCGGTAAATGCCACACCATTTTCCGTCGATCTTCCCGTTGAAGTCGGATCCCGCCGCCACCTGTTCGATCATCGGAAGTGCCTCACTTGCGCCTTGTCTGGTAGGCTGCCAGCGTGCGATTCCTCCTCACCGCACCGGCGACGAATGACCGCGGGCCGCGGTACATGGAGCGGGCGCTGGCGGCGATTCACCAGGCGAACCGCGACGGACTCCCCATTTCGCTAGAGTACGGAACCCAGTCCGGACGGGTGGGCCTGTTCCTTCGGTTCGCCGAGCCAATCCGCGAACTCGTCACGGGACCGATTGTCGCCAATTATCCGAACTGTTCGATCGTCTCGGCCAAGTCGGAAGAGGGAAGTACCGACGCTGGCTCGGCCTGGTACGCGGATTTACTGCTGACTCCCGAGATCTTTCCGATCCTGCGGCACGCCCAGTTCGAGGATCTGCTCAATGGGACGTTCGCGGATCCGATTACGAATATCCTTCGGGCAAACCGCGTGGATTCCGAACTGAACTGTCGGGTCGAGATTACAATCGCTCCTGCTTCCCCTCGACGCCGCCGTACGGCGACCCGGGCGACTCAACGGCTGAATCGGGAGTTCTTTCGGCACCACCACGAACTGGCTCACTACTATGCTGCTCATATCACCCGCCGTCGAACCTGGCTTCTCGCGTGGCTTCTGGGGGTGATCGCACGTGGTACTCCCGCGGCACATCGCACGGCGCTCGACACTTCTTCCAGTCGCGCTCACGACCGGGAAGAAGATTTGCAGGCGGCGTCTGAGAAGATTGGTGGCCACCTGTTTGAAACACACATTCGGCTGATCGTTCAGGGGCCTCAGAATCGGGAACGTGACGCACTGGATCGCCTGCATCAGATGGCGGGAGCGTTCGGCTCATTCACTAAATCCCGCCTCGCCATGTTCCATATCGGCCGAATTTACCGAGGGGTTCCACGCCCGTTCCAGGAAGGGTTTCTGCTCTCCCATGAAGAGGTGGCGACACTCTTTCACCCACCCTGCGCTTCCGTCGACGCGGAAGGAATGGAGCGCAGTGAATTCACGGAACTGGAACCGCCGGCAATGTTCCGATCCGGTACTGAGGAGGGGAGCGTGCTGCTCGGGCTGGTACGGTTCCGGGAAGACCGCCGACAGGTTGCCATTGGCGGTGATGATCGCCGGCAATACCCTGCACAACGGGACGGTGACCGTCGTCGAAACGATCCAGGGAGGCGTGTCGATCATCATGGCCGAGACGACGCTCAGCCGCGGGCCGTCGCACTGGGACGACCCGGGCAACTGGAACCCCTACGGCGTCCCTGAAACCGGCGATGTGGCCCACCTCGAATCGGGGTCGGCCTCCTTATTATATGGCATCAAGCAGCGGGCCACATTCACGGCCGACGCCGCGACCGACCGGCTGACGCTCTCGACCGGTCGGAAAACATTCGCCGAAGGGCAGAAAGTCCGTGTGCTGAACGCCGGCGGGGCTCTGCCGGCCGGTCTGGCGGCGGCGACCGATTACTACGCTTTGAACGTAGGGGTCGGCGGGGATGCGTACCTGCAGCTCTCGACGACGCGTGGAGGCGCGGCGGTCAACATCACCGGTGGCGGAACAGGCACGCACACAATCGAAGTCCTGTTGGCCGAGTTGCGGGACTGCCTGCGGTACACCGGCACCGTTGGCCTGCCCACGCATACCGACGACGACAACCGCGAGTACCGGCCCCTCTATCTCGAAATCGGTGCGACGCTGGTCAACATCGGTGTCGGCCAGGGAACGGGATCGGGCCGGCTCAAAGTCGATAGCGGCGCCCAGCAGACCGCCGTCAAAGTCTACGACAGCGGCGGTTCGATCGACGCCGAAGCATCGGCCTTCGTTTGGAAGGGAACGAACGCCGCCAACACGCTGCAGGTGCTATCGGGCGACGTCGGCGTGGCCTTGCTGGCGGCGGAATCGGCGAGCGTGGCGTCAATCATTCAGCGCGGCGGCACGCTCGAATTGGGGGACGGGGTGACCGTCGGATCGATCGACAAGACGGGTGGGATTCTGACGTCCAACAATGCCGACATTGCCGGCATCCTGCAGCTGCAAGGGTAACCGATGGCCGCCGATCCTGACGTCAAGCTGCTTTCCACTGCCGCATGGGACCGGCTGGAACGCATGCTGCTGTGGTTTGAGCGCGGAGCCGACAAGCCCCCGACCGCACGGCGTCCGCGTGTCGACCTTCGCGACCGGCCGCCAGCCCGAGTGATTCTGCTGGACAACCTCGACAGCGAAGGAACCGCCGACGCGGCCGTCACGATTCCGGTCGAGACCACCGAGGTTCAGGAAGTCGCGATCGTCGGCACGGCGACCGGCGGGACGTTCAAACTGGCGTTCGATGGCTCTGAAACCATCGATCTGTCGTGGAATATTTCAGCAGAGGCGATGCAGGCCGCGCTGGAGCAGCTTGAATCTATCGGCGCGGGGAACGTGCTCGTGTCGATCGGTACGACGACCGGCGAGACGCCGCACAATCCCGGCGTGTGGCTGGTCGCCTTCATTGGGAAGTTCGCCGACACCGACGTCCCGCTGCTGACGGCCACCGACAGCACGACCGGCGTTGCCATCATCACCCAGGCAACGACGCATTGGATCGACTCGGGAGAGATCGAGACCGTTCACAACATGATTCCCGTCGGCAGTCCGACCCCGGCCCGCGCGGGGGCGGTTGCGCTGGTTCTTTGGTATCCCGGGCTGGGCTACGGCGTTCACGCCTGCGAATGCCGCGATTTCGTCATGAACTACATGTAATGTGTATCCACCTT
>SIAF01000258.1 GCA_009691905.1 Planctomycetaceae bacterium | reverse complement strand
GGTCGCGGCGGGTGAAGGCCGCCGCTCCGCTCCGTCTCGCTACGCTCGACTGCGCTGCGCCGCGGCCCTCACCCGCCGGGGAAACTGGCTGAAAGCCAGTCTCTCTAAGAAATGATGCTTTTTGGTCTAGACAACGGGGTCCACCCCAATGAATCCGCGCGAATTTTCAGAAGTTCTTGAAATAGCTGAAATCGGACGATTTGCTGGCGGAGTAACAGACGGGCCGGTCGTAGTGGTGCGACACGCCCGGTAGCTATTTCTCGCCGCCCTTACAGCCGTTCCTCGGCGTCGCGAAGAAGTTGGCGCACGCTTTCGACGTCTTGCCGCAGTTTGTCGTACATTCCCGGCTCAGACTCGGAGGAACGATCAATCCTGTCGAGCATCGACTCGCCGTCGTTCAGCATCCGGTGCGTCTCATCCAGTTGCTTCCGTGACGCATCTGGTCGCGAAGCGAGATTCCGCGCGAGCGCCAAATAACTGGAAACCGAGTTGTCGGATGGATGAACAAACGGGGATGAACAAAGGGTTCCTCACTCCCCTTGCAGCCGTCTCTCGGCGTCGCGAAGAAGCTGGCGCACGGTCTCGACTCTCTTTCGGAGTCGGTCGTATGCGCCCCGCTCAGACTCGGAGGATTCAGAAATTCTGTTAAGCATCGACTCGCCGTCGTTCAGCAGCCGGCGGGCTTCGTTCAGTTGCTCGCGTGAGGCGTCCGGTCGCGAGGCGAGATTCCGCGCCAGTGCCAGGTAGCTGGAAACCGTGTTGTCGTGGTCTTTGAGCGTTTGGAGCCGTAACGCAAGGATGCGGCGAAGGATCTTCTCGGCGTCAATGAGAGTTTGCGGTTCTCCGCGGGCCGTCAGACAGTTTCCGAGATTGTGCCAGGCGATCATCGAGTTCGCATGTGACGGTCCCAATCGTCGATCGAAGACTTGCGCCGACTGAAGAAAGACTTGCTCGGCTTTCTTCAGAAAGTCTTGCTTTTCGGCGGGATCCGGCACGCTATCGGCCTTTTCTCGATAGAGCGAACCGAGAAACAGGCGCGAGACTTCTGGGATCACAGGGGCAACATCTGCCAGGATGCGGTCGAGTATTTCAACGTCTCGTTCCTGCCGCTGCAGGGCTTCGTCGAATTTATCCATCCCGAGGAGAAGATTGACTTCGTAGTTGAATACGCTGGACACCTGGTGTTGGATGCGCTCGCGTTCACGTTCACTCTCAACGTCATCCGCCGGCAGATTGGCCAATTGCCGCGCCATCGCCAGCTCATTATGCGAGAGTTCAATTTCAGCCTCGCGATCCGGATGCAGCTTCTTCAGCAGGTCGAGTCGAGTGGTTGCCACGTTGTTGGCCTTGTCCCAATGAACATGCTCCGCTTGGTATCGGAAACGCTCGCCAAGCAGCGCCAACTCCTGTTCCTGAGATTCTCGATGCATCGACCATAGCACCGCCAGCAGAATGCCAAAGGCGACGAGAATTACGAGTGTCCCGGCAGCATAGGGGGCTGCAACACGCGCTCGTCGTTGCCATGAATCGCCAATGGAATCGACGACCTTTGCCATTTGCTCTGCCGTGGCAAACCGCCGCGAGTCACTCGCGTTGCAGGCCTTTAGAATGAACGATTGCAACCGTTTCGAACGTCGGTCGCACGTCGGCATGGGGACGCCGGTCGGCAACTCGCGCAATGCGGCCGGTTTCCGTCCCGTGGCGGCCACAAAGGCCGTCAGGCCGATCGCGTACCGGTCGGCCGCTGTGCCTTTGGCGCCTTCAGGGGGCCAGTAGGCGGGTGTGCCGCGGGCAGCGTCGGCTTTGGCCTCTTCCCCCGCCAGACCCATGTCACCCAAACGCCACTTGCCGTCGGCGCGCAGGATATTGGCCGGTTTGATGTCGTAGTGGCAGATTCCGTTCTTGTGCAGTTCCCTGAGTCCCGACAACACCTGGCCCAGGATTTGCGCGACTTCCAGGACCGGTAATGCCCCGCGCTCCTGAATCAGGCGTTGCAGCGAAAGTGCCTCGTAGCGCTCGACTGGTGACGACGCCTCCAGGGCGTTGTCGGCCAGGTCCATCACGTAGTAATAGACCTGCTCGGTTTCGCCGACGTGCCGGATCGGGATCAGGTGCGGGTGATTTGCAGCACAGGAACGGTAGGCCCGCACGCCGCGCAGTTCGGTTTTCGTGTGCTTTTCGAACACCTTTACGGCGCACAGGCTCGAATCGAGGCGGTTGCGGGCCAACCACACCACGCCGAATGCGCCGCTGCCGATTTTGTGCAGCAGAATGTAATCTGAAATCAACGGCGCGTCGGCCGACTGCGCGGCGGGAAACGAATCAGCGCCGGTGCTCAACGCGCTGTAATCGCCCAACAATTGCAGCACGCTGCGCTGGTCTTCGCAACAGCTCAGCAACTCCCGCAACCCGGCGGCGTGGACGGGAAATCGGCCAACAAATTCGTCGGCGAAAGGCGAAAACTCACCCCCCTGCATCCGCAGATACACTTCCTCCAAAGCGGTGCGCTCGACGATCGTCGCGTTTTCAGGATTCGTGACGTCGATGCGGCATTCGCGCAGCACCTCTTCGGTAGTGATGCGCCGCCCCTGACTCCAGCCGCTGCGAAGCCTCCCCAGCGCCGCAAGGACCATTTGCGCCTGTGCGCCGCTGGTCGATTCCAGCCCCTTCGATGCCGATTCGATCAAGGCCTCACGAGGCGCTGCTGCACGCTCGGGCAACGGTTCAAAATATGCATCGATGTTGTTCACGGGTTTCTCCGGGGCGCTTCCGATCGGTGCGATGTATCAACCAGGCCGATACGGCCGCTTTTGCCTTGGACGGTCCGCAAACCGGACGACATCCATTTTCCGAGGTCGGCGCCAATTCGCCATAACTGCGCACCTTGACACCGAAAAACAGGTCAGCGCTTGGGAGCATGTGTGCGAGTCGGATCGATGAGCCTGGCTTACGTCGCTTCAGCGTCAGAATCGGACGGATTGGCAACCTGTCCCCGCGGTCGTGGTTTGCGGGCGAAACGGTAAAAATCGACTTCCAGCTTATGCTGGTCCATTCCGAGCGCTGCCGCGATGTCCTTCCAACTCCATTCGTCGCGTCGCATGTCGCAAACGAGCTGGAATTCGGGGGGCAAGCGCGCGCGAACCTGATTGAAAGCTTCGTTGCGGCGTGCCTTATGGCTTGGAGTCGATCCCGAGTCCTCGATAAAGTCCTGATCCAGGTCCGCCCCGGCCGCCGCAGTATTGATATAGACGTTCGTTGCCCCGCCGCGCACCTTGAACCGCCGCCCCTCGTCGATGACGTATTGGCAAGACATCGTGCGCACGAGGGCCCCCATCCGCTCCGGCGACGCGATTTCGAAATTGCCCGCCTGCAGCTTCTCGAGCGCCCGCGTCAGCACTTCCTGGGCGACATCCGACGAGTCGATGCGGCGCTGTAATTCGTTCCCTTTCAGGAGTCGATTTGCCGCGCCTGCCGCAACGGGGCGATACTCCTTGAACCAACGGTTCACCGCATCGGGATCGCCGGCCCGAACCTTCGCCAGCAAGACCTGGAAGTCGTTCGCAAGCATGCCATGCCCCCCTCCGAAATTGACCAGCGACAATCCCCGTGCATGGCTTGATTTTACCGCGTTTCACCGGAACCGGCGACTCAATTGCGACAAACGTCGGGCTAGCAGTGGCCGCGGAAGTCGTGCCAGGATTCATTTCGCCGGTGAGTTTGGCCAGGTTAACGGATTCAAGGCGTCGGGTATGGGCACAGAGGGAGCCGCGCCGGGAACAAATTTCCGCTTCCTTTCCAGATTTGCGCACCGCGGTCTTCTGGCTGCACCGTGTGGCGTGGTAAAATACAACGACCCGCTTGCGGGCTAAGGATAGCGTGTTCCGCGATATCATGTTGGTCCCAGCACGCACGGACGACTCCTCCCGGCGCGCCGGGACTGTCCGTGGCACCCGTTTTAGTCTCCAAGCGGGTCGTTGATTTTTGTCGAGGGGTGTCGCGAAAAAAATGGTGAACATCTCGACGAAAATCATTAAATCCAGGCTGTTTTCACCGAGACGATCACGTTCAAGATGGTGACAGTCTCGAGAAAACCCGGGTTTTCGAACGGATATCTTGCAAAAATCGGCCGAATACGTCGTTTCACAGGGGGTTCGAAATTCCCTCGATTCCTATGCTCTACATGGGAACGCGCATCTCGACTCTCTGCGTCATGTCGCGGATGCCCGACCAGCCATTTTCTCTTTTCGACTTCGTGACTTTGCGACTTAGCAACTTCGTATTCTCGGTGAGGTTCACCTCCCGTCGAATCTTTCCCCGATTTCGAGTTTTTTTGTCAGGATTCGCAATCGCGACCTGAATGAGTCCGGGGAAGGGATGCGTATCGGCGTGTCGAAAAAGGGGACAGACACCGCCGAAACTCGTCAGATTTACCAGTATTTATCTCTTCGCGTCGGAGCCAGCCCCGCAGTCCCCATTTTCAACAGGCTGTTATGGACCTGCAGGAAGAGTATTTGAAGTTGCTGTTCGGGTGCGAACTCGAACTGCGCGCCTTTATCGGGTCGATTGTTCGCGGTTCGCACGACTGCGACGACCTGTTTCAGGAGATCGCTTTGACACTGTGGAAAGAGTTTGCACGCTACGACCGCAGCCGGCCGTTCGGGGCCTGGGCGCGCGGCATCGCCGCAGTCAAACTGATGCAGCGCTGGGATCAATCCAAACGGTTGCCGGTCGTTTTGTCGCCAGAAGCCATTCAGTCGGTCTGCAACGCTTTCGATCAGTCGGAAGTGCCGGCGTCGCGTCGGGCCGAGGCACTTGAGCATTGTCTTGACCAGCTCCCCGAAAAATCGCGCCGACTGCTGGCGCTGCGCTACGAGCGATCGCTCACGATTGAACAGATCGCCCAGGAGTTGCAGGCGACGCTCGACGCCGTCTATCAATCGCTTTCTCGGCTGCGCGCCCGGCTGCAGGATTGCATCAACCGCCGACTTTCGGCACCGGGGGCGAGATAGTCATGTCGACTCCCGACCGCAGCCACGCCTTGATTCAACGATACCTCGACGGTGTGTCGTCCGAGGCCGAGCTTGCTGAACTCGAACAACTGCTGGCCACTGATCTGCAGTTCGCAAGCGCGTTTGCCGAGGCGTCGCGGCTGCATGCCGGACTCGAAGGGTACTTTCGGAAGCAATACAAAATCGACCAGGTCGCAGCGCTGCTGGCCGCTTCGCAGCCGGTTTCGTCCGCGGCAGACAGGCCGGCCGGAGGGAGATCGGATGGTCCGCCGGTGCCCGAGCGGCTGGTTAAGCCTGCATCGCCGCCGGTTCCGACATTCGTACCCGGCTACCGGTGGTGGAGCAATTCGCGAGGGGTGCGGATTGAGAGTCGGCCCGCAAACGCCTTCCAACGGTTGAGCCGGTACCGATGGCAATGGATCGCCGCCGCAATGCTGCTGCTGACGCTCGGCACGTTCCTCTGGTCGTCCCGCAATCAGGCCCAGGATCGCCCGTTTCAGATTATTTCGGGCCGCGTGGCGGTTGCCGGCCGCGAGGTGACCGAAATTCACGAGAACGCACTGTTTGAGGTCGTCGGTCAAGGGGCAGCGGTGATTGAGTTGGCGGGTGGAACGCGAGTCGAGCTGTTTCCGTCGACCCGTGCCACGTTCCGCCGCGACTCGATGCGCCTGCTGATGCACCTGGAATCGGGCGGTGGTGATTTCAGCGTTCAGCCCGACCAGCCGGCCGTGCAGGTTGAGACGGTCCTGGGCATGGTCCGGTCGGAAGGAAGTCGATTCTCACTGGACCTGGTGACGGTATTACCGAAGCGGTTCTCGCCGACAGCGCCGGTTTGGTTGCCGACGCTGTCGGTCGTGGTGGCGCAGGGTTCGGTGACTGTCGAGCACGCCGGAGTTGCGACTCGACTGGCCGCCGGCGAGCAGCGCGTGTTTATGAATCCGACGTAGTAGTGGGACGATCGATATTTGTGATACTGCGTGGCCCGAAAGCGTAGGGTGGACTTTAGTCCACACGCAGAAGTCCAACGAGAGCTTGTGTTCGCTGTAGTTGACCTGACGAAGTTTTTCTTGTGGACTGAAGTCCACAAGGGGGGGAGCCATGACCAGGCACACTTTGAGAAAAGCACGTCCCCGAGCCGGCGTTTCCCTGACGGAACTGCTGTGCGTTCTCGCCATTTTGTCGATTTTAGGCGCGACCTACGGCTTCGCCGTCATGCGCGCGTATGTCCGCATCATGCACTTTATCGAAGGACTCAAGTGAACGCGGGCTGTGCGTCAAATCGCAGATCGGCGTGACAGCCCCCAGGACCGGATCGAGGCACGGTTTTCCCAGGCGAGTGTCAATCGAAGCATGACGAACCCGATGCGATCGATGACACGCGGCGCGATCGCCGCGGCGCTGTTGCCGGGCTTTTTGCTCGGCGTGCGCGGCTGGCCGCTGGCGGAGGTGCGGTGTGCGGTGGCCGCCCCGCCCGAGTCGTCGAAGGTTGAATGGCTGACGACGATCGACGAGGGACTGGCGCAGGCGGAGGAGTCGGGCAAAGACCTTTTGATCAACTTTACCAGCAGCAGCGGGAGCCATTACGGCACTCTGCTCGAACGAGCGGTTTTCGCGCAGCCGGAGTTTGCCGCCGTCGCCGAACACTTTGTCCTCGTCGAACTGGATTTTCCCAAGGCAGCAGCCTGGCCCGCCGCCGCCGCCGGGACGAGTGCCGATCGTGCAAGCCCGTCCGACGTTCGGGGCGACACGCGGGACATCGGCACGTATCGCCAGTGGCAGTCGCAGTATCTGGTGTGCGGGTTTCCGACGGTCGTCGTCGCCGATTCGCAGGGAAAACCGATTGCCTACACCGGCTATGAGAAGGGGATCGCAGTCGCAGGATTTCTGAAGTCGCTGGAGACCTATCGGTCGGCACGTCTGGCTCGGGATCAGGCGCTGCAACAAGCCGATCGTCTGGCCGGGTCGGAGCGGGCCGCCTGCCTGGACTCGGCCCTGGAGTGCGTGGCGCGAAACCTGGGAACGCTGGAAGAGCGCCAGGGCGACGCGCTGTTGAGTTGCTACGCCGACATCGTCACCCAGATCTGCCGCCTGGACGCCGACGATGCTTTGGGGCTGCGCAGCAAGTACGACCGGCGGCAGAAGGCTCTGCAGTTGTATGTTCAATCGGAGGGGGTCTTTTCGAAGCTGCGGGATTTCCAGACCGAGCACGAGATCCTGGACTACATTGAACACGTGTTACCGACGATCACTGATGCCGACATGATCTGGCGGCTGGAATTCGCGCGGCAAGTGCATTTGGAATGGGACAACCAGCATGCCGCCGCAATTGACAACGCGCGCCGTCTGTTGAAACGATCGAATCTGACCCGCGACCAGCAGGAGAGCCTGCGGGATCGGATGGCGTGCAATCTGCAGAACCTGGGCCGCTACACCGAAGCCGTCGCGGAGCTGGACGCGTTGATTGCCGCGAACAAAGATCGGCCGAGCCGGCAATTCACGTATCTGTCGAGCCGAGCCTGGTGCCTGGACGCGTCGGCCAACACCGGAAAAAGTCGCACCGCGGCGATTGTGGCCTTCCAGCAGTTGCGGGCGCGCTGCCTGAGCGGCACGGAGGAGTGGGAAACGGCCACCTGGGGCTTGTCGGTCCAACTGCAGAAGTCGCACCGGTTTCGCGAAGCGCTCGTCTTGAGAAAAGAGCTGGTCGACGTCAGCCGAACTCCCGAAGCGCTGCTGCACCTGACGGAGACCCAAATTGCGCTGGGACGCACCGAAGACGCTTCGCGAAGCCTCGCCGAAGCCGAGCGATTGATTCCCATGAACAAACCCGCTCGCAAGAAGGATACCGATCACACCGAGCGCATGACGGCCAAAGTGCGCGAGCTGCGACGGCAATTGGGGCAATAGCGGTCCGTCGATCGATCTATGTCATGCAGCGCAGCGACTCACGGGGTTCGGTTTGTTTACCGTGCCGCGCGACCCCCCCAGCCCCCCCTTCCTAAGGGGGGGAGTTCGCGCGATCGCGGTGTTGCCGGACGTGGCGTTGCAAAGAGCGTGCGCGAAATGCCGGCGACACCCGCCGCGCCGACCGCAAAGCGGTCGCCCTTCCTTCTCCCCCCCTTAGGAAGGGGGGGCAGGGGGGGTCGCTTCCGATTTCAGTTCACGCGTCGCAACGCGCCTGGTCCTCCGCGACCGCGATACCTGCGGTTGCGTCGCACGGTTTGTCGCATTGCCAATCCAGAAGTTATTTGGCTGGAGTGAGTGTATCATTCCGGACTGTGCGAGGTATAAACTGTGATCGTTGCGCTTGATCGATCCCCGCCACCTGCCACCCCACCTGGAGCCTACGCCATGCTGGTTCGTACGTCGCGCCGTCGATTCCTGAAGCAAGTTGCCGTCGCTGGAGCGTCGCTCTCCTTTCCCGCGGCAAGCTGGTCGCGGGTTCTGGGAGCCAACGACCGATTGCGCGTGGCATCGATCGGCACCGGCGGAAAAGGGTGGTCTGACCTGACCGCCACGGCTGCCAGCCCGCACGTTCAAGTCGTGGCGCTGTGCGACATCGACGAATCGAAAGAGCACCTGGGCCGCGCTGCCCAGCAGTTTCCGCAGGCGAAAACGTTCACCGATTGGCGAAAGCTGTTCGAGCAGCACAAAGAGTTCGACGCGGTCATCGTCTCGACGCCCGACCACATGCATGCTCCGATTTCGTTGCCCGCGATGCAACTGGGCAAGCACGTGCAGTGCCAGAAACCGCTGACCCATACGGTCGTCGAAGCCCGGCAGATGCGACTGGCCGCCAGAAAATACAACGTCGTCACGCAGATGGGCAACCAGATTCAATCGCACGAGGCCTACCGGACTGCGGTGAAACTCGTTCACGACGGAGTCATCGGCAAGGTGCGGGAAGTCCACTCGTGGCAGAGCGGCGGCATGGGCTGGATGCTCGTCGACGACCGGCCCGCCGGCAGCGAACCGGTACCCGCCACGGTGCACTGGGACGAATGGCTGGGGGTGGCTCCGCAGCGGCCCTGGCTGCCCAAAATTTATCACTCGTTCAATTGGCGAGCCTGGCAGGATTTCTCGAACGGCCAACTGGGTGATTTTGGCTGCCACATTCTGGACCCCGTGTTCATGGCCCTGAAGCTGACCGCGCCCCTCTCGATTCGGGCCGAAGCGCCGGCCATCAATCGCGAAGTCTGGACAAAGATGTCGAAAGTTTCCTACGAATTTCCCGGCACCGAGTTGACGGCCGACAAGACGATCAAGGTCACCTGGTATGACGGCGAGGGACACTTCCCCTCGCCTGAGTCGCTGGGGATGAAAAAGTTCGCACTCCCCGGTTCGGGCTCGGTGCTGCTGGGCGAATCGGGGACGCTCGTGATTCCGCATGTGGAGATGCCGCGACTGCTGCCGGAAGAAAAGTTCGCCGATTTCAAGATCCCGGTTGTCGCGGCCCGCGACCATTACGTTTCGTGGGCTGACGCCTGTCGGGGCGAAGACAAAACGACGTCGCACTTCGATTACTCGGGACCCTTGAGCGAAACCGTCCTGCTGGGGACGATCGCCATTCGCCTGCCGGGAACGACCTTGTCGTGGAACGCCGAGAAGCTCGAACTGGCAGGCTCACCCCACGCGCAGGGGTTGCTCACCAAGTCGTACCGTGCGGGCTGGCAGCCGACCTGGATCTAGGCGGCCTGTTGACAATGAGTCAGGCTCCGCCGAAACACATCAGATTTCCCAGTATTTATCTCTTCGCGTCGAAGCCTGTCCCCCTTTTTCAACACGCTGCCAGGCGGCGGGCGTGGACTTGCGCCGATGCCGATCGCAATCGAAAGCGGCTACTTTTGCTTGTTGTAGAAATAGATGGAAACAACGGCGAGGACCGCGGGAACTCCGCAGCACACCAAACCGACCAGCGCCAGCCCCCAGCTCATGTTTTGCACAAAGATCTCTCCCAACTTGGCTATCGTGGATCGGTTAAACCAGCCGGCCACGGAGACGGGCGGGGCGGCATCGACGACGCAATCACAGCCATCTCAATTCCCGCGCCGTAGATTTCGCCGACGCGGATCAGGTGCGGCCCTTTGCCCAACACGCGCGACCTTCCTTTAAGTGGACTGTCGAAAACCCGTCTTGGCATCGGAATTGAACACAATTTGTCTGCGGCCAGACAGGTCGTTCTGCGAGACAGCATACAGCATATCAGCCATTGAATCACTCCGGCGGCGAACTTGTCGTCTCAAAACAGGTACGGCCGGCATCGCTGCGCGTGTCGATTTCGTGGAAACTCCGGGAAACCGACTTTTTCCGCCGGAGAAACGCAAAGTCGTCATCATCGCTCCGTCGTGATGAGTCTCGCGACGTTGCCCTTTGATTGCGGATAGGCGCCAGGTACCGACCCGTAATCACATTGCCCAGCCCGCGCGGCTGACGAAATGATGGGTGGCCCTCCCTGCCGATGGAAGGCGTAGTTCGAAATCGGAAGCGACCC
>SIAF01000257.1 GCA_009691905.1 Planctomycetaceae bacterium | reverse complement strand
TGTGGGCAGGCCGGATTGCGGCTGCGGGGCCACAACGAGCCGGGCGGCCCTCCACGCACACCAAATCTCCCCATCACGAACGCACCATTCCGACACCCTTACGCGATTCACCGGAATTCACCCACAAATTCCGGAGAGGAACCAAAAAAACAGACCCTGAAATCGCGGGGATTTCAGGGCCTGTGAGATTCAGCTTGTTTGGCGGGAGTTCAGATCACCGCAAGCTGCATTCGGCCCCGAATTCCCAAAAAGGAGAGCGCTCCCCAATAGGAAAACCAGGAGAAGAATTCAAACCAATACCCGCTTTGGGCGGGGCGGCCAAACCGAATTCTGATTCCGGGGGACGAAACAGTCACGAAAATCTCTCTCGACCAAATCAACTCGTTACACGATTCCGAGCGAACCGGCCTGGAAGGCGCGGCCCAAAAGAGCCGATACCGTGCCGAGACCACTGAACAAGTCCTGGATGAAGGGGCGATGGTTCGCACCCCTTCCAGAGACGGTTTTCATGGCTGCCTGACTGTTGCGTCGGCGATAGAGATCGCTTGAGCAATCGAAACGCAGCCCGTCAACTGCTGTCAGGCAGTCCACCTCCGACTGGTACACTTACATATCATAAATTGAACCACCTCCTTTCCAACGGTGACCACCCGGGTTCGGCAAGCCAACCCTGCCGAATACCGGCTTGACTGTCCAGCCGCGTCACGTCTGAACGCGGCTCCGTAGTACCCAAATCGTATAGTCGATAGATGCGTCTCGTCAACTGGGAGTTCGCGAAAATTGCAGCCATTTCGAAAAAAATTCCGTCCACAAACGGCTGGATGCCTGGCGCGGCCATCAGAAAGTGAATTTCTTCCGCCGGATTCCCTTGTGCATCAAGGCTTGAGAGGGCGTAGATAAGACCGGCCGACACGTCCCGATCGATCGATTTGCGCCCGGCCTTGCGGCAGTCGGGGTTCGCCCGAATAATCAGGTCGCGCGTTCTTTTGGAACTCTAACAAAACCGAGACAGACACCTCGCAGTCGACGGAATTCACGCAGATCGCCGACGAAGACTTCCCGGTTTTTTTCGAGCTTTAATTGTCACAAGGCCGTTCCTCCACAGTCCGGGAGTCGTTCGATGTCCACAGCCCCCCCGCGCCATGGTGACCACGGGACCCGAGGCGTCTGGATCGTGATCGGCACGATCGCCGTGGTGATTCTGGCGGCCTGGTTGCTGATGCGCAGTCCACCGAACCAGGAGAATGACCCGGTCAGGGAGCGGCGTCCTCCGGGAGGAGACCAGTCACAACTCAAATTCTCGGCCGACGATTGTCAGCGGCTGACCGAGTTGAAAAACCGGGCGCTGGCGCACCTCGAACGGAATGCTTACGAGTCGGCCATCGAAATCCTCGAACCGCTCGCGAAACAACTGCCCGACGAACCGGCCGCCATTCGCAATCTGGTCATTGCCCGGCTGATGGCCCTCGATAAAGGCGAAGACGTGCCGGGGCTCGACGAGCAACTCACTCGCGCGCGTGAAGTCGAGCCCGATTCGCCGGTTCCGCATCGACTGGCGGCCCGTGCGGCCATAGGCCGACGATTGCTGGCCACCGGTCAGGGCAACTCGGCAGCGGCGGCAAAATGGGAGACGGTCGCTCTTCGCGAACTGGATGCGGCCATTGCCAAGTCGCCCGACGATCCCTCGCTGTGGCTGGAAATTGCCGAGATCGCCGACAATCCCGCCGACGCCAACGTCAAATCGCGAAAGGCCGAGGCACTGAAACAAGCCTACGCTAAAGCCCCCGGCAACCTGGCCGTCACGACCCGCCGACTGGTGAATCAGGTGGAAGAACACGATCCGGACGTGATCGAGACGATCGCCGCGGCGCGAGAGCTGTTCCAACCGCTGGCCGAATCGGTGCAGCAGCGTGCCCGCAACCTGGTGACCGTCAAAGACCTGCTCGATCAGGCGCAGGGGGCGGCCGAAAAACAAGACTGGAATCAGGCGACGGCACGGATCAGAACCTTGCACAACGTGATTCTGCCCGAAGACTGGTGTCGCAGCGACAACCACCGCGTCCACAACCGGCACGTCCTCGAATTCGTGGTTCAGAATTTTCGCAGTGTCGATTGCCCCGATCCCTCGACCCTGGCGTCGGCCGACCGACCGGCGCTGCAGTTCGTCCGCCGCGCGGGGGATGACGCCCTGCCCGCCATCGACGGCAGCGCGGTTCGTGAATTGCGAATCGCCGATTTCGACCTCAATGGCCTGGCCGACGTGCTCGTGTTGAATGCGAATAGGCTGGACGTGTATGGACGTGATGATCTCACCAAGCCGTGGGCCAGGCTGGCAGGTGTCGATTTGCCCGGCGGAGCACGCGGCTTATTAATCGGCGATCTCGATCGGGAAGGCGTTCCCACCGAAAAAGGGATGGCCGCGCGGCAACGTGACAAGAAGCCGAAGGCCGACGCCGGCGCCTGCCAGAGTGCCGACCTCGACGTGGTCATTTTCGGATCACAGGGAGTGCTGGTTTTTCGCAACGAAATGAATCAGGAGGGTGGCTTGCGACAACTAGTCGCGGTCGAGCAGGAGCCGGCTTTCCAGTCGCTGGTCGGCGTGCTGGCCGGGCTGCTGGTCGATTTCGATCACGACGGCGACCTCGACCTCGTGCTCTCGACCGAAACGGGACTGTCGCTATGGCTCAATCGGGGCGATGCGCGGTTTTACGATGTGACCGCGCGCTCACAATTGCCGCCCGGCACGCTCCAGGCCACGGCTTTCGTAGCGGTCGATTGGGACCATGACCTCGATCTCGATGTGCTCGCCGTCGGGTTGGGATCCGTTCCGGCCGGGTATCTTGAGAATCTGCGGCATGGACAGTTTCGCTGGCGCGAGTTCGAGGGAGAATTGGCGGCACTCTCGCCGTCGGCCACGTTGAGCCTGCTCGATGACGCCCGCGGTTCGTGGGACGTGATCGCCGGCGGGACGAGCGGACTGCGGCGCGTCGGGACGCGCACGTCCTTCGAAGGATCGATTTCGGGGGCTGACCTCACGGAGATCTCAAAAACCGTGCCGATCGGAACCGTGACCGCCGATTGGGATAACGACAGCTTCACCGACCTGGTCGCCTGGAACTCGAACGGCTGCACGCTCTATCGCGGCTTGGGGCAGGGCAAGTTTCAGGACGAGAGCGCTCTGTTCGACGCCCCCCCGAACCAAGTCACCGCCTGCGCGATCGGCGATCTCGACGGCGACGGCGACCTTGATCTGGTCGTGGCGGAACGAGAAACCGTGACGATTTTTGATAACGACGGAGGCAACAAAAACGGCTGGGTCGACGTTCGCATCCGCGGTGAAGAAGACGGCGCGAACGGCTCTGTCAATCAACTCGGGATCGGCAGCCTGATCGAACTGCGGGCCGGCCCGTTTTATCGCAAACAGGTCGTCACCGACCAGGTCACGCACTTCGGGCTGGGCAAGCGGGATCGGGCCGACGTTTTGCGGGTGATCTGGTCCAACGGCGTGCCGCAGGTCATTCTCGACCCGGCGGTCAACCAGACGATCTGCGAGCAGCATCTGGTCATCGTTTCCTGCCCGCTCCTGTATGCTTGGAACGGCCTCGAATTCGAGTTCTTCACCGATCTGTTGTGGAATGCCCCTCTGGGCTTGCAGCTTGCCGAAGGAGTGATCGCTCAGCCGCGCGCCTGGGAGTACCTCAAGATCGACGGCGACCGCTTTCAGCCCCGCGACGGAAAGTACGTTCTGCAAGTGACCGGCGAACTGTGGGAAGCCGACTACTTCGATCACGTCGAACTGATCGCGGTCGACCACCCGGCCGACGTCGAGATTTTCTCCAATGAGAAGGTCGGCCCGGCAGAGATTGCCGAGTTCAAAGTGCATACAGTGCGGCAGCCGCGCACGCCCGTCGCAGCCCGCAACGCTCGAGGAGAAGACGTCCTGGAGATCGTCGCGAAGCGGGACGGCGCGTACCTCAAAGGTCACACGTTCAACTACTGCAAAGGCTTGACTGACGATCATTTTCTCGAACTCGATCTTGGTGATTTGAAAGAGGGCGATTTGAAAGACGCGCGGCAGGTGTCGCTGTTTTTGACGGGCTGGATTTATCCCTCGGATACTTCGATTCGAGTCGCCGCTTCGCAGAACCCGAACTTCCCGGCATCGAAGCCGCCCGCACTGTGGGTTCCCGATGCTGCGGGAGAATGGCGCGAAGTCCGGCCCTTTATGGGCTTTCCCGGCGGAAAAACCAAGACGATTGCCGTCGACCTCTCGGGCGTCTTTCTGACAGACGACTACCGCGTCCGCATCGTCACCAACTGGGAATTCTACTGGGATCATGCGTTCTTCAGCGTCGACGAACAGCCCGCCCCGCTGCAAATGACAACACTGCCCGTCGCGGCAGCCGACCTGCACTATCGCGGGTTTTCAGCCGTTGTCCCGAATCCCGGCTGGGGTCCTGAAACCTATGACTATTCCCGCGTTAATACCGAACCCAACTGGCCCCCGATGCAGGGGTTCTTCACGCGCTACGGCGACGTCACCGAGCTGCTCAAGCGGCAGGACGACTTACAGGTTATCCTTGCGTCGGGCGACGAAATGACCGTCACGTTCGACGTGCCGCCGGTCCCCCTGCCGCAAGGCTGGAAGCGCGATTTTCTGCTGCACAACGTCGGCTGGGACAAAGACGCCGTGCTGAATACCGTGTACGGACAGACGGTCGAACCGTTGCCGTTCCACGGTATGAGCGGCTACCCTTACGGACCGGATGAAAAGTTTCCCGAAACGCCGGCGCACCAGGAGTACTTGCGCCGCTACCAGACGCGCACGCAACCGGCCCCGCGATTCTGGCGGCAGGTGCGCGATCACGCGATCGATCGAACCCCGTCGAAAAAATAGACAAGCCGCATTGAGTTGTCGCGCGAATTCATTTTCCAGTTCCTCTGCCACCGACAGGATTTTTTATGCGTCTCCCGTGCGGTAAATCGTGGCTCGTGGCTGTCGTGATGGCCGTGCCCGGTCTGGCCGGGCCTGAACTCGCAAGCGGTGCCGAACTGGAGTATCCACTTTCGGTCGCCGCCGGGAATGGGTCGATTTATCTCGCCGATCGCACGCTGCCCGGCGTGTGGAAAATCGCCGACGGCAAGCTGACGACGCTGTTTCAAGGCGCGAAGCAGTTTCGCACGCCGCTCAATGCGGCGCGTTGCGTTGCCGTCGACGCCAAGGGGCGAGTGGTCGCCGGCGATTCATCGACGCGTGAAATTTATCGTTTCGACGCCCAGAACATGCCGGTGCCTCTCACCAAGGGGGGGATCGGCATTCCGATGGCGATCGCCTTCGACAGCCAGGGCGACATTCTCGTCTGCGATCTCGAGATCCACCGCATCGTCAAAGTTCCCGAGGCGGGTGGAGAGCCGACAATCGTGGCCGAAATTCCAGCACCGCGCGGGATCGCCGTCGATGGCAAGAATCGAATCTGGGTGGTGACGCACGGGAAAGACCGTCAGGTCGCGAGAATTTTGCCGGACGGACAGATCGAGACGGTCGTCGAAGGACGCCCGTTTCAATTCCCGCACGCGATCGCACTCGATGGCGACCTGAACGCCTACATCTGCGACGGCTACGGGAAATGCATCTGGAAAGTCGGAAGCGACGGCAATCCGCAAAAACTGGTCGAGGGACCGCCGCTGGCTGGCCCGGTGGGCATTGCAATGCAGGGAGACCATTTGCTGGTGGCCGACCCGAAAGCCGTGCAGGTCTTTTCGGTGACGCTCGACGGGAAGATCTCTGCGGTCGAGTACGCGAAGTGATCGCGGGACTGGGCCACCCATCGTCTCGTCACTCACCGGCCGTGCTAATCCACTTCCGAATCGAAGACGCGCACTTTTTTCCACGTCGGTTTGTTGCGGGCGACGAATTCCAGGTGCCGCGGGTGTTGCTGGTAGGCGTCGTGGTCGGCCATCGACCGGAACGCGACGTGCAGGCTGACGTCGAATTCACGATCGTTGACGGGCCGGGCCAGTGATTCCGACAGAACCCCTGCACTGAAATACGCCACGCCGGGATGGCCAGACAGGTACTGGCGGCAATCGTCGATCAGCTTCTGCCGCGCCGCAGGGGTGTTCTCGTGCAGGGCGAAAAAAACGTTGTGAACCAGCATCGGCGGAAGGGCCTGCGACATGGGGAGTACTCTTGGGTGGGGAATGACCAAGTTGCAGCGGTTTGAGCGTAGCAGAACAAATTACCGGCCGAACGGAAAGTGTCAGCAAACCGGCTCGATCGCGACCGCCAACCCCGATCGGCAGCTTTCGTCGGCAGCCCGAGCCAGCCGTGCCGCGCGGCACAGGTCGCCCAGCGTACCGACCGGTATCAGGCCCCCCACCGCCCTCCGCGAAAAATGATCGAGCATGACGTCGACGTCGGCCCGTTCGCCGGTCAGCGACTCGCTTTGGCGGTCGGTGGCATCGTCCCATTCGATTTGCGAGTCACCGGTCAGGCGGGCGATTGCCCTGCGGCAACGAACTTCGGCCGTCCATTTTGCAACCGGGGAGGGCGCGTGATGCATCACGATTTTTGCTGAAGCCGGCGCACCGCCGGCGGCCGATCGCCTGAACGCGATCGCCGTTTCCCTGGCCCCGTCGCTCGTGGTCCCGCCGCGCACTTCGGCCGGGGCGGTGCCGACCAGGTGGCACACCCAGTCGATGGCGGCCAGAAGTTCATCGTGCGGCACGTCGGGCGATTGCCCGTTGTCGGCGTGAGGCGGTTTCGCCCGATCGCTGTGAATGTGTACGCCGACAATATCGGGACGCCCCAGCCGGGTGGCCAACAGTTCTTTCAGTCGCGAAGTGGCCGGCGTGTAGCGGTGGCTGAAGTCGGGCATCAGCGGCGTCTCGGTGTCGGCCGCGAGCGAGGGATGCTTCGCGGCGCGCGCCACCCAGTCGCTCAGCCGTCCCGCCAGAAAAGCCGGCTTGCCGCGGCGGCACGCAAATTCGACCGGAACCGAGCCATACCATGCCGTATCGAGAATCAAGACCGCCTTAACGTCGCTGCGATCGAACACCGCCGCCAGACCGCCGGCCACGTCGCAACTCCACTCGGCGGCCGTTTGCTCGGCAAGACTCCCCACCGCCGACTGGACGACGCGCACGCGCATCCGCCGGCGCAGGTTGAGCAGCGCCGGGCGAAAGCGAGATTCCCATTCCGGACCCAGACCGATGAGACCGACGTCGATCATCCGCGATTGAACCAGCAAGAGAGTCAGCCGGGGCGTGAAGTGGCCCGGCTTGCAGACAAGATTGGATCGGCGAATGATACGGTCAGCCGATGTCAATCGCCAGCCCCTACGCCAGCACCTCATCAATAACGCGCCGATTTCCCTCGACGCCGGTCAGACGCTGGTCGAGTCCCTGATAGAAGTAACTGAGCTTCGTGTGGTCCAAACCCATCAGGTGCAGAATCGTGGCGTGCAGGTCAGAAACGTGACAGGGGTTCTCGACCGCGCGAAAGCCCAATTCGTCGGTGGCGCCGACCGCCTGCCCCCCCGCGACCCCGGCACCTGCCAGCCACATCGTGAAGCCGTGCCAGTCGTGGTCGCGACCCGGCTTGCCCAACCCTTCGCTGGTGGGGGTCCGGCCGAATTCGCCCCCCCAGATCAAGAGCGTGTCGTCCCACAGGCCGGTCCGCTTGAGGTCGGCGATCAGCGCGGCAATCGGCTGGTCGGTCTCTCCTGCGTGCCGAAGGTGGTTGCTGATGCAGTCGGAGTGACCATCCCAGGTGTCCTCGAGGTGACCGCCCCCCGAATACAACTGCACGAACCGCACACCGCGCTCGAGCAGCCGCCGCGTGATCAGACACTTGCGGCCGAAGTCGGCCGTCCGCTGATCGTCCAGGCCGTACAGAGTGCGCGTTTGCGCATCTTCCTGGTCTACATTGACGACCTCGGCGGCGGTCGTCTGCATCTGATAGGCCAGTTCGTAAGAGTAGATCCGGGCGGCCAGTTCTGATTCGGCGGGCCGTGCGCGCCGATGCTCGACGTTGAGCTTCGCCAAAAGGTCGAGGGCGCGACGTTGGGCGCCGGGGCTGACCCCCTCAGGCGTCGCCAGATCGAGCAGGGGCGACCCCACACTGCGGAACAGCGTCCCCTGAAAGGCCGCCGGCATGTAACCCCCCGTCCAGTTCGACGCGCTGCCGATCGGGCCGCCGCGCGGGTCGGTCATGACCACGAAGCTGGGCAGGTTGTCGGTCATCGACCCCAGCCCGTAACTGAGCCAGCTTCCCAGGCTCGGCTTGCCGATCGTGATCGCGCCCGTGTTCATTTGCAGGCACCCCGAGGCATGGGCGGCGGTGTCGGCGTGCATCGAGCGAATCACGCACAAGTCGTCGGCGAATTTCGAGAGATGCGGGTAGAGACTGCTGATCGGCAGGCCGCTTTCGCCGTGCTGCTTGAATGGGAAGGGCGAAGCCATCAGGTGCCCGACCGGGCGACCGTTCGACCCCACCGGCAGGCCGGAATCGGGAACGTAGGGCTGAGCGTCGCGTTTTTGCAGTTCGGGCTTCGGATCGAACGTATCGACCTGGCTCGGGCCGCCATTCATGAACAGAAACACGGCCCGCTTCGCTTTGGGGGTAAAGTGCGGCTGCTTGGGGGCCAACAGGTATTTGGCGTCGTTCGACGCCGGCGCCTCGTCAGCGCGTGCTGTTTGCGCGAAGAACCGCTCGCGGCTAAGCAAATCGATCAGCGCGAGGCCGGCGAACCCGCCGCCGACTTCCCACAAGAATTCGCGGCGCGTCTGCCCGCAGGGAGTGTGATTGGCGACAAAGCGAGAGACGGGTGGAACCATCGCATCAGCCCCTCCGGAATATCGGCAATTCGAGCACGCCTGCCGCGAAGCGCGCAATGTGCGACCGCGGCAAACGGCTCAACATGTCGGGTCAGAATTTTCATTTGCCCTGCGGCGAATAGTCAGCCAGCGTCATGTAAATGGACTCGGCCTTGGCGACGATCTTGCCGTCTTTTTCCGATTCAGCGGCAACCTGCTTCCATTCGGGGTCGTTGCGAAACGCGTCCCACGATTTCTTGGCGGCGTCTTCGCTGGCATGCGAAACGACGTAAATCAGCGTGTTCTCCTTAAGTTTTTCATCCGTCGGGATCCAGTACATCCCGTTCTGCATTCCGTGTTTTTCGAACAGCTTGATGGTGTGATCCTTGAAGCGGGCATTGAGTGCCGGCAATTTCCCGGGATGGGTCGTGTACGTACGCAGTTCGTACAGGCGCGGTGGTGCTTTCGCGTCTTCGCCGAGCGTGTAGCCGGCCGAGAACGCGCCCAGAGCCATCAGACCGCCGGTGACGACACACAAAACGAACGCAGCGTTTCGCGACATGTTCAACCTCTCAGGTGGGATGGATGCACGATGGATGACGATCGTCATTGTACCCCGATCGGCGGTCACTTTGCCACGCGCGCAGCGGCGCGTTCAGCGGCAAACGACGCGTCCGCCCGTCACGTGCAGTCGGCCGGCGGCGAAGAGACGCACGGACTCGGGGTACACGACGCATTCGGCGTCGAAGACGCGCGCGGCCAGACTGTCGGGGGTGTCGTCGTCGAGGACCGCTACGCACCGCTGCAGAATGATCGGACCGTGATCGTATTGATTGTCGACGAAATGCACCGTGCAGCCCGAGACCTTCGCACCGCGCTGCAGCACTGCGTCGTGGACGCGGTGTCCGTAATAACCCTGCCCGCAGAATGCCGGAATCAGGGCCGGGTGAATGTTCATCACACGCCACTCGAAATCGTGAGGAACCTCGATCAGCGCCAGAAACCCGGCCAGGGTGACCAGATCGACACGCGCCTCGCAACAGCGGTCGAAAATCGCCTGCGAGAATGCGGCGACTGAGGCGAACTGACGGCGTTCGACGACGACGCACTCCAGGCCGGCCGCGCGCGCTTTGACGATCCCCCCGCAATCGGGGCGACTGGCAATCACGATCGGGACTTCCGCCGAAAGTTTGCCGGCGGCGATCTCCGAAAGAAAATTCGTCAGGGTCGTGCCACCGCCGGAAATCAAAACGCCCAGCCGCACGGGACGCTTCAGCGGCGTTGAGATCGCTCGAAGCACAGTCATCAGAGGCGGTCTTTTCTGTCAATTACGGGCCACTCCAGCGATTGTACCGCGGCCGCCTTTGAGCGGGAGGCCGGCGCCACAACGATTCGATGCATCGGTCGTCCGGTCGAGCCGGGCGATGATTGTCGCGGCCGCGCAATTCAGTGGCCCCAGCACGTGAAACCGACTCTGAAGCCTGACCAGTCGCCAATCGGGAACTGGCCCGTCCGTTCATCCCATTGTCGGCATTGAACTTGCGACTTCACGGTGGTAAACATTCGTCCAACCCGTTGTGTGCTGGATTTTGATCTTGGCGAGTGACACCGGGGTGAAGTACAAGCCGCGTCATCATGGATGATGCGGTGCTGGAATTGAATGCGGATTGCGAGGTGGGAGACCAAACAGGTCTCGTGGAGC
>SIAF01000256.1 GCA_009691905.1 Planctomycetaceae bacterium | reverse complement strand
GGCGAGGATGGCGGGGTCAGGCATGCCCCGTTTTGTTCTCGGTTTCGTCTTCATGGCAATTCCTCCCGAAGGACCACCCTTATCATACACGCTCGGCGCTCTTCGCTGGTCGCTGACACTTCCGGCTTGCCTATTTCCTGACTGACACATCCACAATCGTCATCGTGTCGTTTCCGAAAATGTCCACTACCTTGACGGCAATTTTCACGCGCTTCTTGTCGGCGACCTCGCGATACGCGCTGGTCAATTCCAGCGACCGATCCTGCTTCGTCCGAAAGCTCTGCCATTCGTTCTCGAAAATGTAATCGCCCGTCCCTTGCTCTTCCCAGATCAAAAGATTCCTCTGGGCCGGTTCCATCCCGGGAAGCGACCGCTGCTCGTCGAGCTTTTCCACGCGCGGCTCGTCCACCTGCTCGATGACCTGGAACGGGAGCACGATGTTGCAGACTTCGCTCGTCTTGCCGTTCCAGACCAGCTCGACCTCGCGCTTATCCTCGAACAGCAGAAAGCGGTACTTGTCTGGGAGCGGCTTGTCGGCTTCCAAAAAGCGAATCACGTCCTGCTTTTCAGCCGGTGTCAAATTGGCCATGGAATGTCAACTCGTCGCTTGAGCCAAGGGAAATGCGATCGACTTCGGGCTTGCGGATGTCGTGCCTGCGAACATGAGGCAGGCAGGGACCACCCCTGCAATTCATTGATGACGCGGCTCGGCAGGATACTCTCAAATTGCGGCTGGGTCGAATAACGGGGACGCATTTCGCGGAATCGGTGGTGCCGTTCGCCTTCGTTTGTTCGCGCTTCCAGCAAGAACGTTGATGGGTGGCCGATTCATTCTTGCCGCTTCATTCTTGAAAGCGGGTTTGCAATGGAAGCGTAATCACAGTGCCGCGCGACCCCCCCTGCCCCCCCTTCCTAAGGGGGGGAGTGCGCGGGCGCTGGCGCTTCCGCTTCGCGGGTCGTCGGTCGGTGGCGGGCGCATAGTGCCGGCGGAAGGCGCGAAACGCCGGCGGCACGCGGCGTGTCAACCGCACAGCGGTCGCCGTTTCTCCCCCCCTTACGAAGGGGGGGCAGGGGGGGTCGCGTCCGATTTCAAACCACGCTTTCCCTCGCGATTCGTACTCAGCCCCCGCAACACCTTCGGCCCGTGTCGCTCCAGCACCACTCTCGTCGAAGTCGCGTCAGACATCGCCGTCCCTTGTTAACGGCGTCCCGAAACAATTCCGCAATCCTTTGACTTTCCGCGTTCGGTCGCCGCGCCATCCCCACAGTCTATCGTGGTGGACGGGAACGGACAATTCAATCGTCGTCGCACAGGAGACCTCCCGTGGCAATGAGATTCAGGCAACCGAGATTTCTTCTGTTGTCATCGTTTGCCATCGGGGCGATTGCCGCATTCACCTCGGCCGGCCTGTTAGATTATACTTTACGCGGCCCACGATGAGACATGAGAGAGACGCCTGCCGTAAGGCGGCGGGTTCTTGATCGTCGCACGAAACTCGTGACCTTACGGTACACGGCTCGCCAGGATCATCTCACGCATTGCCGCGCGAGGGATGATTTGCCGCGGTTGCTATCGCGAAAATTCGGCTTGCAGGCGGCGAGCGATTTCCTGCTCAAGCGTTTCGTCGCGCCCCAGCACCAGCCAACCCGACTGGGCCGATTGCCCTACGACCAGATCGAGGTCGCGCCGTAGCGGGTTCCCCTGCTGAAAGGTCGCGCCGCCGGCGGTTTGATTGGCGATCCCAGGGACGTCCTCGATTTCCTTGAAGACCTCGACGCCGATCAGGTAGCCTCCCTGAGACGCGGCCACGCTGATGTAGGCGCGGCGACGAATCGACTGCAACGTCCCTTCGACTCGGCTCTCCAGACCGTGCGCATCACTGTGCCACGGTTCGAACACCCCTGCGCCGACTTTGTACTTGGTTTCAATGACTCCCGGCTGTGAACCCAGAATGCGGTTCTCGCGGGCGATCTCGAAATACTCGTGAACGACGTCGACCGTCCGTTCCCAGACTGCCTCTTCGTTGTTGGCCGCCACGTACACCGGGTTTGGCGTCGCCGTCGGACGGTTCATCGCGCACCCCGAGCCGAGGCCAACAGAAACCAGCGTCAGCAACAACAGCAGGCGGCGGAGCATTCGAATGGCAAGCAGTTGAAAGACGAGAGCCCTGACGAGGCCCGGGGCGCAGACCGATCCCCGGATGTGAAGGGGGCGGAGTGTCGCAAGTGCCACGATTTCCGGCAAGATCAATTCGAGCGGGTCCGAAGGGGGCCGTAGCCCCTGAATCATTGCTGACCAAAGGACTTACGGTTCCGTGCAAACTCGCCGGGGGGTCGCTACAATTCCCATTTAAAGAACGCTGAAACGAACTTGTGTTCCGCAACAGAATTCGAGAAATGCGAGCGAAATCGTCGGCATTAACGGCTCTGGGCCTGTTGCTCGCCCTACTTTTCTTACTGCGGCTATCGGCCGCGCCAGGTCATCCGATGACTGACCAACTTCACGACGTATCGAGCCGTCTCCGCTCACTTGTCAGCCGCGATCGGCTCGTGAAACGCGTCACCGATCTCGTTGCCGTCCCAAGCTGGACCGGCGATTCGGGCGCCGTCCTTGATCAACTCGCAAAAATTCTCGCAGACGACGGCTTCGTCGTCGAACGTCCGACCGGCGGGCATCCCACCGCTCCGGCCGTCGCCGTCAGGCTCGAGGGGGGCCGGCCGGGAAAGACACTGCAATTCAACGGCCACCTCGATACGGTGCATCTCCCGTTCGTGCCGCCAGGGGTCGACGGCGATCGCATCACCGGCAGCGGCTCGTGCGACATGAAGGGGGGGACCGCTGCCGCCGTTGAAGCGCTGTGCGTGCTGCGCGAAAGCGGCGCGCTCACCAGCGGTTCGGTGCTGTTCACCGGTCACGACTTGCACGAGGCCCCCTGGGGACACGGCGAACAACTCGAAGGGCTGATTCGCGACGGGTACGTCGGCGACGCCGTGCTGATCCCCGAGTACATGAACTCGTGCCTGCCGGTGGTCGGCCGCGGCCTGGCGACGTGGAAGATCACGATCCGCCGGCCGGGCGCTCCGATTCACGAAGTCATGCGGCCCCTCGACGAACCCAGCGTGATCGATGCCGGTTCAGAGCTGATCGCTCGTCTGCGGCAATACGCCACGCGCCTGGCCGACAAGACCGACCCGCAGGCGGGAAGCGAAACGGTGTTTATCGGGCAGGTTCACTCGGGAGAGATATTCAACCAGTTTCCGCAGGAGTGCCAGCTCGAAGGGACCCGTCGCTGGCTTCCCGGTGAAGACCGCGCCGTCGTCGAGGACGAATTCCGTAAGCTGGTCGCCAGCGTCGCCCAGCGCACGCGAACAATAATCGACGTCGAGTTTCAAACGGTCCGCGACGGCTTTCGGCTTGCCGAGAGTGATCCGTTCGTGAAAGCGTTTCTCGATGCGTATGCGACGGTCAGTCCCGGCCAGACGCTTCCGTTCGGCGCCAAGCCGTTCTGCGACGACTGCAACACGTTCTGGGAGCTGGCCGACATTCCCGGCATCACACACGGGCCAACCGCCGGCGGGGCACACACTGTCAACGAGTGGGTCTCAATCGACGATCTGATGCGTGTTGCCCATCTCTATGCCCTGACGGCCGTGACCTTCTGCGGGTAGGGTGCGACCTTTGGTTCAGCGCGACCTGCATTTTCTTGTCACCACACGAAGAATTTTACAGCGCTGAAAGATATGTGTTGGCGAGCGTTTCTCATGTGACCGAAGAAGAGGTCAACCACGAATAACTCGAATCGTAGGAATAAAGAAATATCGCTCGCATTTTGAGCGATGCACGCCGGTCAATCTTCATTCGTTCGATTCGTAAGATTCGTGGTTCGCTTCTTTGGTTGCGGCCGAAGGCCGCGCCAGGAATTTCGGGTGATTCATCGGGCATCCATCCTGTGCACGCTTGGACGCGCCGGGGGCCGCTGTTAGGATGGAGGATTCCGGGTTTTCGCCCCTCTTTTTTTTCCTCGTCTCTGTGAAGAAGGGACACGGTATGCCGCTCTCCCGTGTTTTGCTGCTGGTGTTTTTTGTGAGTTGGGGTCTGGCCGGGTGTTCCGGGCAAGACGCGGCGGGACCCAAATCTCCGTCCGGCGGTGGCGCGGCCGGCGCCAAGAAAAAATATCGCATCGCCGTCATCCCCAAGGGGACGACTCACGAGTTCTGGAAGTCGGTCCATGCCGGGGCCGACAACGCCGCGAAAGAACTGGGCAACGTCGAGATCATCTGGAAAGGCTCGCATCTCGAAGACGACCGCGACGGGCAGATCAGCGTCGTGCAGGATTTCACCACGCAGCGAGTCGATGGGATTTGCCTCGCGCCGCTCGATTCACAGGCGCTGGGTCCCTTCGTGAAGGAAGCCAAACAGGAACAGATCCCCACGGTGATTTTCGACAGCGCGCTGGATGACGAGTCGTCCATCGTGAGCTATGTCGCCACCGACAATTACAATGGGGGCGTACTGGCAGCGCGGCAACTGTCGGAGACGCTTGATGGGAAGGGGGGGGTGATCCTGCTCCGTTACAATCCGGGCAGCGAGAGCACAAACCAGCGTGAAGAGGGCTTCCTGGCGACGCTCAAAGCCGAATTTCCCGGAATCACCGTTCTTACATCCGATGAATATGCCGGAACGACCGAAAACAGTGCGCTCGATAAGGCGCAACAACTGCTGATCAAGTTTCGCGGCAAGGTGGACGGAATTTTTGCCGTTTGCGAACCCAACAGCACCGGGTTGCTCAAAGCGCTCGAACTGGAGGGGCTGGCCGGCAAAGTGAAATTCGTCGGGTTCGATCCCAGCCCGCATCTGGTTGAGTCGCTGCGCCAGAAAAAGCTGCATGGCATCGTACTGCAGGATCCGGTCAAGATGGGCTATCAGGCGGTCATGACGCTGATGCAGCACATCCGGGGTGAAACGGTCGAAAAACGCATTTCGACGGGCGAGTACGTCGCGACCCCCCTGAATATGGATGAGCCGGCGATGAAAAAGCTGCTGAACCCCCAGCAGTTCGGTGAATAAGGTCGATCCGTTTAGCCGCGAGACGCAGTCGAGTGTCTGGATTTCGAGACTCGACCTATTGCCGGGAACTGATGATGCCTGCGCTGCTTCGAATGACCGGCATCAGCAAGCGATTTGGGGCGACCGTCGCACTGCGCGACGTGGCACTCGAAGTACACGCCGGCCAGGCGCTGGCGCTGATCGGAGAAAACGGCGCCGGCAAAAGTACGCTGATGAAAATTCTCAGCGGCGCGCACCCCCCCGATGCCGGCGAAATGCTGCTCTCGGGAGAGCGCTATCGCCCGGCGAACCCGCACGCCGCGCGGCTGGCCGGCGTGGCGATGATCTACCAGGAACTCAATCTCGCCCCCGACCTGTCGGTCGAAGACAACATCATGCTCGGCCAGGAGCGGCAGCGGTTGGGGTGGCTCGACCGCCGGGCACAACGCCGCAAAGTCGCCGCCGTCCTCGAACGGCTGGGGCATCCCGATTTCTCTCCTGAAACTGAGGTTCGCCGGCTGTCGGTCGGAGCAAAACAGGTCGTCGAAATCGCCCGGGCGCTGGTGATGGAGGCCCGGCTGATCGTGTTCGACGAACCAACCAGCTCGCTGACTCAGGCCGACGCCCAGCGGTTGTTTGAAGTCATCGGCCGGCTGAAACAATCGGGCTGCGGAATCGTCTATATCAGCCATTTTCTGGAAGAGATCCGCAACGTCTGCGACCGTTATGCCGTTCTCCGCGACGGATCGACCGCCGGTTCGGGCGATCTGGCCGGGGCCTCAGAACAGCACATTGTCTCGTTGATGGTGGGGCGCACCGTCGATGAACTGTTTCCACAGGTGCCCCACACCCCTGGCGGTGTTTTACTATCGCTCACCGGCCTTTCGGGACGAGAATCTCCTCGCGAGGTGTCGCTCAATCTTCGTCGCGGCGAAATTCTGGGGATCGCCGGGCTGGTGGGCGCCGGCCGGACAGAACTGTTGCGCTGCGTGTTCGCGCTCGATCCCGTGCGATCGGGGCAGGTCCGTGTGGCAAATTACGCTCCCTCCGCCTCACCTCGGGCACGAATCGATGCCGGGCTGGGGTTTGTCTCAGAAGATCGCAAAGGTGAGGGGCTGGCCCAGAGCCGCTCGATCGCCGACAACATGACCTACAGTCGGCTGGGTCCCTACCGCCGCTGGGGCTGGCTGGCGCTGAGGCAACGCAATGCGGCAGTCCGCAACTGGATCAACCGTTTGTCGATCAAGGCGCGTTCACCCGAGGCCGAGATCCAGACGCTTTCGGGGGGCAATCAACAGAAGGTGGCAATCGCGCGCGTGCTGCATCAAGAGGCCGATGTGCTGCTGCTCGACGAGCCGACGCGCGGCATCGACGTCGGCACCAAGGCCGAGATTTACCGGCTGATGGGCGAATCGGCCGCCGCCGGCAAGGGGGTCTTGTTTGTCAGTTCGTACGTCACCGAGCTGCTGGCGGTCTGCGATCGGGTGGCGGTGATGTCGCGCGGCCGGCTGCGCGCGATTCGACCCGCCGCCGAGTGGACTGAAGAAACGGTGATGGCCTGTGCCATCGCAGCCGAACGGACCTGATTTGGATTGCGACATGTCGAACGCGTTCCCCCCGATTGAAACTGAATCCTTGTCTCGAGGGCGACTCAACCTGTTGGGCAGCGCACTGGGGCCGTTTCTGACCCTGGGGATCGTGATTCTGTTTTTTGCCGTCACCGATCAAATCCGGGAGAACGGCGGGACGTTTCTCAGCCAGCGGAATTTCAGGACGATCTCGGTGCAGACGGCGACCGTGGCCGTTGCCGCGCTGGGGATGACGGTCGTGATCATCGCCGGTGGCATCGACTTGTCGTCGGGGACCACCGTCGCGCTCTCGGCGACCGTGCTGGCGTGGGGGCTGAAGCACAACTGGCCGTGGGCGATCGCCGTGGCGGCCGCTCTGGCGACCGGCGGTCTGGCGGGCTTTCTCAACGGAGCTTTAATCAGTCTATTGCGCGTCGTGCCGTTTATCGTGACCCTGGGGACGATGACGATTTACCTCGGCGTCGCCAAGATGATCGCCGAAGAAACGACAATTCGCCCCGATCAGGCGACGCAGGTTCCGCACTGGCTCCAGGAACTGCTCAGCACGCGCAACGAGGCGCTGTGGCTGGGACTGCCGCTGGGAGTCTGGCTGGCCCTGGGGCTGGCTCTCGCGCTGGCGGCCGTGCTGCGGTATTCGGTGTTCGGGCGGTATGTGTACGCGCTGGGATCGAACGAATCGACGGCGCGGCTGTGCGGCATCAACGTCCCCGCCAACAAGATCGCCCTCTACACACTGGCCGGATTGTTCGTCGGCGTGGCGGGTATGTACCAGTTTTCGCGGTTGTCGTCGGGCAACCCGACGTCAGGCTTGGGACTGGAACTTCGAATCATTGCCGCCGTCGTGATCGGCGGCGGAAGCCTCAGCGGCGGCCGCGGGACAGTGCTGGGGACTCTGACCGGGGCCGCGATCATGGCAGTGATTGCCAGCGGCTGCACGCAACTGGGTCTCAACAACCCGGTCCAGGACGTGATCCTGGGGGTAATTATCATCGCCGCCGTGACGCTCGATCAGGTCAGGCAGAGGCGGATGGCGGGGTGACGCAGTATTTACGCGCGACCAGCAGTCCAAAAAAAAACGAGCACAATTGCGCTTCGCCTCTGTCCGGCAGCGTGATATCATGATTTCATGAGATCCACGATTACGACTCCCGCACTCGATCGGCTTGTCGACCCGTTGGGCGAATGCTTGACGCCGGAAACGGCCCGTCGTGTCCTGCGCTTGAAGGCCGATCGCAAGCTGCAAGCGCGCGTGGATTACCTGGCTGGACGTCGTATCGAAGGAACAATGACTCCCGAAGAGCAGGCGGAATACAGTAGTTACGTTTCCTACAGCACGTTTGTCGCCATTCTGAAGTCCAAAGCGCGCCAACTTCTCGCTAACTCCGAGCGCAATTGATGGATCCCGGGCTGAGGGCCTTCGTCCGGGAACGGGCCGGCGGTCGGTGTGAGTATTGCCGCCTGCATGAGGACGACGCCGACTTCCTCCGATTTCATGTAGAGCATGTCATTGCAGGCAGCACGGCGGTTCGAACCACCCCGACTTGCTGTGCTTTGCGTGTGCCGAATGCAATTGGGCCAAGGGTCCAAACCTCGGCGGCCTCTTCGCCGGAAAGCTCTACGCCTTATTCAATCCACGAAAACAAATGTGGAGCCGACACTTCCACTGGGAACAAACAATTCTCGCGGGTAACACGATGTCGGGCAAGGTGACGGTCCAGGTCTTGAATATCAATGAACCGTCGCGGGTTATGCTTCGCGAAAACCTCCTGTTTGAAGATCGATTTCGCCCTGACGAGTAACGAAATTGCCGGCGCAGGATCTCGTCTCGACCTCAATCGGTGTACGATGATCGCAGAGCAATCTGTTAACATGAGGTCGAGTTGCGCGATCGATATCCCCTGTTCAAACGCCCATTGCCGGAAGACTCCTACAGGAGACTGCCATGCCCGAAACAGCCGCTGCAGGCGCCGAACCGGGCGTTCTGCGCGTCCTGACGACCAAAGCCGAAACGCGCGCGTTCTACGACAAGATTGCCCACGTCTACGACCTGCTGTCCGAGCATACCGAAAGCCCGCTCAAGCAAGAAGGGTTGAAATTGCTCGCCGCAAAGCCGGGCGAGAAGGTGCTCGAAATCGGCTTTGGAACCGGGCATTGCCTGGTCGATCTCGCCAAAGCGGCGGGGCCTTCCGGACGCGTCTATGGCATTGACTTGTCCGACAAGATGCGCGATCTGGCCGCTGCCAACCTGGCGAAACAAAACCTGGCCGATCGTAGCGAATTGTTCTGCGGCGACGCCGCGAAGCTGCCGCTGCCCGATGCCGGTCTCGATGCGGTGTTCATGAGCTTCACGCTCGAGCTGTTCGATCTCCCCGAAATCCCCACGGTGCTGGCCGAATGCCGACGGGTGCTGAAACCGGGCGGGCGGCTGGCGGTCGTCAGCGTCTCCAAAGAAGGGAAAGACAGCCTGCTCGTTGAAGCCTACGAGTGGACGCACAAGCACTTTCCGAACCTGATGGACTGCCGTCCGATCTTTGCCCGCCGCGCGATCGAACAGGCAGGCTTCGAGATCAAGACTTCCAACATCGGCCACATGTGGGTCCCGGTCGAGATTGTTCTGGCGAGGAAAGCATGACCGTCAAATCCGAGGACTCCGCGCGGCGATTGCCCGTCAGACGCTGGACGCGGGCTGTCATCAATTTGCTCCCGGCACTCCTGCTGCTGGCTCTGCCGATTCTAGCACGACCCGCCGACGACCCACCTGCCGAAGAGACACAGGGGGCCGTCCGGTACCCCGAGCATCAGGATCTGCGCTATGTCCTCGATGCCGGCGGGAGACGGCGCGAAATCAAAACGGTCGCCGACTGGGAGCAACGTCGCCGGCACATACTGGCCAACATGCAGGTCGTCATGGGACCGCTCCCCGATGCGCCGAAGAAAGTTCCGCTGGATGTCAAACAGGTCGAAGAGGTGAAACTGGGCGATGTCGTCCGCCGCAAGATCAGCTACGCGACCGAAAAGGACGACAAGGTCGCGGCGTACCTGTTTCTTCCGCCGCGAAAGCCCGATGCGAAGCTGCCGGCCATCTTGTGCCTGCACCAGACGGTCAAAATCGGCAAGGAAGAGCCGGCGGGCCTGGGGGGCAACCCGAACCTGCACTACGCCCTGCACCTGGCCGGGCGCGGCTACGTGACGCTGGCCCCCGATTACCCGTCGTTCGGCGAACACGAGTACGACTTTGCCGCCAGGCACGGCTACATCAGCGGCACGATGAAGGCCATCTGGGACAACATGCGGGCCGTGGACCTGTTGCAATCGCTGGACGGGGTCGATCCCGAGCGGATCGGCTGTATCGGCCACTCGCTGGGGGGGCACAACACGATGTTCACTGCGGCATTCGACCAGCGGATCAAGGCCCTCGTTTCCAACTGCGGCTTCACCCGGTTCCACAAGTACTACAACGGAGCGCTCAAAGGCTGGACGAGCGACCGCTACATGCCGCTTATCGATCGCCAGTACGGAAACGATCCCGACAGAGTGCCGTTCGATTTCACTGAAATCGTGGCGTCGTTTGCACCTCGAGCGTTTCTGGCGAGCGCCCCGGTGCGCGACGACAACTTCGAGGTCTCGGGCGTCCGCGACGTGATTGCCGCTGCGAAGCCGATTTACGAACTGTACGGCAAACCCGACAACCTGGAGGCCAACTACCCCGACAGCGCCCACGATTTCCCGGAAGATGCTCGGGACGTGGCGTACAAGTTCTTCGACAAACACTTAAAAGGTTCCTCTTCCGAATTCGTGGGTCGTTTTCGGGTTCTTTCGCAGCGTCTTTCGGAAGGTTGCGACGTCGGAGCTCAGCTCAGGCTCGACAGAAGGGGGCCGCCCCCTCCACCTTCGCCTTCGCATCGCCCCAGCATTTGCGAGG
>SIAF01000255.1 GCA_009691905.1 Planctomycetaceae bacterium | reverse complement strand
GGACTTGGCTCTCGAACCGACCGACAGTTCCTAACAAGGCCCCAACACGCGTCATCCTCTCTTTTGTCCTGCCAGATCTTCCCCACCGAAACGGCCGGAGACCGTCCGTCCATTGCTTCGGACAACGGGTTGGACGAATGTTTACCGAAGTCTCGGCAAAACGCCATGTTAAAATACAAAGGATGAAGAGTTCAAAAATTCACAAGACCGTGAATTTATGAACTTTCGAACCGTTTTTCGCAGTTTTTCCCGGCGAAATGACAGTTTTTCCCAAACCGCGCGGCGCGAAAACGGTCGAATCGCGGCGTAAAGGGGCCACCCATGATTGCGAGTGGCGCAAGCTGCTTGCGGCTCGGGACTTGCGCCTCTACTGTTTTCTGAAGCACCGTAAACTTCGCCCCGAAGGGTTCATGCATAAGACCATTCGCATGACAAACATTAGGTGGGCCCCGGACGCCCGTCCGGCTTTCGATCGGGTGCCGACGCTCGGCTCGGGCGTCGATGTCAAGGTGCGCCGGATCGCGGCCGCTTCACGGATCGCATTGAGACTTTCGAACCGCTGCCCCACCAGCCGGCTGGCACGCCCGGCCCGCGCTCGATCGAGGTGCGACTGCCACAGCTTGTCGGTTTGTCTTTTTCTGCGGCTTGCGCGAGCTTTGTCGCCGTCAGCGATGCGTCGAGGGCGTCCTGCGTCTTCTTTTGTTCCGCGGCCAGTTGGCTTGCGTTTTGTGCTTCGCGCACGGCCAGAACGATCGGCACCACGATGGCGCCGACCAGAACCAGCACTCCCAACAGGGCCGCTGCGGCCCGCGAAGGGTTCCGGCGGCACCAGCGGAACATGCGTTCGATTCGCCCGACCGGCCGCGCCAGCGCCGGCTCGTCGTTCAGGTACCGCTGCAGGTCGTCGGCCAGTTCGGCCGCCGAGGCGTAACGCCGCGCAGGATCCTTGTGCAGGCATTTCAGCGAGATCGTGTCGAGGTCTTTCGGCGTGCGCGGTTGAATCCGCACAGGGGGTACCGGCTCTTCGTGCAACACCTGCATCACGGTTTCCAGAGGCGTCGCCGCTTTGAACGGCGGCCGGCCGGTCAGGGATTCATAGAGTATGGCGCCTAGCGCGTAGATGTCGGTCGTCGGCCCCACCGCGTGATGCTTGCCGGCGGCCTGCTCGGGCGACATGTACGACGGCGTCCCCATGATCGTGCCGGTTTGTGTCTGGCCCTGGTCGTCGAGCTTCTTCGCCAGTCCGAAGTCGGTCACCTTCGGCGTGCCGTCGGCCGTGAACAGCACATTGGCCGGTTTGAGGTCGCGGTGTACGACGTTCGCCTGATGGGCGGCGTGCATGGCGCGGGCCAGCGTCTCGACCATCGCAGCCGCTTCGCGCGACGGCTGCGGGGTGCCGTCGAGCTTGCGCGCCAGGTTCCCTCCTGAACAGAACTCGAGGCTCAAAAACGGCAGTCCGGCATGCTCGCCGACTTCGTGAATCTGCACGATGTTCGGGTGTTGCAACCCGGCAATCGTCTCGGCCTCGATCCGGAAACGCTCCAGCGCCTCCTGTCCGGCATGGCTCCCGGCGAGAATGACCTTGAGGGCCACGACGCGGTTCAGCTTCCGTTGCCGAGCACGGTAAACGACACCCATGCCCCCGCGGGCGATTTCGTCGAGGATGTCGTACGCGCCCCACGATTCAACCGCGGCCGTTCCGGAATCGCCATCGGGATGCGTGTCGCCGGGTTCAGAACTTGAAATCAGTGTCGCGGCGAATGACGCCGCTTCATTTGAGTCCCGGTCGGCCGATGGTTCGAGTGCAGGAGTGATCAGCGTCGCGCCGTCCGCGAGATCGACAGAACCAGCCCGCGCGGCCTCGTCGGCCACAGTCGACTGAGGCCCATGAACAACGGAAGCCGCGATCGGTTCGACGTCGCCCGCGGGGCGCGCACCCCGATCGCCAGGGTCGCCGCTTCGAAGTTCTGCCCGAACCATGACTGAGCCTCCGCCACGGCCGCCATGTTACCAGCCCCCGGCGCACGACAAATAGCCGCCTGTTGAAAAACGGGAACATTCAACGTTATCCATTTAACGCGGCAGCCCCTTAAAAGCAGCAGCATGCAGTTCAGTCCGAGCCGGTCAGACCGGCCGAGATTGCCTCGCGATGCCGATGAGCAGACCGATCGCCAGGGCAGCGGCCAGCGCCCAGCACAACTGGTTGGCTGTGCCGGCTGGAATCGCTTGATCAGGATTCGTACTCGAGACAAAGGTCAATAAAAGTCCCGCGGGTAGATTCAGTACGGCCCCCAGAAGCCCCCCTGCGGCCGCTACGGGCAATATTCGCCACAAAACCCGCCAATTGGACGCAGCAGCTCCGGTTGCCAGTCCGGCAGCCAGCCCAACGCAACCGAAGAGCACCAAGTGCATCGCCAGCGTGCGATACATGACGTCGGAGACTCCGGCGAGCGTCATTCGTTCGCCGGTCCATTGCATCAGCACACCGCCCGCCGCACCCAACACGGCACCGGCCAGCGTTCCCACCACCGCACCGATCAACATTGACTTGGGCGATTTGCCGATCAGCCCTTCGGTGAACCCGAAGCCGCAGGCTAGCACCAGGCCCGTCAGAGCAGCGGCGAAGACGTTGTTCTTATGCTGCATCTGGGCGATGCCCGCGCGAACTTCGGCCGCCTTCTTTTGATCGCCCATCATGGACATGGCCTGTGCCCCTGAGGGAACCATGCCCACCGGCAGCTTGAAGACGGCCGAGAATTGCCCTAACAATACGCCCGCAAGGGTGCCCACGATCAAAGCGGCGAGCAGGTAGGCCGCAACGCTCTTAGCATGCCCTTGGTACACCGAGGCTGCCGGCGCAGAGTCGACACGGGCATCGCTGGCTGCAGACGTTGGACGATTCGGATCTGACTGGCTCATGAAGGGGACCTTTGCAGAGGATGGAATCACTTCGAAGTCACACGGATGGACGTCAAGACGCGTTTGAATTACGACCCTGGTTGATCGCCGTCCCGAACTGTGCGGCAGGCACGTGCCGCGCGGCGAAACTGCTCGGCAACTTCAGGTTTGCCGAGACGATCGTAAAGCACCGCGATTTGATCGCGAACCTCCGGGTTTCGCGGCTGATCGACGGCGCGTTCACTCAGGTCTGAAAGTTCGATTCGCAGTTTTTTCGAGTTCTCGAGTTGAACGAGTTGCGCTTCGTAATCGGCGGTTCGATTCAGCCGCCGATAGACGAGAGCCAAACGATACCGGCATTCGTAATCGTGCGGGTCGAGCTGCAATTGTTGCAGCAGCGGGGCAATCGCCGTCTGCGCGTCGCCTGATTCGGTCTCGAGACGAGCCTGCAGTAAGAGTGCGGTCCGCTCGCCGGGGGCCAACTCCAGCGCGCGACTCAGCAGCGAACGTGCCTGGTGCTCGCGGCCCAGGCCCCAGTGACATTCGGCTGCCAGCGCCAGCAGGGCGGCATCGTTGCCATCGTCTTCCGCGTCGGCGATTTCCAGGGCCGCCTCAAACTCGTGAGTGCGGACCAGGGACTGCACCAGGTCGCGGACGACCAAATCGCGTGCCTCGGCCGGCGGATTGAGTTCGAATGCCTTGCGCAGTTGCCGGGCAGCGTCGGCAAATTTTTCGAATTCGCCATAAATGACCCCGAGCATATGTCGGGGACGGTAATCGTCGGGAGCCAGGGCGGTGACGAGCCCCAGTTCCGCGATCGCCGCGTTGTTGGCCCCCAGGTCGTAATAGACTGCCGCCAGCCAGCGGTGGGCGTCGACGTTCTCCGGATCCTCGGTTGAGAGTTGGCGTGCCACGGCTTCGGCGGCGGTCAAGTCGCCCAGGCGGTACAGCGACTCGCAGATCAGCTCGAGCGACGGGACGCGCAGCTCTCCCTCGAATCGGCCGCTGGACAGCGTGTGGAGGGCTTCCTGCGGCTGTCCCGAATGCAATTGGATCGAGCCCCGCAACAGTCGAAGTTGTGGGTCGGACTCGGGTCGAGCGTGCATGCGCCGCAGCGCTTCGTGAGCCAGCTTGAAGTCACCCTGCTTCAGGGCCGCCAGCGCCGCCGGGAAACGTTCCGGCGGATCGGCAGCCCCACGGGCTCGTACCAGGCCGGCGACAACGGCCGCCGCGACGGCGAGCACCGAAAGGACCATCAGGATTGAACGCCTGCTTCTCACGTGTGCATTTCGTTTGGTTTGGTGAACTGGTCTCAGAGACCCGGGGCATGTACCTCATCGCTTGACTGCCGCAGTTGCTGCCGCAGTAGCTGCCAGCGTCACGGCGGGCCGGCGCTGTTGGCGGCCTGCCGCGAGACCGCCGCCGCACGCTCCCAGACACCAGCCAGGGCGGGCCGGTCGAGCCGGCGGCACAGGGCGGCGATCCGCTCGCGGACGGCGGAGTCGTCGGGGTCGCGCATCGCTTCGCGGTACAGTCCCCGCAGTTGCTCGCGCAGCGCGCTGGATTCCTCCATGCGCGCGAGCTGCTCGTCGGCTTCGAGTTCGCGCCCCGCGCGGCGGAGCGCCTGCGACAGAAGATACCGCGCCGGATAGTCGTGCGCGTCGTGTTCCAGAATCGATTCCAGAGGAACGATGGCCCCACTCGGGTCGCGGTCATCGAGGCAGATCTGAGCCTGCAGCATGAGCGCCCGGTGCTCGCTCGGATTGCACCGCAGTGCGCGGTCGAGCACGCGCCGCGCCGCATCGACCGCTCCCTGGCTCAGGAGACACTCGGCACGCAGTGCCAGGATTTGCGAGTCTTCGGTTTGCGTCTCCAGGTTTTCCGACTCCAGCAGGTCGAGCGCTGCCGAATAGTCGCGAACCCCGACCAGTGAGTCGGCCAGCTCGCGCACGATGGCGCGGCGCTGATCCGCCGGAGGCGAGCGAGACAGTGCCTTGCGGTAACACTCGATGGCCCTGGCATCTTGTCCACGGTCCTCCCGATAGACCAGGCCCATCAGACGCCACGCAAAGAAGTCGTCGGGCTCGAGCCGCGCCACCTCCTCAAGTTGCGCCAGGCAGGCATCCATCGCGCCCAATTCATGGTAAATCCTGGCCAGAAACCGAGGAGCCCGTCGATCGTCGGGACGCTCGACGGCCAGCGTCTGCATCACACGCATCGCGTCGGTGGGTCGGCCTGCGTGATACAGGCACACGCTCGTCCAGCGCAAAGCGTCCGGCCGCAGCGCACCGGCAGGTTCAACGGCCAGCAGCTCGGGCAAGGCCTGGGCGTGACGCCCCTCGACCTCGAACTGCACGCCGCGCAGCAAATGCACGTGCGATTCCCATCCCGGGCGCGATCTCCAGCGATCGACCAGCGTGTGGGCGCGATCGACTTTTCCGGCTTCGAGCTCGTTCAACGCCTGCTGAAACTCCGACTGCATCCTCCGCATCGTCCATTCGCTCCAACCGGCAGCCGCTCCCCATGTCATCGCGATGGCGCAGACGACCACCCCGACCCAGCACCGTCGCGACGGCGGGAATCGTCTTGCCAAAGTCGATCGGAGAATTTCTTGCGTCAGCATGGAAGTTTCGAGGACGAGTCGTCCCGCGGGGCGACTCACGATTCGGGTAAGACGCGTCGCAGGCGTTCGAGAACAGCGCGGTGCTCGCGGCTGTGTTCGAGATCTCCCAGCGACGCATACCATTCGACGATTGCTGCCCGCAGCGGGATCAACGACGGCGCCAGTTCCAGGCCCCGTTCGGCCGACTCAATGGCGGCGTGCAGATCTCCGAAAGCCGCCTGCATGTGAGCCCGTCGGGCGTGGATTTCGGCGCGAAAGGGGTTCAGCGGGACGGCGCGCTCGAGATGTGCCAGCCCGGCGGTGTAATCGCCCGTTCGAAAACCGATGATGCCCAGCAGTTGCTGTGTGTTTTCGTCGTCGGGGCTGACCGCCGCGGCGGCTTCCAGCAGGGGCTGCGCCTGGCGATCGTCGTCGGCCAAATAGTGAATCCAGCCCAGCGCCTGCAGCACCGCCGCGTCGCCAGGTGCGAGTCGATCGGCTTCGAACAAGACCTCCCGCGCCTGGGTCACCAGGCGATCATCGCGATTTCGCTGCGCCTCGGCAAACAATGCCAGACCCCGCGATCGCCTGACTTCCCAGTCCGGCAGGCGCCGCCCGGCATCGCCAAAGAAATCGAGCCCGCCGGGACTATCGGGACGGGGGCGTTCGGGACGGGACCGACCTCCGGCCCGTTGTGACGAGCGCACGATGCGGTGATCGGTTTGCGTTGTATGGGGGATGTCGGCAGCACCTCGGCGGGGCATATGGCAGGCAATACACGAGTCGGCAAACGGCTCGCGCCGGCGAATCTCGGCCGGCTCGCGACAGGCGTCGGCGGCGTGACAGCTTTCGCATCGCGCGCGGTAGTACGCGGCTTTCGATTCCGACGACGGTACGCTGTGCGGGTCATGACACGTCGTGCAGCCGAGCCTTCCATTGCTTGCAATGCGACACGTGCTGGCGCACATCTGTTCGACGTGGCTCACGGCTCGGTCGAGAGCGCCTGCGCTCGCATCTCGCTCGTTGACCAGCACGGCCCAGACGTCTTCGAGGGGTTGCCCAGGACGAAAGTCGGTGTGGCTGCGCCCGTGGCGCAGCACGCGATTGGCCGACAGGTGGCACTGAAAGCACACGGCATCGCGCAACGCATTCTCAAGACGGGCAGGGTTCACAATCCGCCGATCCTGCGGAGCGGCCGAAGGCTGACTCTCGAACAACTCGACGTGACGCCGACCGGGTCCGTGGCACCGTTCGCAGCCGATACTCGCTTCAAGAAAGGGCGGGGCCTGATAGACGTCTTTTTGTCGAGCGTCGCGCCGCGCAACGCGCCCGGCGTGACACGACAGGCACTCGTCGCCGATCCGGCGTTCGAACCGTGTCGAGCGTTCGCGCGAAAAGCCGGGTGATAAGTCCCAGCACTCCTTTTCGGAAAACCAGGAAATCGGCGACTGGAACAGCCACCCACCCCGGTCAATGACATACGACTTTCCCCGAACGCCCGATCCGAGAGCGTAAACGACCTGGGCCGCCTGATCGGTAATCGTCCGACCGTTCGCATCGCTGAGAATTTCGTGATGCCACAACGACCCGTCCACCTGCTCGACGCGGTACAGGAAGGGCTCTTTTCGGAATTCGGCGCGATCGGCGATCGCGAGAGTGCCCGAGACGGGGCTCATGGAATTTGCCATGGGGTGCTGCGCGAACGTGTGCGCAATGCGTTCGTGACACACGGCGCACGCCGCACTGCCCACGAAGTCGGCTGCGTCATCCGGGCCGGCGGGCGCCGTTCGATCGGCGGGCGGCGCACCCGACGCGGGGGCCCGGGGCCCACCACTTCGAAGAAAAATGACGGCGCCGCCCGAGAGCGCCATCAGTCCCACGATCGCCATCAATCGCCTTTGAGACATGCCGGATTCACTCGGAAAGAGCTGGCGATTTCGTGCGAGGATCGTGCCGAACGTCCCGGTGACTCAGACGGCGATGCTGCGCGGCACGATCGGAGTCGCCGATCGACGCAAAGTACTCTTCCAGGGCCGCGTGGGTCGGATGATGGTGCGCGTCCACCAGAAGCGCGGTTGCCATCCAGCGGGCGCCTTCGGCTCGCAGCCCCTGTTCCATCAGAACCATGCCGGCTTCATGCCGCAAGTCGGCATTCCCTGGTGCATCGGTCAACTGCCCGATGATCTCGGTCAGACGCTCGAATCGCTGCTTGATCCGCTCGGCCAGAATCCGGTGCTGTTCGGCCTGTTCGATTTCACCCGACTTGAGGTAGGCCCCAGCCAGCGTGCTCTGGGCGAGCGCATGACCGGGATCGGCGCGAACCGCTTGCTCCAGCAACGCAACAGCCCGCACGGTCTGACGCAAATCGAGCGCAATCTGACCCTGTTCGACCAGCGCGTCGACGGGTCGTTTATTATCGGGGTGGCGCCCCAGCAGTTGCGACAGCGAGCGTTCGGCTTCCTCGAGGCGCCCCAGCCGTCTGAGGCAGCGCGCCAGACCCAGGGCGACGGCGTCGTCGTCAGGCGTTTCCCGCGCGCAAATTTGAAAGTGCTGAAACGCTCCTGCAACATCGTTCAGAATCAACAGATTGTCGGCCAGTCGCCGCCGCGCTTCCCGATGATTGGGCGCCAAGTCGACGATCGCCTGAAACTCACCGGCGGCGGATTGCCAGCGATCGCAGCGCTCCCAGGCGTCTGCCAGCCAGATTCGCGGCTGAACCGCCCGCGGTTTCCATTGAATCCAGAAATTGAGACAGACCACGGCATCATTCAGTCGATAGCTGTTCAGATAGCCCTTGGCCTGCGCTTCATAGATCTCCTCGGCGAGATCGTCCGACACGCCCGCCCTCAGGACGCGCGACAACCAGGGTTCTGCCTGATCGAAGCGACCGCTCTGGATGGACGCCAGAAACCGCTGAATCGTGATTTCCTCGGCCGACCAGCCGCGGCGGGCGGCCGACTGCAACCACTCCTCGCCGCGGTCGAGATCCCCGCTGCGGCGGTAGGCCCGCGCGAACTCAAACGCTGTCTCGGCCCGACCCGGTTGCCAGCGTTCGGCCGCATCCAGCGCGGTCAACGCGGCAGCGAATTCGCCGCGCGCCAGGGAAAGCCGGGCGCTGCGCAAGCTCCAAGTGGCGGCGCACCAGCCGCCGACGACGAACGCCAGCACCGCGACCGGCACTGCCAGACCCAAGGCGACCGGTTTCCCGGGCCAAGACCCGGGCCATGACCCGGGCCACAACCACCGTCGCCAGCGGGAACGAGCCATCGCGACGACCCCTGCGTGACACCCTTACTCCGAAACATTGAGCGCAAAATCGTTTTTCGAAGGATCATCGCTGACCGTGAATTGCAGCGGGCTGGTTTCGGGATTCTTGTATTTTGGGGATATCAACGACGGCTCCGCGGCATCGGTCTTGTTTCCGGCGCCCTTCATCTGGTTCATCATCTTCTCCTGCATCTGCTTGCGCTCTTCGTCGGAGCCGCCTTTTGCGAACTTCCCCAGATCCTGTTTCGACTGCTGTATTGGTTCGACGGTAAAGATCCCGTTTCCGACGGCAGCGCCCTCTTTGCTGCCGGTCATCAGCGTGAATTTGCCTTTCAGGTCGGTTCTGGCCAGGGCGATCGGTCCATTTTCTGGAATGAATGTCACCGTCGCTTCGGCCAGAGGCGCCCCTTTGTACAGCACCGTGCCGCCGGCCTTCGCCATTTTCACCGATTTTGCTCCGTCGGAACCGCAGCCGGCCGACAGCAGACAAGCGACGGCGAGCGACAGAAATGCCGGGCTGCAACAGACTTTGAAGTTCGAGCGCAACATCTTTTTCAATCTCCCGATTCTGCCCGGAAATGTAAGCCTCGCAGCGCGCAACCACCTCGGAATTCGATCCCGGATTGCAAGCCGCGAACGATATCAATCATCGCGGGTTCACAAGTCAGGCGGTACGCAACCGTTCGCGACTTGCAGCTTGACCCGCGATGATGGATCGACGACACGTGGTGACCAGCCCTGCCAAGCGTGACTTAGAATTCACCGGGTACCTTGTTGTCGCGGCGGCCTCCGATGGCCTGGTAGGTGCGGTGGTCGATGCTTTCTGAGAGAAACCGCACGGTGCCGTCCCCAAACAGAAAATGCGCCCCGCCGGTGTGCTGCGACCGGAACCCCCAACTGTAATTCCAGTTATCCTGGCTCGTGCATGCGGGATTGGTGATCCTCCCCAGAGACGGCGAACAAGTCGTGTAATTGTTAATGGGAACAACGGTTGAGGCATGCGCGTTTCCCATCCCGTTCATACCCCACGCTCCGCCCACCCAGCTATGGTCATTGCAGTTTGGCAGCACTTCGCCCACCAGAATCGTATTCGATGTGCCGTCGGTGATGTCGGCGATCCGAACCTTGACGCCCACCCGCGAGAACATTCCGGAGATTCCATTCGGATCGGCGGTATTACCGTGGCCCACCGTGCCCGCTTCCGCGAACTGCTGAAACTGGTCGCAACTGCCATTCGCCGAAGGAGTGCTTTGAGAACCCAGCGATCCGCAATAGCTGGACTGAAACCGGTTCAGACCCCAAGCATCCACGCCGGGGGAAGTGTCTGAGGGGCACCGCGCGTACGGAACCTTCGTGGAGTGCATCACCTGCCCCGTCCCGGGAATTATGAATGCCTCTGGAATGTTCTGGGCGCTCATGTTGATGGAGTTAAAAAGGGGCGCCTGATCGACAAACGGCAGGATTCGGGCCTGCCAACTGAGATAGGTGCCGTCCCACCATTTGCCATCGCCCCCCGGGGCGAACTGCCCGTACGTGTCGTGGTAATTGTGCAGGGCCAGCCCGTACTGCTTCAAGTTATTTTTGCATTGCGTACGGCGCGCCGCCTCGCGCGCCTGCTGAACGGCAGGCAAGAGCAGCGCAATCAAGACGGCGATGATGGCAATAACGACGAGCAGCTCAATCAACGTGAATCCCAGCCTTTTTTTCAAGAAGTAGCGCATTGGACTCTCCTAGTCTTCAACCAAGCACACCCGATTTCGTCATTTCCGGCGTAGCAACAAAAAACTCGGAATCCCTGGGCGTTCTGTGGTGTTTCATGTGTGCGTAAACAATGAAGCACCTCGAACACAAAGGAATTTCGAGTGAAACGGATTATG
>SIAF01000254.1 GCA_009691905.1 Planctomycetaceae bacterium | reverse complement strand
TGATGCCCTCGCTGGCATCGGGCCAGTACGCTCCCACTCCCGGCATGACCACGCCCTCCTTGGCTGGTGTGTGTTATGCCGAGAAATATAGGAAAAGACGTTCATTGAGTCACGATCAAACCCGGTATCTTTGCTACAGTCTCGAAAAATGCTTCGAAATGTTGATTGAGCGTGCCTCGACCGATGATCGGTTCAGGCTGCCCGATCACGTGCCCGACCGGGCCACGCCTCAACATGACCAACTGCTCCATGAACATCTGGCCGCGCTCAATTCGCTCATTGCGATTGTTGAGAACCTCCAGAACCATTCGACTCGTGCCCGTTACCTGGCAGGGGTTGCCGGGATTCGGAAAGACCTTGAACCGCTGATATCTGCTGAGCAGTCGCCGACGTTCGGTGAACTGACGGACCAGGCGCTCGCGGCGGCGGCCAAAGCGGTCGACGAACAACCCGCACCGAAAAAACCGTGGCCCCTGTCGCTGCTGGGTTTGGTCGTCACCGCGGCAACGACCATCGGCGGCTTTCTGACAACGACCCTGCTCTCGTCGCTGCTGGGCGAGATGGGAAAAGCGGCCGCCGGGGTCTTGAAAGAACGCATCCCCAAGGCGACCGTCGAAAATAAATCCCCGCCGCCGACCGGCGGGGGGAGCAACGACTGAGTGGTCCCGCATTGGAAACGACTCAGCGCCGCTTGCAAAGCGACCCTTCAGGGGGCTAACGCCCCCCGCTCGCCTGTTTATCGATTTCTGCGTTCGACTGAGTGGTCATTCGCCGAGACAATACAAAAACCGCTCGCCACGCAGAAACAGGTCGCGACCGGCCAAACTGGCGGAAGCGTTCACGCGGTCGTCGAGTCGATTCTCGGCGAGGACTTTCATGCGATCAGAATGCGCCAGCACCAGCGTCGTCCCCTCGCGATCGGTGACGTACACCCGGCCGGCCGCCCCCACCGGGGAAGCGTAAATATCGCCCAGGCCCGGCAGCCGCATCGCGCCTGGCTGGTCATTGCCGGTCTTTGCGTTCACGCGCGACAGGACTCCCTGGTAATGCCCAAGATAGTACAGCGCGTCGTCGTACAACAACGGCGAAGGGACATACGGCGCGCCGCGATTGCGGGTCCAGGCGACCTGCTTCGTATCGGTCACGTCCCCCCGCGACCCGTCGAGACGAACGGCCAACAGCGCTCGCTTTTCATAGCTGCTGCCCGCGAAGACCATCCCATCGGAGTAAACTGGCGAGGCGACGACGTTCGATGACAGGCCCCCGCATTCCCAGAGAATCTTCCCCGTTTCGAGATCATAGCCGCGCATCCGCCGGGTCCCGTTCACGATCGCCTGCCACCGGCCGCCGTGTTCGATCACGATCGGCGTGGACCACGACGTGACTTCGTCCCGCTTCACCTTCCAGCGCTCTTCGCCCGTACGTGTGTCGAGGGCGACCACGAACGACTCCCCTTCGTGATCGCAGTTGACGACCAACGTCTGACCGGCGAGGGCGGGCGAACTCCCCTCGCCGTGCCCGTGCAGCGATTGCATCTTTCCCAGATCGACCTGCCACAGCAGCTTGCCGTCGAAGTCCAAGCAATACAGGCCATTCGACCCGAACGAGGCGATCACGCGCTCGCCGTCGGTGACGGGTGAACTCGACGCCAGAGAGCCGGTATTGTGCCCGCCGCCGTCGTGCGGCAGCGCCTCATGCACGCTGCGCTGCCAGCGAATTTTCCCGTCAGCGCGATCGATCGCGATCACCAGAAATTTGTGCCGATGCGTGGCCGGCAAGTTGTCGTGGGCGCCGGGCGCCTGACTCATCCGCGGCTTCAAGGCCGGGCCGATGGGCACCGCCGCCGTGACGAAAATGTGATCGCCCCAGACGATCGGGGTCGAATGCCCGCGGCCGGGGAGTTCGGTCTTCCAGCGAATGTTCTTGCCGTCGCGCTCGCTCCATTCGAGCGGCGGATCGGCCTGGGGGGCAACGCCCGTCCCGATCGGCCCGCGCCACTGCGGCCAATTTGCGACTGGGCTGTCGGCCCGGTCGTCCGAGCGTACGTCGGCGACGGCACCGATTATGAGCAGAGCCAGCACCGCGGCGGACAGAGTCGATTTGACCATTCCGTGGTTCTCCGGTGGGTTCCGATGCATTACGACCCGAATGGTGTGCCTGCGCACGCTGCGCGAGCTGGTCACACCCTACGTACATTGTCCCTTTCGTCTACGGTTAATCTTGATCGGACGTTGGGAAGATTTTCCGAAACGGCTCCGATCAAAACTCGACGATCATTCGATCTTCAGCCAGATCGGTCGCCGGAAAAATCCCGCGCGCGGTTTCAATCCCGATCGGGTCGTCGTCGGGTCGCTGCGGATCGACATGCACGAGAAACAGCCGGCCGACCCCGGCATCGCACGCCAGGTGAGCGACCGCCGTCGTGAAACTATGTCCGGTCTTGTCGGCCCATTGGGCCTGGCTGTCGGGAAAATAGCACTCGTGAATCAGCACGTCGGCGCCGTGCACAAAGTCGAGATACGTCCCATCACAGATCGTATCGGTGATGTACGCCAGCGAACGATCGGGCCAGTCGATGCGAAAGCCTTTCGATCCGCCGGGATGATTGAGCGGGCAGTGGCTGAGCACGCCCCCATCGGGAAGTGTCACGCGATCGGCCAGAGGGACAAACTCGAACGCCGGCAGAACCGGAAACAACGGATCAGAGAACAAATGTTGCCGAATGGCATCCAGCGTCGATTGCGTGCCGTATAGAAAAACCCGTTTGATCTGTCCCAGCGCCATCGGAACAAGAAAATAGGTCAACCCGACGATGTGGTCGAGGTGCGAGTGCGACATAAAGACATGCAGTTCGTCGGTCTCGACATGTTCGGCAACGCGAAAGGCGCCGGTGCCGGCGTCGAGCACGACTGCCGCTTCGGGCAGCATTACGCAGGCCGTATGCCGCCGCTCGTTGGGGTGATAACCGCCGGTGCCGAGAAAATGGATGCGCATGCGGGGTCTCTCGATTAAGACAACTTCCGCGCCCGGATCCAGTCGGTATGAAACGTCCCTTCTTTGTCGATGCGCTGATAGGTGTGCGCGCCGAAGTAATCGCGCTGCGCCTGCAACAGATTGGCAGGCAGGCGGTCGCGGCGATACCCGTCGAAGTAGGTCAGGGCCGCGGCGAAACCGGGAACCGGCAGCCCGAGTTCGACGGCGGTCGCCACGACGTGACGCCAGAAGGGCTCGGCAGTGCGGATGGCGTTCGAGAAAAAGTCGTCGAGCAGCAGATTCTCAAGCTTGGGGTTCTTGTCGAACGCCCGTTTGATGTCTTCCAGAAACCGGGCGCGAATGATGCAACCCCCGCGCCACAAGAGCGAGATGTTGCCGTAGTTGAGCTCCCATTTCAACTCGCGTGCCGCCGCCTCGAGCTGCACGAAACCCTGCGCATAGCTGCAGATTTTCGAGGCGTACAGCGCGTGCCTGACCGCTTCGATGAACTTGTCGCGATCGCCGCTGTACTTTGTCGTCGAAGGGGGGAAGACCTTCGCGGCATTGACCCGCGCGGCCTTTTCAGCCGACAGGCAGCGCGCGAAAACCGCTTCGGTGATCAGCGTGGTGGGTACCCCCAGGTCGAGCGCGTGCTGGCTCATCCACTTGCCCGTCCCCTTCTGCTGCGCGGTATCCAGAATCTTGTCGACCAGCTCGCCTTTCCCGTCGGGATCGGGAACGGTGAAAATGTCCCGCGTGATTTCGATCAGGTAGCTTTGCAATTCACCCTGGTTCCAGCGGTCGAACACTTTGTATAACTCGGCGTTCGAGAGTCCCAGCGCATTTTTAAGGATGAAATACGCCTCGCAGATGAGCTGCATGTCGCCGTATTCTATGCCGTTATGCACCATTTTGACGTAGTGCCCGGCGCCGGCGGGACCGACCCACTCACAGCAGGGAATGTCGTTGTTGTCGCCGACCTTGGCGCTGATCTTCTGCAGAATCTCTTTGACCGCGGGCCAGGCGGCGACGCTGCCGCCGGGCATGATGCTGGGGCCTTTGAGCGCTCCTTCTTCGCCCCCGGAGACTCCGGTGCCGACGTACAATAAGCCGGCCATTTCGACCTCGGCCATGCGGCGGTTCGTGTCGGGGAAGTACGTATTGCCGCCGTCGATCAGAATGTCGCCCTTCGACAACAGGGGGAGCAGTTCGCCGATCAAGCCATCGACGGCCGGGCCGGCTTTGACCATCATTATGATCTTACGCGGCGATTTGAGATTCGCCGCCAGATCTTTGAGCGAACGGCAGCCGGTCAGCTTCTTGCCGGGGTTGCGGGCGATGAAGTCGTCGACCTTGCTGACGGTGCGATTGAACACGGCGACCTGGTAACCGCGGCTCTCCATGTTGAGCACGAGGTTTTCACCCATGACTGCCAGACCGACCAAACCGATGTCACACGCAGGCATGATGTTGGTTTCTCAGCAAAATCGCAGGGTGAATATCAGCTCACGATATGCGTCCGGGGTCCGGAGACTTTGCCGGTCGCGTTGCGCGGGTCGACGACCAGCTCCGCGTGTTTCACGACCAGATTCCAATCGACCGCCGAATGATCGGTGACAATCAGCACGCAATCCTGGGCGGCCAGATACTCGGGAGTCAATGCCTGGCTGGTCATGCGGATGTCGTGCTTTCGCGTTTTGGGCATCGTCGGCACATGCGGGTCGTGGTACGACAGGTCGGCCCCGAGTTCGACCAGCTCTTCGATGATCTTGAACGCCGGAGATTCGCGCGAATCGTCGACGTCCTTCTTGTAGGCGATGCCGATAACCGAGATCTTCGCCCCTTTGACCGCCTTGCCGGCGCGATTCAGCGCCCGCATCAGTTGTTCGACGACGTACTGCGGCATGCGCGAGTTCACCTCGCCCGCCAACTCGATGAAGCGGGTGTTCAGGCCGTAGCGCTTTGCCAGCCACGTCAGGTAGAACGGGTCGATCGGAATGCAGTGCCCCCCCAGCCCCGGACCGGGATAGAACGCCTGAAACCCGAACGGCTTGGTCTTGGCGGCGTCGATCACCTCCCACACCGACAGCCCCATTCGATCGAACAGCACCTTCATCTCGTTGACGAGTGCGATATTCACGGCGCGGTACGTGTTTTCCAGAATTTTGCAGGCCTCGGCGACCTCCATCGACGACACCGGGACGACTTTTGCGGCGGCCGCGCCGTACAGCGCGACGGCAACCGCCTGAGATTCGACATCCAGCCCCCCCACGACCTTGGGAATCGTCGACGTCGAGAAATTCGGATTGCCCGGATCTTCCCGCTCGGGGCTGTACGCGAGGAAGAAATCGCGGCCCGCCTTGAGCTTGCTTCCCGCTTCGAGAATCGGCAGCAACACTTCCTGGGTGGTGCCGGGGTACGTCGTGCTTTCCAGGACGATCAATTGCCCCGCCTTGAGGTGCGGCGCGATGGCGCGGCCCGTCGATTCGATAAACGACAGGTCCGGCTCGCGGTATTCGTCGAGTGGGGTCGGCACGCAGATCGAAACCGTATCGACCTCGCGAATTTTCGCGAAGTCAGCCGTGGCCTCGAACCGACCGTTGCGATTCAACTCGGCAATGCGGGAGTCGGGAATGTGTCCGATATAGCTTTTGCTCGCCTTGAGTGCCTCAACCTTGCGGGTATCGATGTCGAACCCGACGACGCGAAAGCCCTTTTGATGAAACAAGTTTGCCAAAGGTAGCCCGACATACCCCAGACCGACAACGCCGACCTTCGCTGTATGTTGCTTCAAAGCGTCCAGCAGTTTTGTGCAGGCCGCCGACAGTCGTTGCTCACTCGCCATTTCACTCCTCAAACCTGGTATTAAGTCTTGAAATTTTTCAGAGACGGGCCGCGGCGCAAACCGATGCCGCGTTTCACGATCTAAGCAGGGGCACCGAGCGCATCACTATCCCTGCACCCCGGCAAACAGGCTCGGGCAAACAGGCTCACCTGCTGCCCTTCATCAAAGTTTAATGAGAACCCCAGGCACGTACCAGAGTAGGCGCAATTCGTGGAGCGGCGTTTGGGCGGGAAACGGCTGTCGAGCGGATTGACCCGGATGATTCATGTAGGGTGGGACCAGCTCGCGCAGCGTGCGCAGGCCCACCATTCGGGTCGTACCGGCTCAATGTTTGAAGTGCCGGCGCCCGGTCAGCAGCATCGCAATGTTCTGCTCGTTGCAGGCGGCGATCACTTCGGCATCGTTGCGGCTGCCGCCGGGCTGGATCACCGCGCTGATTCCAGATTTCGCCGCCAGATCGAGGCCGTCCCGAAACGGAAAGAACGCATCCGACGCCACGACGCCTCCGGCGGCCCGTCCCTGCGATTTGTGTGCGGCGATCATCACCGAATCGACGCGGCTCATTTGTCCCGCGCCGACACCGATCACCGCCCCCTGCTTCGCGAACACGATTGCGTTCGATTTCACGTGGCGACAGACGCTCCAGGCGAAGCGCAAGTCGTCACGTTCGGCGGCTGTCGGAGCGCGCGCGGTCACGACCTTCCAGTCGGATAGGGCGTCGGCCGCGGTGTCTCCCTCCTGCACAAGCAGACCCCCCGAGACGTGCCGGTATTCGCGTATCGGAAGGCGCGGCACGCCGAGGCCCGGGCACTTGATCAGCCGCACGTTGGCCTTCCACTTCGGGCGGCTGGTCAGTGCCTCGAACGCCTCGGGTGTGTACTCGGGAGCGATGATCGCCTCGATGAAGCGATCGGGCAGGCACAATTGCTCGGCCACGGCCATGTCGACCGCCCGATTGAATCCCAGGATCGAACCGAACGCGCTGACGGGGTCGCCCAGCCAGGCCCGCGCGAATGCCTCGCCCAGCGTCTTGCCGATGCCCGCCCCGCACGGATTGTTGTGCTTGAGAATGACGGCGGCCGGCTCGGTGAACTCCCGCACCAATTGCAGTGCCGCATCGAGGTCGAGCAGATTGTTGTACGACAACTCTTTGCCGTGCAACTGCTCGCCGGCGGCAAGGCTACCTGCGGGAGCGTCGGTCTCGACATAAAACGCCCCGGCCTGATGCGGGTTTTCACCGTATCGCAGTTCGAATTTGCGCTGGAACCGCAACGTCAACTCGGCAGGAAATGCCGGCCGCTGCCCCTCGCCCGTCGGCGGCGCGGCTTCGTCGGCGTTCTTCCGGGTCAGTTTCACCATGTAATCGGCGATCGCCCGGTCGTAGCGGGCCGTCATCTCGAAGGCCGCGGCCGCCAGTTCGCGTCGCAGTTCGGCCGGGATCGCGCCGAGTCGCAGGGCTGCGAGGACTCGATCGTATTGGTAAGGGCCGGTCACCACGGCCAGGTAGGCATGGTTCTTCGCCGCCGAGCGGATCATGCTCGGTCCGCCGATATCGATGTTCTCGATCGCCTCGGCGACGCTGACGTTCGGTTTGCCAATCGTGGCCTCGAACGGGTAAAGATTGCAGACGACCAGCTCGAACGGAAGAATGCCGTGCGCGTGCATCGCCTCGGCGTCCTGGGCCAGATCGGGCCGCCCCAGAAGGCCCCCGTGAACTCGAGGGTGCAGCGTCTTGACCCGGCCCTCCATCATTTCGGGAAAGCCGGTGTATTCCGAGATGTCGATCACCGGCAGGCCGCTCTCGATCAGCACCCGCCGCGTCCCGCCGGTCGAGACGATCTCAAAACCCAGTTCGACCAGGCCGCGAATGAAAGGAACGAGTTGGGTTTTGTCACTCACGCTGACGAGAGCGCGGCGTGGAAATTGGCCAGGCATTGGGAACGCGACGGGACGGGGTAAACGGTTGAAAAATGCGACTCGCGAGACTAGCTACACAGTAGTCCCCGTCAGCAACTTTTTATAGGGTGGAATGAGCGTTGAATTTTTGACTTGTCTTTTCCAAATTTGCGCACCGCGGTCTTATCGGGCGACCTTGCAGTATGGTAAAATAGGCAGCGAGCCTGTATCGAGGCTCACGACGAGATCTGCTGTCGCTTCGCCGAACCGGCGTTCGAGGAAAATCCCTTTGTCTTCAATTCGTGCTATTTGCCTCATTCGTGGTTGAAGTCTTTTTCAATCCGGTCCGCCTCACAGACAAAGGTCCGCCATGCCCATCAGTGCCACCCGACACAGTGGGCATCCTGCGCCGGCGCCACCCGCCTGCGTCACGATAACGAAACGCCGCATCCGACGTCACGCCCTTTGACGACAAAGACAGAACCGGATTTCGAGAAAGTTCCCTCCACGATTCTTCTGACGTGTCGAATTGCACGATTGCATTGCACCTTGTTCATCCTTAACCGAGTGCAGCCGCGGCAATCGCGCCAGACATCACAAGGCCGATGATGAGGGATGCGGCCAGGCACCCCTTGGGACTTGTCTCCGGCATCGCCGCCCGCAGCTTGTCGGTGTAGGTCTGGAGGTCCTCACCGGTCTCAGTCCAGACGCACTCGCGGTTCGGGACGTGCTTGCCGCACCCGCAGCAGAATGTCGCGTCCGCCGTGTACAAGAATGGATTCATGAGGTAGCTGCGGATGATCTCCTCAAGCATCCCGGTGGCAACCCCACACTTGCGGTGGACGTACACCTTCGGAAGACCGGCGAGTTCGCCTTGCTCCCGATCCTCTTCGGGCAGGGTCGCGTACTCGGTCTGCTGCCCGTCGGGGCGGGCCGCGAGGTTCCGCGCCTCGTGAGCGGGATAGGCCGCCTGGTCGATGTACTCGTGGCAGTATGGGCAACGCACCTGTGCCATTCGCAACTCCTTCGCCGGCCTGACGAGTTGGGACTACCTCATCGATGCCATTTCGGAAAACTCGCGTGTCGGTTGTGTTTCAACGAAGACGCTGGGCGACCAATCGCATAACCAGCCTATATTGTAAACGGACTTCTCGTACCACCAGTTTCCGGTGTTCCAGGCAGTATGCCGCGCGTTGTACACGATGCGTCCCCAGTCTGCCGCACGCAAAGAAAACACATCTTGATGCGGGTAATCGACGGGACGCGCAGCATTGAAACCATCGCGACAAAAGCGGACGGACAGTGTGTCGCCGTCAACGAACAACTCGAGATCACGAAGCTTGAATTCCGCAAAACGCGTTGCGGTTTACAGTGCATCACGCTGAACAAAGTCGTCCTGCTTCGCAAAGTCAGCGATATGCAGCAGCCATGCGTCCGAACTGTCGAATCGTGGCACAGGAACGGCAATCGGAACTGCGTTACGGCGACGTGCCCCGTGTCCACCGCGGGACTGTTTCGTCCATGAGCAGCGCACGTGCTGGATAATGAATTGGTGCATGAGTCGTTACGTCAGCGACTGGCCTAGCCCGTCCTGCGGAACAGGAAGAGAAAATAGGTCAGGTCCAATTGCGCGGTCTGAAAGAGCGGCGTGCCCTTTCTTGGCCCGGCTTTAGCAAGCCGTTTCTGGTACATGAGAAGCTCTTCAATGTAAAGGACATGAGCCCATTCCGCGGCTAAGAGAGTAGTGAGTAGAAGGGGGACCGCAGCGGGCACCATTCGTGCGGTAGCGTTTCCTTCTCTCATTTCTCCTCTCCACCATCTCCTGCTCTGGTCGCCTTCGGCGAACTGGAGTTTGAGGAACCCTCTTCGTACACGGAAAGCTGCAATCTACCGCCGCGCGGAACCGGTCGGACTCCGAAACCGGTCATGGCGGGCTAATAGCCAAACAGATACACCGCGTCTACGTTGACATAATTCCTCCGTTCAAAGAACGGAGCGAGCCGTTTACATACTCGGCTGAACTGTGGATCTTCCCCACCGTTACCGGTTTGACGCACCTTGGGGACGACAAGGAACAGGTAGCTCGCGTGATCGCAAATGTGGCACTTCCAAAGATCCAGAAGATCCATGTTGTTCGGAGTCGTTCTGCCGCGCTCGACTTCAACCATGATTCCGGTCTTTTCAACAGGGCAGTAATAATCAGGACGGAGATCCACGTCGTAGTTCAAAAACAGCCCCGTTTTCTCATTCTGAAAGCCGAGCTGAGTCAACTCTTCGAGGATGGCATCCTGGATACCCGAGCTAGGTGCGTTATGGACATGGCGTTCCCGAATTAGCTGCTGTATGCGGTCTTCATTATACCTCACGCGGGCTGAAATGAGACATTGTCAGGGATTGAGTTTGCGTGTATGACACTCTCCTCGGCGGAGCCGGGGAAAGGAGTCAAGGATGGGGTGGTTTCGGGTGCAGTTGTCGGAAGTCGAGCAGCGGGTGGTTTTGGACCATTGTGATTGTCACGTCGATCGGTTGGTGCGGCAGCGGATGTGGGCGTTGTGGTTGCTGCATTGTGGGGAGACTCGGGAGAAGACTGCCGAGATTCTACGGGTGTCTCGGGCGACTGTGCAGCGCCATGTGGCCGCGTATCGAACGGGCGGCTTGGCGGGTCTGGCCAGCCGCGGTGAAGCGGGGGCCGCGAGTGAGTGGACGCCGTTCGACGAGAGACTGAAGGTCGAGTTCCGCGAGCGACCAGTCCGCTCGGTCGCCGAGGCGGGCGCGCGCATCAAGGCGCTGACCGGCTTGGAGCGGCGACCGACACAAGTCCGACACCACCTCCATCGGCTGGGGCTGAAGTATCGTCGGATGCGAGCGATTCCCGCACCGCCCAAAAAAAGTTGGAGGAACATATCGCCGACCAGGCGGCCTTCGTCGAGAGCAAGC
>SIAF01000253.1 GCA_009691905.1 Planctomycetaceae bacterium | reverse complement strand
CAGTAGCTATGAGAGACTTTATGAAGTGCGAAGAATTGCTAGTATTCATTACTTGTATTTTCTGGCGGTCATGTTCAACAAGTATGCTGCAACTGGGCAAACTATTGATGTGCTGAATCGGATCTTTTCATCCGAATCCGATATTCATCCAGCACGAACTAAGTTCGAAACAGAATCAGTGATACCCGAGATTCAAATGCTGTTTAAAACGTGCCGTGGAATTGTTGAGGATGGATTTTGAAAAACGATCGCGGTCCTTGTTGCAATTGCTAAGCAGGCTGCTCGCCTTAGAGAATTTGGACTCCCAAGCGCGAAACGGTATCCCTATGGGAAGCCGCGTGCGGATGGCTTTTAATAGTCTAAATGCTGCACTTATTGGCATTGAGCTTCGTGGCGAGTCGCATTCCGTTATTCTGAATAAAACTGACTTGCATCGGCAAGAACCGCAAGCCGTGATTCAGATTGTGTCGAGGGAAGTTTCGTCTCGCAACTGTTGAATCCATTCTTGGGCGAACAGCGCCCTGGCCCGGCGTTCGGCCTTGAGCTGGGCCGCGCGATGCTGAAGCGGCTTGGCCGACGACACCGCAGCGGTGCCGTGCGCCACATGCACGATGTTTCGCGCCATTTCCCAGACGGGAATCATCCGTGTGGCGAAGCCCTTGTCCCAAAGTTGCCGCGCGATCGTATAGCCGCCGGTGATCTCGTCCGGGGCGGGGCAAAACGTCAAGTCGTGGTTGAGCAGCACCGCGCGACGATACATCGCGCAATAATCGCGAGGATAATGCCCCTCGCGCCATGAACTGCGCGCGCGGCGACCTGCCAGACGCTTCACACCGGCAACCGCCGAACCCAGCACACGCTTCTGCCAGGCGTAGAACGGGCTTTCCAGAGCCAGCTTCCAGGCGCCCGCGGCGGCGACGCGACCCTCGGCGGCCATTTCGCGCAGCAGCGGGTCGAGCCAGTCGTCGCGCTTCACGAAGACGTCTGAGTGCATCGTGACGAAAAACTCGCCTCGCGCCACGCGCAGCGCCTCGTCCCAGGCGGTGAAGACGTTGGCCGGCCAGTTGGCGACCGATTCGCCGGGACGCTCGATCAGACGAATCCAGGTCAGGGACCGCAGCCAATCGAGGCTTGCATCGCGCGAGCCGTTGTCGACGACGATCACTTCCAGAGGATACTTCTGCGAATGTCGTCGAATCGACCGCAGACAAATGGCCATCATGTCCCGCACCTGCCAGTGGGGGATGCACACGGTGATCAGTGGGGTGGAGGCGTGCGTTGTGGACATGATAACGAAAACCGCCGGTAACCTAACAGGTTACCGGCGGTGTGAAAATCCGAGTTCCGGGCGGATCGCGAGGACGTTTATTGCGAGACCCCCAGAATCAGCTCCTCTTCTTCTTCCTGAATGATGATGCGAGGCGTGACCATCATCATCAGACTTTCGGTTTCGCGACCCACGCCGGTGTTCTTGAACAAGCGGCTGATGTACGGAATCTTGTTCAAAATGGGGACGCCGGCCATCGTGCGGCCTTCACGCAACCGCTTGACGCCGCCCAGCAGCACCGTTCCGCCGTCAGGCACGCTGACGGTGGTTGAGATCGTTACAACTTCGAAGACGGGCTGCTGCACGGTGATGTTCCCACCGGCACTGCCACCACCCTGACCCTGCTGCTGTCCGCCACCACCCTGACCCTGCTGCTGTCCGCCACCACCCTGCCCGCCACCACCCTGTCCGCCGCCGCCGAAGCCGCCGCCGCCACCCTGACCGCCGCCGCCGCCGCCGCCGATGCCGCCGACGCCCAACTGGCCGCCGCCGCCGCCGCCGAAGCCGCCGCCACCCTGGCCGCCGCCGCCGCCGCCGAAGCCGCCGCCTTGCTGACCACCACCCTGCTGGCCGCCACCCTGCTGGCCGCCACCTTGTTGGCCGCCGCCGCCGCCACCCGATATGAACGAGAACGTCTGCACGTCGGTGATACTGGTGAACGAAGGCACCAGGCTCAGCCGCACGTACCGCCGGTCGGCCGAAATCACTGCCAGAACCGAGAGGGTCACCCCTTCACTCAGCACGGTAATCACCGGCTGGAATCCCACCGAGAAAAACCCGACGGTGGGGATCAGGCTGGTCACGAACGGTCGTTGTACGGTGCTCGACACGAGGGCCGTCTGGCCGTTGAACAGCGTCACTTTGGGGGCGAACAACAGGTTGCTGCGTTCGTCACCCTGCGCGGCGTTGATCAGGAAGAAGGTTTCGATGTCGCTTAAGATCGCCAGACCGACCTGCAACCCGGCATCCGGCTGGAAACCGCCGAACTTAGGCACACCGATCGGGAACGATCCCTGCTGGAAGGGAATATCGAGCGACCCTGGGAACGAGTTGTTAGGGAGCAATCCTAAGATTGAACCGTACCGCGGGTAGCTGTTCTGGTTGAACAACTGACGGTTGGGTCCGGGAGTGAACGGAGCCACACCGTTCTGCTGATTGCCGGCGACACCGCCCTGCTGGCCCTGCTGGCCCTGTTGGCCCTGCTGGCCCTGCTGCTGGCCGCCACCCTGCTGGCCGCCACCCTGTTGGCCGCCACCCTGCTGGCCGCCACCCTGCTGGCCGCCACCCTGCTGGCCGCCACCCTGCTGGCCCTGCTGACCTTGTTGACCTTGTTGGCCTTGTTGGCCCTGCTGGGCGCCCTGCTGGAAGACCGTTCTTCCGTTGCCGTACGGGGGCACCGGCTGTCCGAAGGCCTGCGGAATATTGCCGTCACCCACGTTGTCGTGCAGGTTGAAGTCAAAGTCGATCCCGATGCGTTCGAAGAACCGGTCGCTGACCGTCACGAATCGAACTTCAATCGTCACCTGCAAGTCTTGCAGGCGCCGCAACTGCCCGAGCAACTCGGCGATTTCTTCATGTACCTTTTGCGTCTGGCGAATCACCAGGCTGAGCGTCGTATTGAACTCGCGGACCGAACCCGGGCCGCCCACCTCGTCCCACGAATCGGGTTCAATCGTGGTGGTGATCAGTTCGACCAGGTCGTTGAAGTCGGCCTGATTGCCGCCGCCTCCCAAACCACCCCAGTCGTTCTTTGGGCTTTTTGCCTTGCCGCCGGTGGCTGTGTTCCGATCGTCGATTTGCGCGAAGGCCTGGCCTGAAGCGCGATGCATCCCGCCGGTCGGCCCGACATTCATCTGGCCACCGAAACTGGGCGCGGGGCGCGAATCGGCCAGCCCGCTGGAGGTCATGCCGACATTGTTGGCCGGCGCGAAACTTTGAATGGGCACTACCAGATCGGCGACCGGGTAGACCTGCGGAATCAGTTCTCCCTGACGTTTGATGTGGCTGGTGATTTTCAGGACTTCATCCTTGATCGTGTACCCTAAATTCAAGTGATCGAGCAACAGGTTGAGCGCGCTCTTGAGCCTGATGTTGTCGACGTTGATCGTCACCGGCGTGCTGGGGCTGGCCCCCACGTCTTCCAGCCCGGACGGGTCGAGCATGATGTTGACGTCGGCCAGAGTCTGCAGGCTCTTGATGACTTCGGACAGCGGCGCGTCGTCGAAGTGCAGCGAGATCTCGCGGGCGAGGCTGTTCTCGATCCGCTGTTCCTGCTTCGTGCGGGTGCGGTTGTCGGGCCCCTTGAATTTCTCGCGTCGTTTGCTCAAGTCCTTCCACTTTTTCGCGTCGCCGTAGCTGATGTCGGCCACGTACGTCGCCGACGCTTCGTCGACGGCGTTGAGTGCATCGGTGAACGCGTTGGCTTTTTTCGCGCGCAGTTCCTGATTGAAGTTGTCCTGGTAGGCGAACTTCGATTTGAGAACCATCACCTCGGCGACCGCGTTTTCGGGCATGAGCTGCTTGGCCTTCTTGGCGACCACCTCGGCCTGAGCGTACATCTTCTGGTCCATCAACTCGTTGAACCGCTGCACGTGCTCGGCAAATTCGTTTTCGATGCGAATCTTGACGCCGCGCTCGGTGTTGATCGCATGTTCGACTTCGTCTTTACGCCGCTTGCTTTCAAGCTTTGGAGCGTTGAGCTTGGCGGTGTACTCGATGTCGCTGCGCGAGCGCGTCAAGGCGCTCAGCAGCCAGCGGACCGTGGCGTCGTCGGCACCCGAGTTCTCGACGCTGGCCTGCGCCTTGTCGAGCAGTTCGAGCGCCTCGTCGGGGTTGCGCTCGGCCAGGCGTTCGGCCTTGAAGGTCGCGTTGCGAACTTCGGTTCGCAGTTTTTCGTCGACGATTTTGCGCTGCTCGGCGACAACGTCGATGCGGCGCGGCTCGTCGTCGTCGTCGGCATCGGGCTCGAGCCGTGTGTTTTCGGTCGAGTTGCCGCCGGTCAGTTGAATCTTCCGTTTCGAACGGGTCGGAGCATGCTGCGTCAAATACTCCTGGATCTCCTGCATCTGCCGGTTATCGAGCCGTTCGCCCGACTGATAGGCTTCGAGGAAGAATCTGTAGGCTTCAACCGAGTTGTGGCCGCGAATGGCCAGTTTGCCGCGCTGATAGAGATCTTTGGCCGACAGCCCCGAGGGGCGAACGACGCTCAGGTCGGTGAAATCGGCATCGGTCTCGGCCTGGATCCGGTCGTGAGGGGCCAATTCGCGGGCGGCCATTTCGGGCGCGTCGTCGTCATCGGGGGGCGCCACCGGGCGGGCTGATTTCGAAGCCGACGATTTCGACGGCGCACCCTGCGACCGGGCGATGAACCGCCGGTCTTCTTCGTCGACGATCGACTGCTGAACCTCTTCGGGCGTCTCGTCCATCAGTTCGTAGGCCACGTCCATTCCCTGGGCTTCGTCGGCCTTGCTGCGGGCCGCTTCGAGCCGACCCGCTTCCAGTTCGGCGCGGGCCTGGTTGGTCAGGGCCGCCGCCGCTTTGCGCTTGTCGGCAACATTCGCTTCCGAAGCCTTTGGCGCCGTCGATTTCTTTTCGGCGACGAGCGCATTGCCGTTTCGCTGCGCCCGTTCGATCTGGGCCAGCAGGTAGTCGGGAGTGACCGCCATCGCGTCGTCGTAAGCCACATCGAGGCTCTCGGCACGCTGAGCTTTCTCTTTGGCATCGTCGATTCGCCCTTCGGCGAGATCGTCCTCGGCCTCTTCGAGCAGTTGACGCGCTTCGGCCTGGCGGGCCGCGACTTCGTTCGAACGGGCCGGGGGCGCTTTGGCAACGGTTTTCGACGGTGATTTCACGGCCAATGATTTCGCAGCCGGTTTGGACGCGGCCGTTTTGGCTGCCGCCGGTTTCGTCACCACCGGTTTCGCCGCCACAGTGCGGGTCGGCTGCTCGGGCTCGTCGGCGGGCATGCTCATTTCGTGATCGTCGGCCGATTCGGCCAATTCGTCGTCGGTATTCACGTGCCGCACCGTCGGCTTGCGGCTGGTCGCCGCCAGGCGGGCGTCGGCCTGAACCACGCCGGTCGGGCGCGTCGGCACCGTTTTGCGGGCCAGTTCGTTGCGAATCTGTTCGGGTTTCGTATCACCCAGCAAACGCTGTACCTTGATCTGTTCGACATCGCGGGCGAGTCGTTCGGCATTGGCCACGTCACCTTCTTCCAACACCTGGTGGGCCCGCTTCAACAGATAGTTCGAGCGATGTCGCTTGGCCGTATTCGACTTATTGTCCTTCCGCCATTCGTTGTCGGATTTCTTGCATTCCTGAATGTCTTCCAGCAGCTTTTCGGCACTGTCGCCAAACAGCTTCCCGCGAACGCCGAGCTTTTTGCAGTCGTTGGCCAGACGTTCGGCCTGCGGCACCTGCCCGGCGTTGAACTTGTGGCGTGCTTCGGTGATCAGTTTTTTAGCCGCTTCGCTGCGCTGCGGATCGGCGGGGGGCGCCTTGGCTTCGGCGCTCCACGGATCGCGGCGGTTTGCCGCCGGGCGAGGGGCGTCGGCCGATTGACCGCGAGCCACCACCTGGGCCGAGCCGGCCGCGTCGCGCTTGGCGCGGGCCCGCGGCAGGTAATCGTTGAGCATGCGGCGTTCGGCGTCCGAGAGGTCGCTCTCGCCGGCGGCAGCCTCTTCCAGCGCGGCGGCCGCTTCGGCGAACCGTTCGTGCCGGTAATGATCTTTGCCCTGGCTCAAAGCCTCGCGGGCGGGAGTCGCTTCGGCGGTCTCGCCGAAGTTGACCCACCACAGGTTGGCGGTCATGAGACAGGTACAGGCAACGAGTCCAATTACCCTTCGCAAGGTCGCTTCCTCCTTAAGACGGCGAGTGTGACTGCCTGGCACGCAATGCGGTGTTGTCCGCTCAGCCAACCGAACCATTGTGCGTCCTTTGACGAAACCGAGAACCGGTGAAGAGGGGAACAAACCGGCCTTTCCGTGGCAGGCTGTAAACAGCCGTGGCGGACGGGCAGAGTCTGCGAGCGTCACACGATGTAACGATCGAGACGGAATGGGATATGAAATGTTTTGGGGGGAGAGAGTCGAAGTGTGCGGTAGATATCTCAAAGGGCCGGACCCGGTCAAGACCGTTCTGCCCCTTTTCGGGACGAGTTGCAGAAATTTTCAGAATTATTTTCACCGGCGGCCTCGCACGCCCCCCGCCGCGCGAAACCGGGTCGAACGCATCAACTGCACACAGCAGGTTCCGTCGAATTCACGCGGGAAAGAGGCTTCATTGACTGGAGTAGAGCCGTTAGGCTGCTGCACATCGAGAAATACAGCGAGCCGAGTGGCGTCTAGGGTCCAGACGAGTAAGAACCACGGATTTCGCGGATGGTCACGGATAACTCAGGTCGAGGGAAGAACTCTCGCGGAGCTCGCTTGAAGCGGCGTGCCGGACTGTGCGTCGCTTAACAATAGGCGATTATGCGAGCTCCAGCGATGCCTTCAGGCAAGCCTCGACCTGCGCCTTGAAATCGGGCGGCAGAGTACCGATCTTGCGGATGATCGTATCTTGGCGGATTTTGTAGAGCTTCTCACACGAAAGTGCGGAATCGTTCAACAACCCTGCCTGTTTGCCTGCCGCCGACGCATCTTCGATTAGAATTTGTGTCGGTTCACTTCGCGCCAAACGAGTACGCGAAGTAATCTGAGCGATGATCGTGTTTTCGAGCCGACCGTTGTTTCGGTCACACTGAATTACCAGCGCTGGCCGAACCTTATTTCCCGTGCCACTGGCGAACGGGTAGTTCACGAGCACGACATCGCCACGGCTCACCCTCATGACGACTTCCGGTGGAGGTCATAACGATCGTAAACCGCCATTTCCGGATCATCCCAGCCGACGGCTCCGGCGACTTGGCTTTGCGCGGCATAAGTCTCTGCGACGTCGAACGTCCCATCGTCGAACACGGCGCGGACTCGCTCGTAAACATCGAGCGGGAGCAACACGTATTGGATGTGCGTCTGGTCGTCTTCGACAGTCAAAGGTTCCCCGATTCGGCGGCTGAGTTCGTCGCGCATTTCATCTGTAAGTTTCGGTGTCATGATCCTATTATACCACGTCCTACCCCGACCGCACGAGACTGATTTCGTCGAGGCCTGCAATTGATCAGGTCTTCGAGAATCGACTCGACATTTGATCCGGCTTCCGCCTCAAGGCGGGACTACGAGCGGGTCACGAATGCTCGGGCAGCGGGGTCTCGGGGTGCCGTGCTCGGTACCAGCCGAAGGCGCCGAACACTGCGGCCATCAGTAAATAGCCGCAGGCGATATCCCCCGCGCGGTACAGCACCCTTACGGGAGACGCCTCGGCATCGGAACGCACACCGACCGCCCGCAGCAATACGTCGACGTTGAACAGATAGTCGATGGTGTTGCCCTCGACCTGGTAGGCGTGCATCAGCCCCACGCCGGTGAATGCAGCCGCCAGCAGGGCCCACAGGCCGGCGCTGTAGAACTTGCGATCGATCAGAAACGCGGCAATCGCCGCCAGAATCATGCAGGTGAAGATGTAGCCGCGTTCAATCACAATCAAGCCGTGAACCAGAAACCCGTTGACCTCGGTCTGGCCGGCCAGCATCTGCCGCGCCGGTTCGAAGGTGGTCAACACCTGCGACAGCGTTGCGCCCCCCGAGACCTGAAAGGCACCGGCCACGATCGTGGCGCCCCACGCGGCAATCGCCGGGAACAGGCCGATCGCCACCGCCGGGGCGTGCTCGCGGGGGGTTGCCTGAAAGGCCTGCGCGGTGATGATGATTCCCACCCACAGCACGATTGCGATCCCCGCCTGAATCGGGACGATCGCGTTCAAAAGCGAAACCGTCCCCGACAGGCAGATCGCCGTGATCACCAGTCCGTTGAGGGTTGAATACCCGGCCCGCGCGCCGAGCGCTTTCCAGCCGGGGTGGCCGATATAGATCGTCGTCGGAAAGCAACTGCCGAACAGCGACGCCGCGATCGTCCCCAGGCCGTTGGCCGCCAGCGACGAAAACGTGCCGTAGTCGTCCCCCGACGCTTCGGCCGATTCGATGTTCTGCAGGCTGCCGATGACGTTGAACAAACCCATCGGCACGATGACCGACAGATACCCCATCCACTCGGCCGGAGACAGCCGGAACACCGCCAGAATTTCGTTGCCGCAGAAAATCGGCAGGGACACGCTGCGCTCGCTCCAGGCGCGGGTCACGTTTTCAACTGTCAGTTCGACACCCGTCAGGTGCGGCGGCAGCAGCCAGCCGATCGCCGTCCCGGCCAGCACCGCCACCAGTCCGCCGGGCAGCCCCAGCGGCAACGACGAGCGGGCAAACAGGGCAATCAAAATCAACGCCAGAGGAAGCATGGCGACCAGCGGCCAGCGATAGATCTGCAACGCAAACGTCATCGAAATGAAACCGATGGCGATGCCCGCCAGTGTCGACAGCAGGGCGGCGCGGGGGGTCTTGCGGCGAATCCAACCCGCGACGAACGCGCCGGCAAACTCAATCACACCGCTCCCCAGGCAGGCGAACAATCCCATCTGCCAGGCCGCCTGGGCGCTGTGTGTCCGCGCGTAGACGGGGGCCATCACAAAGAAGATGTAGACTAACAGCGAGGGGGTGTTGATCCCGTATGGTAAAGCCGTAACGTCGCTGCGCCCCGTTCGCGCCGCAAGCCGATGCGCCTGCCAGGCGTAAAACACATTGCCCAGCAGGATACTGACGGCGGCCCCCGGCAGCATGTACTGATAAATGAAGCGGCTGTCTTCCCCCGACATGCCGCACGCCACCGCGCACAGTTGCGGGATCAACAGCAACTGCACGAGGTTGTCGATCAACAGCCCGAAGAAGCCGTCGAGATCGCGTTTGACAAACAGCGGATAGGTTCGCGACATGGTGCGGGCGAGCGTATCGGCAGGCAAAGGAACCCGTCAAGCAGGTGTTTTGAGATTGCGGACGCGACAGTGTCGATTGTCGCCGCCTCGTCGCGCGTTATGATCGACCGTCATTAAGCGTCTTAGAATCAACAGAGGCCTTTGCAATCGAAACTCCAGAATCGTCCATCTCCAATCCCCTTGCTCCCCACGATCACTGGATGCGCCAGGCCCTCGCCCAGGCTCGGGCCGCGTTCGACGCGGGGGAAGTTCCCGTCGGGGCGGTGATCGTGCACCGCGAGCGGGTGATTGCCGCCGCACACAACCAGCGCGAAACGCTGCAAGACCCGACCGCGCATGCCGAGATGATCGCCATCACGCAGGCGGCCGGGTCGCTCGGCTCGTGGCGGCTGCTCGACTGTACGTTGTTCGTCACGCTCGAACCGTGCCCGATGTGTGCGGGGGCCATCGTTCAGGCGCGGCTGCCGCGAGTCATCTACGGCACGACCGACCCCAAAGGGGGCGCCTGCGACACCCTGTACCAAATCACCGCCGACCCGCGCCTCAATCACCAGGCAACGGTGATGGGAGGCGTGCTTGTCGACGAGTGCCGCGCGATTCTCCAGGAGTTTTTCGCCCGGCAACGGGGGCTGGGGAAAAAGTAGTCCTTCCGCTCCCGCGTGAGAAGCCTCGGGACGTTGCAATTTGATCGCGGGTACGCGCCAAGTTTTCGCCACATGGTCCCCGGCAACTGCGGGCCACACGGAATCCTGGCGGCAGAATTTAGCACTACGGCGCATCTTTTGGCTGGCTTTGGTTCGGGATGCGAGAAAAACGCAGAATTGCCGACGAAGTAGGTCCCCTCTGCCGGAGGGAACCGGTTGCGAGTGGACGCCGCCAAAACGCGCGAGATCCCGCCCGGCAGGCGAAACCTAACTCATTCCACCGCCCTCAATCTTCGACAAAACCTCAACCCGCAACCGTTCCTTCTTACTCAGCCGCAGCTTTCCCATCGTCCCCTCAGAAAAGTCACCATTGTGACATTTCTAATGTGGACGGTATGTGACATTTCTAAAGTGGGCTGACAGATCAGATCGGGCGACGCCAAGTCGCGGTCACTCGTTCGCACGACCCAAGTTGGCAGCGACCGTGCGGCTGATGCGATGGGCCTCATCAATGGGTTCGGGCAGGCGACGGCCTCGCACCAGCCGATGTGCGAGGTTGACGGCGCTGGGCAAATCGACCAGGTGTCCCGGTGAAATGAAGACCGGGCGGCCGCGCTCCGACGTTTTCAAAGCCTCAGACCTCCTGATCTGGCGGAATTTGCTTTGGCACCGAGTTTGGATTGGCGGGCGGTGCTAAGGAGGTGAAATGGAGCTGCAGCTTGGTCCCCGGATACGCGAAAGCAGCGTCATTGAGGGTGCCGATCAGATGTTGAATC
>SIAF01000252.1 GCA_009691905.1 Planctomycetaceae bacterium | reverse complement strand
AAAACACAAGGTTAAATCCGTGCAATTCCAAAACTATTTGATAAGTTATGGCACTACACTATTGTGTCAGAACACTCACGACACCTAAAATTCCTGCGGTTTTCGACAAATCTGCACGTCAGCGCCACGCGCAACTGTCGAAGATGGGCGTGAATCTCTCAGGCCGTGTACCTGCGGCAAAGGAAGGCAGTATGACTGCACGTCGTCAGGGGTGAAAATGATCATTGGGCCCGTCGTACCGGGGGTGTCGTCCCTTCGGAACGGACCCCCGGCTAACCGCTGTCAACCCTACCGGGTTGCGTAGTCGATCATGCGCGTCGCGGCACGAAACCCTGTTCAACGGCCACGCTGAATTACGACTCTCGACAAACGGCCAACTTGGCTGCTGTCCGGCGGACGTCCAATGAACGCCCCATCCTCACTCGGCCTTCCGCAGGCAGTAAACGCGGGCGGCCGTTCGAATCAGCAGGCGATCGCCCGAGATCGCCGGGGTCGCCATCGCCATGTCGTCTTCAGCCAGCGCGTTCGTGTGCGAGATTTTGAATTCGTCGCCGGCCGCCATCACGAACGTCTCGCCATCTTCGTTGAGGCAGAAAATGTTGCCTCCGCAGGCCCAGGGTGAGGCCGTAAACGCCTTGCCGTTGGGGATGCGTTTTTTCTTGTTGCCCCCGCCGTAGATTTCGGCTCCCGTCCGCGCGTCGTAACAGGCGAACAGGCCGATATCGTACAGCACGTAGACTCGGCCCTGATAGACGATTGTCGAGGGGTTGTAGGGACCGGCATCCTTGTGAGACCAGGCAATAAATTCGTTGGCCGTCTCTTTGCCGTTCAAAGTCAAATCGCCCGTGGCTCCCGGTTTGATCGCGTACAGCGGTCGCCTGGGATCGAGCACGTACCCCGAACTGACGTATAGCAAACCGTCGGCGGCATACGGCGTCGCAATCGTAATCACCGACATTCCGCCGAATTCCCAAAGCAGCGCGCCATCGAGGTCGTACGAACGCACCTTGTTCGTCCCGGCAGTGACCAGTTCGGTGCGCTGTTCGTTCTGCCACACGAACGGGGTTGACCAGTTGCTTTTCTCATCGCGCTCGACGCGCCACACTTTGGCGCCGGTCAATTTGTCGAGGGCCTGCACGTACGACCCGTCGTCGTTGTCGTTGACCAGAAACAGCCGGTCGCCGAACAGCACCGGCGACGAGGCGGTTCCCCAGCCGGCGCGCGTTCGATGCGGCTGGATCGTATTCGACCAGATCAACTTGCCGGCCAGGTCGTAGCAGAACAGGCCCAGGTTGCCGAACAGCGCATAGACCCGTTCGCCGTCGGTGACGGGGGTTTCCGAGGCGAACGTGTTTTTGATGTGCAACGAAGTCAGCGGCACCCCTTTGTGAGCGATCTGTTCCCATAAGATTGAGCCATCGGTGAGGCTTAAGCTGTAAACCTTCCAGATGTGTTCGGTGGTGGGGGGCTTCGACTGATCGCCGCCGAAGTACAATCCCTTTTTCGCCTCAGGTGTTTCGCCCGTGTTGACTACGGTCGTCAAAAATACCTGATCGCCCCAGACGATGGGCGAAGCCCAGCCGCGGCCGGGGATGTCGGTTTTCCAGGCCACGTTCTCGGTCGCCGACCAGCGCAAGGGAAGACGCGGGTTCTCTGAGACCCCCGTCCCCTGCGGTCCGCGAAAGCGAGGCCAGTTGTCGTCAGCCGAAAGAGAGCACGAAAAAGCCAGCGCGACGGCCGCCAGGAGAGTTCTCAATTGTCGCATGGTAAGCCTCGGTTGAAGGAATGCCAACTCGCCACACGCACGGACGACTCCCGTTGGTCGCTGTCCGTGGCACCCGTTTCGTTTGGCCGTATTTGGTCAATCCAGGCTACCACGCCGATCGCAAAATTCCTTCCAGATCGCCAACGGTCACAGGCCGCGGATTGACGCGCAGAATGCGTTTGACGGCGAACGATTTCTCAGCGAACACGGGCAACTGCTCTTCGGTCACCCCCAGGTCGCGCAGCCGCTGCGGGATACCGATGTCGGTCTTGAGCCGTTCGACGGCGGCAATCGCCCGTTCGGCCGCGGCGGGTTCGCCAAGACCGGCAATGTTCTCGCCGAGGAACTCGGCAATTTGTGCAAAGCGGCTGACCCGCGCCGGCAGGTTGAAACGCATCACGAACGGCAGCAAGAGGCCGTTCCCCGCGCCGTGCGAGCAGTGCGTGGCTCCCCCGATCGGGTACTCGAGCGCGTGGACGGCGGCGACCCCCACGTTCGAAAACGCCAGGCCCGCCAGCGTGGCCCCCAGGGCCATCGCTTCGCGGGCTTCGAGATCGTGCCCGTTCTCGACGACCCGCCGCAGGTTGGCCCCGATCAGGCGAATTGCCCGTTCGGCCAGCACGTCGCCCAACAGGTGTCGTCCCTGATAAATGGTGCGCTCGCCTTCCGGCAGCGGAAACTCTTCGTTGTCGACGGCGGTGTAGGCTTCGATGGCATGTGTGAGGGCATCGATGCCGCTGTCGGCAGTGACTTTGCGGGGGCAACTCACCGTCAACAGGGAGTCGACCAGCGCCACGCGCGGCCGCAGGTAATTGCTGAGCACGCCGACTTTCATTTCCTTTTCGGTATCGGTCAGAACGGTCGCGCCGGAAACTTCCGAGCCGGTTCCGGCCGTCGTGGGGATGCAAATCAAGGGCAGAATCGGGCCGGGAATCTGATCGTCGCCGACGTAGTCGCGTGGCGTCTTGCCGTGTGCGAGAACGGTGGCGACGATTTTGGCGAGGTCCATGTTGCTGCCGCCCCCTAAGCCGACAACCGCCTGGACCTTGCAGCGGCGTGCTTCGACGGCACAGCTTTCAGCCAGCGACATGGCCGGTTCGGGAAGCCCGCCGTCGAAGACTTCGACCGTTGAGCCGCCGGCCTCGAGCGCTTGCCGAACGCGGTCGACCACGCCCGCCCGCATAAGCGCCGCATCGCTGATCAGGTAAATTCGCCCGGTCCCCAGGCGGGGCGCGATTTCGCTGAGTTTGGCGACAGCGTCGCGCCCGAAGACAAGTTGGCCGGCCGAGTGAAAAGTCCAAGTGGTTCGCATGGTCTGGCTGAGAGTTGAATTGTTTCGAGTTGACACGTCGCCCGATGGTTCCGAAGCCTCGTGCGGCTATTGTACTGACCGGCGCTGCGCCAGTAACCCATTGAGCACCAGCGCCACCAGCAGGACCACCCCCAACAGAAATGTCCGCATGAATTCGTCGACCCATTTGATGTCGGCCAGGCCCACTTGCAGCATGGTGAACGTGAGAACGCCGATCAGCGTTCGTCCCATGCTTCCCTCGCCGCCGAACAGGCTCGTCCCGCCCAGCACCACACAGGCGACGGCATTGAGCAACAAGTCGGCATTCTGGTCGAGGCTGACGCTGCCCAGCCGCCCGGCATTGACCAGCCCTGCCAGACCGGCCGTAACGGCGCACAGGGCCAGACTGGCAGTCACGATTTGCGACGTCCGCACCCCCGCCAGCCGCGCTGCCTCGCGGTTCCCCCCGGTCATGTACACGAACCGTCCGAAGCGGGTGTGCTTCAACACGATGTGCCCCAGAATCATGATCGTGCCGGCCAGCAGGGCGCTATACGGGATGGAAATCTTGTTCGTCAGCCCGATTCCGGCGTTGCCGATCAATTTGAGAATCTCAGGCACTTCATGTTTCCGACTGGTCGTGATGTATTTGGCCATTCCCTGGGCAATGTTCATCATCGACAACGTAATGATAAAACTGGGGAGCCGCGACAGGACGGTCAGCGAGCCTGAAATCATTCCGGCCGCGAGACTCACCACCAGCGGCAGCACAATCACCAGCAGCGTCATTCCGAATGAGATCGGGGCTTTGGCGCCGACGCCGGCGGCGAAGGGGGTCTCGAACAGGACGCCGCACAGACACGCCGTCCCCAGCGCAATCGTCCCGACCGCCAGATCAATCTCGCCGCACAATAACACGAAAGTCAGGCCGACCGATGCGATCCCCAGCACGGCCCCCTGTTTGAGCACACGGGTAATCGTCCCGGTATCGCGAAAATCAGGGGCGACAGCCATGAAAAACAGCAGCAGCACGACGAGGGTCACGATCGGCGCGACGTCGCGAGGCTCCCAGCGCAAGGTCGTCGGTTCTACTGTCGGTGCCGGGACGCTCGTTGGTTCAGTCATTGATATTTGTTCTTCTCGAAAAAATCGACGGCTGCTCGGGCCGGCGCCGCACGGGCGCCAGCCGTACTCAATCGGATGACCTCAGGCATGCCGCAGGAGTGTCTGTTTATCGACGAGGGTCCCCGAGAATTCCTGCGTGATGCGTCCCCGCCGAAAGGTGAGGATGCGGTCGGCATGGGCGAGGATCAGTTCCGGCTCGGTGGAAGCCAGCAGGACGGCTGTCCCCTTCCGCTTCAGATCGAGAACCAGCTTCATGATCTCGTCTTTGGCTCCGACATCCATGCCGCGGGTCGGTTCTTCCAGAATCAACACCCGCATCGGCCCCATCAGCCATTTTGCCAGCACGACTTTCTGTTGATTCCCTCCGGAAAGACTGCCCGCTTTGAGCATTGGCTTCGGGGGGCGGCACCGAACACGATCGAGCAGCGGACGGACGGCGGCCAACTCGCGCCCACGCGTGAGCCAGTTGCCGACGCTGCGCTGCAAATGCGCCAGTGTCACGTTCTTATAGATCTCACTTCCCCGGACCAGTGTCTGTGCCCGGTCAGCGGCAACCAGCACCATTCCATTGCTGACGGCACCATGCACATCACCCCGTCGCAGCGTCCGTCCATCGAGCGCGATCAAGCCCTCGGTTGGCTTGAGGGCGCCCGCAATCGCGTGCGCCAGTTCCTGGTGGCCGGCCCCGACGAAACCGTAAAGCCCCAGACACTCTCCCGGTGCGACTTGCAGCGACACTTCGTCGAACAGGCCCGGGAGCCGCAACTTCTCGACCAGCAGACAGGCCGGTTTGTCAGTCCTGGGCGCCAGCGTGGTCGCGCTTTCGTAGCCCGGTTCGGCGCTTTCCAACCCGTGACCGAGCATGCGGTGGATAACGCGATGCTTATCGAGCGACCGGGCCGGCGCCGTCTCGACGAGGCGGCCATCCTTTAAGATCGTGATCCGGTCGCAGATTTCCAGGACATCTTCAATAAAATGGCTGATGAAGGCAATCGCCACGCCGCGCGCCTGCAACTGCTTCAAAAGCGTGAACAACCGCCGCGTTTCGGGGGGGCTGAGCGAGCTGGTCGGCTCGTCGAGGATCAGCACCCGCGCTCCGCTGTGCAACCCCCGCGCGATCTCGACCATTTGCCGAATCACCAGGGGAAATCGGTCGAGCCGCCGGCGAACGTCGACTTGAATGTCCATCTCGACCAGGACGTCTCGCGCGGTGCGTCGCATTTTCGTCCAGTCGATGCGACCGGTCAAAGTCGTCGGCTGTCGTCCCAGAAACAGGTTTTCGGCAATCGAGAGTTGGCCGACGCCCGAGAGGTCTTGATAGACCATGGCGACCCCCAACCGCAGGGCCTCGGCAGGGGTGCTGAATTCGACCCGTCGGCCTTCTATGAAAATCTCGCCGTCGTGATCGGGAACGGCCCCGGCGAGGATCTTCATCAGCGTACTTTTACCCGCCCCGTTGGTCCCCACCAGTCCGTGAATTTCTCCGGGATAAAGCGAAAAATCGACACCATCGAGAGCCACCGAACCGCCGAACCGCTTGCCGATGGCGCGGCACTCCAGCAAGGCTTGAGCCGACTCGGCAAAGGGAGGGAAGTCTCCCATATTTCAGACTTACACCATGCAATGCAGCGGGTTCGCCAGGTAGTACATGGCGTCCAGCGCGTTCTTGCGCTCCAGCGACACGAGCGGGCCGGGGGTCACAATCTCGAGCGGAATGTCGTCAATTTTCTCGCCATTGCGAACGATGAACTGACCCACGATCAGTGCCGTGCTGTGAATCAGGCAGACCGGATTCACCGTGGTCGCGGCCAGTTTTCCGTTGCGGACGGCGTCCAGGCCGTCTTTCTGGCCGTCGACGGCGGTGATCACCATGTCTTTGTGAATGGTGTTCTCGACGGCCGGGATGCAGGCCAACGCCATGTCGTCGCTGTGAAAAAACGCGCCGGCGACAGGCTGCTTTTCCTGGGCGAGCAACGACTCAAACTTGTTGCGGGCGATTTCCTTTTTCCAGTCGCCCCAGCGCACGCCGCCGCCGACGACTTCGACCCCCGGATACTCCTTGAGGACGTTCTCAAATCCCTTTGCGCGTCCCTGGGCGCCGCTGTGGGCGCTGAGACCGCCGATGTGAATGACTTTTCCCTTGCCGCCGATCTTCTCCATCAGGTAGCGGGTGCTGCTCTCGCCCATGAACACTTGATCGGGGGTCACCTCGACCCACACCCCGGTCTCGCGCATCGCTTCGGGGGCGACCAGCAGCGTATCCATCGAGATCACCGGGATGCCGCGCGTCTTGAGCGTTTTGACCGGCTCGGCGAGTGAGTCGATCTGCACTGCCTGAAAGCAGCAGAAGTCGAAGTCTTTGTAGACGATATTTTCGATCTTGTTGCGCTGCTTCTCGGGATCGAACTCGCCGTCGATCCATTCAATTTCAACGTCCAGCAGTTTGCCCCACAATTCGGCCGTGGTCTTGCCCAGCGCGCACCACGTGCTTTGCAGGCCGGCATTCGAGAACGCGGCACGCAGCCGTTTCGTGCCGTTCGCAGCCGATTGGGGTTGTTCCTGATTGCAGCCGGCGAGCGTTCCCGCCAGCAGTCCCGCGCCGGCTCCTTGCGCAAGGCGTTCCATAAATCCGCGGCGGGTCGACGTGGCGGGCAGATTCAAATTCATGAGCGGCTCGAATTTGTCAGGTGAAGCAGCAGCGCGTCGAGGCTTTGGCAGCGCGACCGAACGGTCGAGCACACCATCCTGATCGCTGAGGCACCCGAACGCAACCCTCGGTTGCCTCGTTTCGAGGGCCTGTCAAACCGGCCACAAGCGAGGACGCTTGTGCTACGACCCCGTAGAGCAAGCGTCCTCGCTTGCTTGGCCTCCCAATCGAACGTGACCAACAATGGCACTCCCGTAACGACACTCGAACCGGCCACAAGCGAGGACGCTTGTGCTACGGCCCGCGCCGGCAGGAATGCATTGACCGTGATTGATCTGATTTGTGACGATATCTTTCAGAAAATATGACCAATTCGAGTAGCTGAACCTGTCCGTTCGTGCTCTGATGGTGTTTGATGGGAAGGGGTTTCACTCCAGGGCAGCCAGTGATTTACACGATGAAGTCCACGTCAATCAGGTCTTCCCCAGGGGATTCTCCGATCTCAGCAACTGTTGGTTGCGGCAAAATTGTCGGGTCGCGTCCGTTAGAACTCCGGGCCGGCGGGGTGGCGCCAAGCCCCGCTGTGGCACCGGCCTTCGTCCGCTCGGCCGATCGCTCGAATTCGGCTTACGAATTGAAATTTCTGCTCTCGGACGTTCAGGCGCGCGAGGTCGAATCGTTATTGCGTCGAAGTTTGGAACCCGACCCGCATGGTGATCCCAACGCGGGGAATGCCTACATCGTCACGAGTCTGTATTGCGATACGCCGCAGTTCGATGTGTTTTACCGGGTCGGCTTCGGCAAGCGACGCAAACACCGTCTACGGCGGTATGGCGACGAATCGTGCCTCTACCTCGAGCGTAAGACCCGATCGGGCGACAAGGTTCGCAAACGCCGAACCTGTATCGGGCATAATGATTTGCAAAGGCTTTCCGTCCCGGCGGAATCGACGAATGGCCCGGTGGAATCGAGCAATGGCCGGGCGACGATTTGGGAAGCGGACTGGTTTCATCGCCAGTTGTCGAAAAATGACCAACGACCGGTGTGCCTGATTGCCTACGAACGGGTGGCCTACGTCGGTACCGAACAGGGAGAACCCGTCCGGCTGACGTTCGATCGCCGCATTCGTGGAGTTCTTGCCAACGAATGGTGCGTCGATTCGTTCGCAGGCGGGACTTCGATTCTGAGCGATGGTGTGGTTTGTGAATTCAAGTTTCGCGGCGCGATGCCGGCAATTTTCAAAGAGGCCCTTTCCGCGCTGCACCTGGCACCGGCATCGGTTTCGAAATACCGCTTTCTGATGCAGGCCGCCGGTCAGCTACCGTTGCGGAGGCCGGTCGATGCCTGAGTGGTTGACCGACTCGATCCGCCCAGGTGAACAGGTCGATTTCCTTCACGTGCTGGCGCGCCTGACAGGGGCTCTCGTGTTCGGGTTCGTCGTGGCGGCGATCTACCGCATTTCGCAGAAGCGGCCGAAAGCCGATCCCGCAGCGTTTGTGACGACGCTGTTATTGATGACGGTGTTGATCGCCATGGTGACGCTGGTCATCGGCGACAGCGTCGCCCGGGCCTTTGGTCTCGTCGGGGCCTTGTCGATCGTCCGGTTTAGAACGGTCGTCGAGGATACCCGCGATACGGCGTTCGTCATTTTCGCCGTCGTCGTCGGGATGGCGGTCGGGGCCGGATTTCTGCTCGTGCCGCTGGTGGGAGTGCCCATCGTCGCTGTGGCGGCACTGCTCGCCAGTTCCTGGTTGGGGGGGCCGCCGCGAAATGACCGCAGCGGCATCCTCTCGATTCGCGTGGGACTGGGCGCCCCTGTCGAAACGATGTTCGAAGAGGTCTTTTCGCGACACCTCGAATCGGCGTTGCTGACGTCGACCGCGACCGCCCGTCAGGGGTCGGCGATGGATCTGGTATTCGACGTCCGTCTCAGGCACGAACAAGGGACTTTGCCCCTGGTTCGCGACTTGAACGCTCTGGAAGGGGTGCAGGAAGTCTCGCACCGGTTATCCGAGCGCAATAGTCGCGGTTGAGAGGCTGTCCGAGAAGTCCAATCTGTCCACTATAAAACAGCGATTCGTACACTGAATTCAGGCTATTTTACCTGAACGCACGTCAACTTTTCGGATAGCCTCTGAGTGCTTCAATTCGCGAACGGCACCCAGTTGCCAAGCGCGCACTGTCGTTCAGTCGGCTTCAGCCGACTCCCCTTTTGCCACCAGCTTTAAGCTGGTGGGAGGGCAATTCAGAACCGACCCAGCCGGCTTCAGCCGGCTTGCCGTGCGCCGGCTTCAGCCATTCGCCCCAGGCTCTGCGATTGTGCTATTTTTCCTACCAATGCGGATCTTCAGTCAGTCTAAGTGAATCTTGCCAAGGAGAATCACCATGTCGGCACACGTCTACCACGAGATCTTCCTGCATTTCAACTGGCACACCAAAGACGACTCTCCAATTCTGGTGCCGACGATCGAGCCAGTGGTGCATAAGCTGCTCCAGGACCGTTGCCAGAAGTCGAAGGGAGTCTACCTGCATGGCATTAACGGCACTGAAACGCATGTTCATCTTGCGATCTCGATCGAGCCGCAGGTGACGATCAGCGAACTGGTTAAAGACCTCAAGGGAGGCAGTTCGCATGACACCAATCAGGCCCTGGGTGCAAGCACGCTGGGCTGGCAGCGCGGGTATGGAGTGGTCAGCTTCGGGAAGCGCAATCTGCCTTGGGTGCTTGAGTACATTGCTCACCAGAAAGAGCATCATGCCCAGAGAAAACTGGTGGACCGGCTGGAGCGCGCGGATGAGGATGATTGACAGCAGAGAGATGGCTGAAGCCGCCACCTGGCAAGCCGGCTGAAGCCGGCTGGCGGTCTGTTCGGAGTTGGTTCTCCACCAGCTCAAGCTGGTGGCAAAAGGGGAGTCGGCTGAAGCCGACTGAGGCTGGCAGTCGCTACTCGATTTCATGCAGGCCCGATAGCCGCGAAGCAGGCTCGCGGAATCGCACGCCGGGGCGGCCTGGCACGGTGGGGAGCCGACGATTGAGACCGGCAACCCCGCGGGTTACGATGGGCGACGAAGAGACCTCGCGCCGGTTCGAAGCGGCTTTCCTCTCCCTGGCAACATCGCGGGCATCACATGGCCGACGGCGGACAAATTGCCATTCGCGGTTTTCTGGTGCAAACATTGATCGCCCTGCTCGATGCGGTCGACGGCGAGAAGACGTGGCTGAGCCTCACCCTCGAGCCCAGCCTCGATACCGACAAGGTCGACATTCTGTGGCGCTACCCTGACCGGATCAAGGCGGTTCAGGTCAAGTCGACGCAGAACACATTCAGCAAGGCCGACATCGAAACCTGGGCGAACGAGCTGGCGGCCTGGAAGGAGGCCGACGAGTACGAACTGCTGCTGATCGGCACACCGGCGTCGGATAAGGTCGCCAGCCTTCGGAAAGTGGGGAAAGTGAAGGTCCCGAAGCTAAAAAACCTCGACCTTGACGCGTTCCAGGAACAAGCGGCCCACCGCCTCGACAAGTTCCTCAGGCGCCACGGTTTTCCGCCGGGCGAAGCCGATTACCGAATGATGCTGGCTGAAGCGCTCTGCAAGCGGCTCGCGACGTATGCGACCAAAGGCAAAGAACTGACCAACGACGGTCTGGTCAAGCTGCTGAAAACCTGGATTCCCGAACAATCGCCCGCCGGTCGTGACGTTGTGCGAAACCCGAACCTCGTTCGCATTATCCGCATCTACGTATCGGCCCCTGACGACGTGCTACCGGAACGCGACGCCCTGGAAGAAGTCGTGGGGTCCATCAATCGCACCGACGGCGTTGAACGCGGCTTTCGGCTCGAGACGTTGCAGTGGAAGACCGGCATCACTCCTCAGATCGGCCCTGGTGCGCATTCGGTGATCGATGCCCAGACGCCGGCGTACGAAATCTATCTGGGAATCCTGGCCACCCGCTTCGGTCC
>SIAF01000251.1 GCA_009691905.1 Planctomycetaceae bacterium | reverse complement strand
TGAGTTCGTTGTCGACCAGCAAAACCTTCCCCTTGCGGGTCGCGAATCGACCGAGCCAATCTTGGCCGGTCGCCACGCAGAGAATAAGTTGAGCGACCAGCCACGATTTGCCACGCTTCGGCGGGGCGACGATGTTCATCACCTCGCCAATGCGGAGCAGAAATCCGATCGCTACTTCACTCAGCGTCGGAAACTCGGCCATCAGTTCCCGAAACGAATAGCGGCGGAGTTTCGCCTTAGCCTTGCCGCCCCCATGTTCCGGCTGGGTTTCATCATCGCCAGCCTCGCGTTGCGGCTGTTCACCAGCGCCGGCCTGCCGTGTGTAGCGTGCGCCGCCATCGAATTCCCACCCGGCCGGTTCCTCGAATCGCGGCACCGGCGAATCGTCAATCGGCTCGGCCGCCAAACGTGCGTTAACGTCGTCGGCGTCGAATGCGGGTTTCGCGTGCCCATTGTTCGCCGGCTTGCCGTATTTTTCTTTGAGGCTCAAAACGATACCCCCAGCAGATTGCCGACTGCAGCGCGGAACAGGTCGACGCGTTCGAGGGTCGCCAAAAAAAGCTCTTGTCGGTCATCGTCCCACGTCTCAGGCTCCCGCCCGAATGTCGCCGACAGCCCCATCAGTGCGAGATTTTCCGGCGTCGGCAGCCACCGTTTTGCGTACTGCGGGAACGCATCCAGCGCCGCTTCGAGTTCTTGCCGGGTCAACGGCTCCCACGGCTGCTTGCCGGCCTTGAGTGCCTCGCACACGTGTTTGATGTAGTCGGATGCGCTGGCGAATCGTGGTCGCGTCCATGTTGAGGTAACTGTGCCGATCAAAATGGCACCCCCGCGCCGTCGTCAATCGGGCTGTATTCGGGCTGTTGTGTCGGCCTCACGAGATTGCCGATCATTTCGCCCATCGTCGCCGGCGGATAGTACGGTTTGGCATCCTCGAAATCCTTGATGGTCTCGAAATTCCGCTCCCAGTCAGCTTCGGTTTCATCGTGCCAGGACGAGAACAGATTGCTGCCGGCCCACCATCGCACCTTGTCGCGTTCGCACACGAACCAGTGATTCCGGCCGATGTTCATGTACGGAACTTCGCGCAGGCAACGCGGGCAGCGGCCGAAGTAGGTCTCGTGGTTATCCCACCGGGACAGCAGCCGGATTCGATTCCACAGTCGCTTGAAGATTGGTAAACTCATTTCGTCGGTTCCTTGCTTGTTAAGGGGCTGGCCATCCCCGCGCGGCTGACACCGTGGCGGGATTTTTCATGCGCTCAAAAGAATTGAAACACCTTGCTATCCGCTGCCCGCCGCCGGCCGCGGGACGCCTGCACTTTTGGATAGACCGTCCGACCCGCGAGAAACACGTCGAGGTCATCGGCCCGGACCCGCCAGGACGGCTTGCCAAGTCCGGCATTTAAGTCGATCGCCGGCAGAGTGCCGGCATGAATCCACGCCAGCACCCGATGCGGCTTGACGCGCAAGGTCGATGCGATTTCGGGGACCGTGCGGAGGGGGTCAAGAGGCATGGGTTGCCTCCGTGTCGCCGGGGCATCGCCTTGCCCTGTCGCGAGCCTTCAGCGACCGCAAGAGTGTCTTGACGGCAGCTTCTTCGCCACGGAGTTCGTAGAGCCGCTTTTGCAGCGCGTCAACGGAGAGCGCCCCCAGGACGGCCGTTGCGTTTTCGGTTGTGGCGTGCGTTCCATTCATACCCGAATCGTAGAAACGATTTTCGGGGAGGGAACGGCGCATGACGGACTTTGTAGGTCAGTCTACGTCAGCTTCATGCGCGTGCCTTTTTTTGGCACAACTTCGAGCAATGCCCTTATTTCTTTTGGCAGCGTCGTCATCAGCCGATCGGTGCGCGGGTCAATCAGTTCGCTGTCGTGTTGCGAGAGACTTGGCCCGCTGATTAACTGCCCGCGATTCGTCGCAAGCACATTTAACCAGCGGGCAGCCGATTCACCATCTAGCGTGAATGGCGTGCCATCGACATAAACCGTCCACGTTTTTAGATCAACTCGTACCTTCCGGGCTGTCGGCTTCTTAGGTTTGCGAGACATTCCGTTGGCAGGTTTCGTCCCACAGAGAAAATATGCGAGGTCAAAAATCCGCCGCCAGACATACTGGGCCTTTTCCAGTTTGCGCTTGAGCAATTCAACAGGCGGTGGCGGCGGAAGTCTAAAACCGCGCGGATTTGTTGGATCGTGGATTTTCGTGGGCGCGACCCGATCCCGAAGCAATCGCTCATACTCAGCCAATGGCGCGGGGTCGATGTTCTTCCCTTCAAGGTCGCACCAAAGAACGATCGCATTTGTCGTCGTCGAAAAGTCCCAATCCCATTTCGACTCGGAACCTGTGGTCAGGGGGTCAAGAATGTCTCTCGCGAAGTCCCTCCACGATTCCAGCGCAAGCAGGAGGTTGTGCGGATCACTCTGATATGATTCAGCAAGTTTGTGCGAACTCCAACCGGCCATGATTTCTATCTCCTGAAAGAGTCGGGCCGACCCGTGGCGGAATGCGGGAGATAGCTCGCACGTCGCGCCACGAGTCGAACGGGGGATCAATCCCTCCCGACAAGGTTGATTCTACTTCGCAAACAGCCAATCGTGAACGTGGTCCGTCGCTTTCCGCAACATCTCGTCCGGCAGCCGCTCGCGATAAACACCAGCGATCGTGCTATCGACGTGCCCCATAACGGCACCCACTGCGGCTTGCAGACCAGTCTCTGCCGCGATGGTCGCAAACGTGTGACGCAACAAATAGAACGAGCCGTGGCGGTCAATCTCCGCTTCCCTCAGCAGCTTCTTGAACTCAATCCCGAATTGGTCGGAATGGACGCCTTTGACGTTATCCCTGACCCACCGGTTGCCGCGGATCGTCAGAAACACCTTGTCGTCGTCAGCAGCATCTTTTGGAATCGGCCGATTCTCGATTGCCAGCTTCACGGCTTCAATCGTTTCGCTCCACAACGGCACACGACGGCCGATGCCAGTTTTCGGCCTTGGGAATGTCAGCCAGCCCGAACCGAAGTCAATCGCGTGTTGCGGGAGTTCGCTGCAATCGCCGGAACCGAATGCCGCATTGATGCCGAGCATAATCGCGGCCTTGACCTGGGGGCTGGCCAGCTTCATGGCCGCTTGAATCTCTGCGGCAGAGAGCAGCCTGGGACCATTGGCCGCACGATGTCGCCGAAATTCCCGAGCCGCGGGAACGGCCAATCCGGGACCGAACCGCAGCGGTCGGTCAATCAACCCAGCTTCATAGCAATATCGAAACAGCCCTCGCGCGTGTCGCAACTCATTGGCGGTCGCATAAAGCCCAACCCTGCGAGACAGAGAAACGCGGAACCGCTCGAAATCCGCCGGGGTCAAATCCTTCACTTTTGCAAGCGGGCCGAACTTCCGGATGACACGGCCGCAGGTCTTGTGAATGGCGACAAAGTATCGATCTGTGATCGCACCGGATTCGGCCGCGGACTTCTTGGCGGTCAGGTAACGATTGATCGCATCCCGCAGCGTCACACTGCCGCCTTTATCGACCGCCTTCCCTTCCAGCAGGTCGCGGTATTTCTTCAGGGCCGTGGTTCGATCCTTGCCGAAATAGACGTGTTTGCCGTTGACCTTTTTGCAAAACTGGCCAGTCCCTTTGTGCAGGAACAGCGGGGATTTTTCAGCGACTGCCATTTGTGCCCTCTCTCGACAACGGGTGTAGAACGGGTGTAGTCGAGAGTTTAACAGATTGCGGGCCGCAGTCAAATCATGAGTATATCGGCGAAAAGTGAGATATTTTCACGCCATTGGCCTGCTTAGCATAACAGATCAGTCATCCTTGATGCAATTGCGATGCCTGTCCCGCGCGGTTGGCACGTCTGCCTGACCGGGTCGATCCCAGCGAGACCGGCTTTCTCCCCGGCAGAGCGCAAGTTACATTCTGTCAAACGCGCCGCTGGGGCTTCGTTCGACATTGACTCGACTCGTGGATTGAAAAAGGGGTATCCGAAATGACTTGCGCCGTTCGTATCGTGTTCGCGTTTGTGGTGGCTGCCGCAGCCGGCATCTCGCACGGCAGTATCCTTCTGGCTCAGCACCGCCAGGCGCCTCCGGGCATGTTCAAGGATCTGGACGACGAGATTGCCGGAGAGGCGCTCATCGTTCACGACAAGCAACTCTTCATCGACAACCATGTCATCGAAGAACTGGCCGGCGCGAAAAAGGTTCTCAACCGGCCGGTGAAGCACCCTGGCAATCCGCTGATTCGACGGGACCAACCCTGGGAAGCGACGCTCTCTTCGCCGTTTGGCTACGGTGCGGTGGTCCGCGACGAGCGCGACGGGCTGTACAAGATCTGGTATCAGATCTGGCACGACGAAAAGGACGCCGTGGGGTCACTCGGTTACGTCACGTCGCCCGATGGAATCTCGTGGCAGAAACCGATCACCGATCAAACGGCTGGGAACAACTTCGCTCTCTTCGAACCCAAACAGCCGTGGGTGGGGGGCGCCGGCGTGATCATCGACTCGGCCGAGAGAAACCCTCAGCGCCGGTTCAAGATGTTGTATCTGGCCAAGCCGACGGGCAAATCGAGTTCGCTACAGAGCGGCGTCGCGTACTCGGCCGACGGAATTCATTGGAATCCCGAACCGACGAACCCGTTGATCCCTTACAGCGACACTCAAATCGCGCCGTATTGGGATGCCCGGCTGAATCGCTTCGTCGCTTATCTGCGTTTCGGCCCGCCCAACGTCCGGATTATCAGCCGCATCGAAAGTGAAGATTTTCTCCACTGGTCGCCCAAAGTCACCGTCGTCAAAAAGAGCCGGCTCGATGCACCGTTTGCCACCGAACTTTACACAATGGGCGCGATGCCGTATGCGGGCGTTTACATCGGCGTGCTCAACACATATCACGGCGAAACGATCAAGCCGATTCCCGACGACCAGCCGTGGATGGACCGGGTCGACAATCAACTGGTTTTCAGCCGCAACGGCGTCATCTGGCAGCGAGTGCTCAGCGACGGGGCCATTTCCGCAACCGAGCTGCGCGACGAGCGCGACTGGAAGCAGGCCGCCGGGCAGGCGACGTTTCTCCCCTACGGCGAGTTCAAAAAGGACTGGGATTGGGGCCAGATCTACCCGCATCATCCGCCGCTGGTTGTCGGCGACGAGATCCGGTTCTATTACACAGGAATCACCGGGCGGCACTGGCACACGTACCACAAGGACGCGCGGGACAGCGGCATCGGCCTGGCGACGTTGCGACTGGACGGCTTTGTCTCGGTCGAAACAGAGCACGAAGGAACGCTGACCACGAAACCGCTGGTGTTTCTCGGAGACACCCTGGTCGTGAATGCGAACGCCGCCGGCGGCTCGCTTACGGTCGAAGCCATCGATCGTGAAGGTAAGCCCATCGACGGCTTCGGCGGTGCCGACTGCACGCCCATCACCACTGACAGCGTCCGACACGTTGTGAGCTGGAAGGGCGACCCCGACTGCCACCTGCTGCAAGCGCGTCCGATCAAACTGCGGTTCCATTTGAAGAGCGCGAAGCTGTATTCGTTCGAGCCGAGGATTCGCCACAACCACTATCTGCAGTCGTACGACTAGCGCCTCGATCGACGGCGGACAACCAACAATCAGACTTCAGACGCTACGCACACGTTTCGCCGCCGAGTTCACTCGGCGCGTGCCGCAAGCGGCGCGGCGAAACAGATCCAATAATGGGATACACTAACGGGCCGGTCAGCAATTGGTTCAGGAATCTTTAAAAATGGTGCGCGCTTACGTAGCGCGGGCCTAGCATGTTCGTCAGATCGCCAAGACGTCTCATGATCGAGGCAACCACGCTGCGCCGAAACAGGCTGCTCTACCTTGCGGCAATGGCGATGGTGATTCTTCTTGGCCTTGCCTCGCGAACGATGCCGGGATTGTCTCCTTCATTCCGGGGCAAATACCCGGGCGACGCGCTTTGGGCGCTAATGGTCTTCCTATTGATTGGTGCCCTGCTGCCTGCGTTGTCGACGTATCGAACTGCGCTCCTGGCACTCGCCATAGCCTTCACTATTGAGTTCAGTCAGTTGTATCAGGCGCCATGGATCAACACGATCCGTCAAGCAACGCTCGGTCATCTCGTCCTGGGATCTCGCTTTCACCGATTCGATCTCGTCGCCTACGTGGTTGGTGTCGCGATCGGGGCCATCGTTGAGCTGTTCGTACGCCAACACGCCACGAAAGCGCCGGGTCAGAGCGATGGATAAAGACGAAGTACGGCACCCGACGCTTCCCGCAAGCCCATTCAGTCAACGAAAATAAACTCTTTGACGTTCAGCAGCACATGTGCCAGGTCGGTCCAGGGGTGCGCCGCCTCGCCGGCGGGGTATTGCCGTGACTGTTCGTTGACAAACGCCAGGGCGCTATCACGCTCGGCAGCCGTCGGGACGCGCGCAAATGCGGCCAGGTACATCGCGTCCAGCCGCGCGTCGGGAGTTTGATGCTCGACAATCACCCGGTTCGCCCAGACTTCCGCCTGTTGCACTACGAACGGATTATTCATCAATGCCAGCGCCTGGGCCGGGACGTTCGAGACGCTCCGCCGGCCGATCGTCGCGAACGGAACCGGGTAGTCGAATGCCAGAAACATCGGCGTCAGGAAATTGCGGCGGACGCTCAGGTACAGGCTGCGCCGGCCATCGCCGTCGAGCGGACCTGAATCGACGGGCCGGCCGCGCCCCACCATAAACGGAGTCAGGTAGGGCCTGACGCTTCCGCCGGCCAGCCTGCGGTCGAGCCGACCGGAAACGACAAGCATCGCATCGCGAATGATCTCGGCCTCAAGCCGCCGCAGATTCATCCGATGCCAGAGTTTGTTCTGCGGGTCAAGCTCTTCTGCGTGCCGATCGTCGGGCAAGCTCGACATCTGGTAGGTGCTCGAAAGCAATAGCAGGCGGTGGATTCGCTTGAGCGACCAGGGACGATCTTCGCCCCCCGGCTCACCCTTCGCCGGGGGCGGCGCCGACATCAGTTCGCTCGCCAGCCAATCGAGCAGTTCAGGATGTGTCGGTGGCTGACCCATGTTGCCGAAATCGTCGGGTGTGCGCACGAGTCCTTCACCGAAATGATGTTTCCAAAGGCGGTTGACGATCACGCGCGGCAGCAACGGATTCGACTCGTCGACAACGCGCCGGGCCAGTTCCAGCCGCCCGCTGCCTTTCGTTACGGCGGGCTGATCGGCGCCGGCCAGTGCTTCAAGAAATCGACGTGGCACGATGTCGCCGAATTTGTTGGCGTTGCCGCGAAGGTGGACGTGGTCGTCTTCGCCCGACCCGTCGGTCATGGCCAGCGCCTTGCGGCGGTAGCGGATTTTGCCTTCGCATTCATTCTGCCGCTGGGCGATGGCCGCCAGCTTCGGCGCGAGCGCGGCCGGCGGGACAGGCTCTCCGGCAGCGGCCGGCTCGAAGGGGGGCGACCCCCGGCTGCTGAATACGATTTGCTCGAGCGCCGCAAAGCCTTCGCCGTCGTCGACCACCTCGATGTACGCATTATGCCCGATCCATTTGCTGACATCCTGCGAGAACCACTGCACTCGATCGGGGTTGTCGAGCGCAATCTTCAACCCGCCGTAGATCGGGTTTTGCAGGTAGTGCAAGCTGTCGACGATCAACTGAATCCGCGTTCCCTTGCCGGCGGCAAGATACAGGATGTGGCTGCTGGGGATGGTGAACGTCGGCGATCGCAAGACCCCTTCCAGCCGGCCCGCCAAAACCCCGCTGTGGGCCAGGCCGGTCGCACCGACGGGCCAGCCCCGACCGGGTTGGGACAGGACCCGAGTCGGGTCGGTCACGGGACTGGTGCCGAACGCGTCACCCGAAACGAACCAGTCGCGATAGGTGTCGGTCGCAAAGTCGACGAAGCGCACGTCGCTGTCAGCCAGGGAACCGGCGGTGGATTTGACTGGCGGCGGCAGGCTGTCCCGCAACAAGGCCGCCCGCTCGTCGCTCAGTGTTTCGAGCTGCGTCACGATCGCCGTGATTTCGTCGCCCGCGTCGATGCACGCGATCTGCCGCCGCGAGCTTTGCAGGTAGCCTTTGAACGCGTAGTAATCGTTCGTCGACAGGGCATCGAATTTATGATCGTGGCAGCGGGCGCAGCCCAGCGTCTGGCCGAGAAACACTTTGCCGAACACGTCGATCTGGTTGTCGAGCCGATCGGCCTCGTCGGCCCGGACATCGACCGGCGAGTGTTTCGACTCGCCCAGAAACCAGAAACCGGTCCCGATGATCGACTCGTTGAACCCCTCGGTCGGATTCGTCCGCGGCTTGGTGAGCAAATCGCCTGCGAGGTGCTCGATCACGAACCGGTCGTACGGCAGATCGGCATTGAAAGCCCGCACGACGTAGTCGCGATACTCGGACGCATACGGGATCTCGAAGTCGAATTCGTGGCCGGCGGTCTCGGCATAACGAACCAGATCGAGCCAGTGCCGGCCCCAGCGCTCGCCGTAATGCGGCGAATCGAGCAGGCGATCGACCACCGAATCGAACGCCCGCGGCGATGCGTCGCCCAGATAGGCTTCCAACTCGGCGGGAGTCGGCGGAAGCCCGATCAGGTCAAACGTGACCCGTCGCAGCAATGTCCGCTTGTCGGCAGTCACCGCCGGTTTCAATCCCGCGGCCTCGAGCTTCGACAGAATGAACCGGTCGGCCGGCGATCGCGGCCATGTCGAGTTTTGAACGACGGGCGGCGTCTGCGGACCGATCGGCTGCAATGCCCACTGCTTTGCTTTGCGGGCCTGGAGATCGAATTCGCCTTTGGCCGAGATACCGGCATCCGGGTCGGGCGGCCAAACCGCACCGCGCAAGACCCATTCGGTCAGCGCGCTGATTTCGTCGTCCGTCAGTTTTCCCTTGGGAGGCATCTTGATGTCCCCCGCGTACCCGACCGCTTCGACCAGCAGGCTCTCGTCGGGCTTTCCCGCTTCCAGCGCCGGGCCGCTGTCGCCCCCCTTCAGAACTGCGGCTCGCGAGTCGAGCCGCAAGCCGGCTTCCTGCTTCTTCTCGCCGTGGCACTTGGAGCAATGCTGCACGAGCAGCGGCCGCACCTTGTTCTCGAAGAACTCGCGGTCTTCGGGAGCAGGGTCGGCGGCCTCCGATCGCACGGACGCCAACAACGCCCCCAGAGTCAAAAGCGTCGTCAGGCCGTGAATGGGTGACATTCATCCAGTTTAACGAACGCATTCGCTGCATGCGACCGAGCCGATCACTCATCAACTTGCCGCAGCTTGCCCTCTTCGCGCATCGACAAACGTCACTTTCCCTCGATAACCCACGCCTCGTTGAAGTGCGCGTGCTTGATGCACTCGCGCAGCAGCCGGCCTTCGTTATCCTTCTTCGCGTTCTTGCCGTTCACCGTGTAGGTGTACGTGGCGTGCAGCGTGCCGTCGCGGGCTTCGAAGATCGAGGGATATGCGGCATGCGTGGCGTCGTCATCGGGTTCTGATTTTTCCAGGTAGCGATTCCATTTCCAGGTGACTCCCTCATCGTCCGAAAGGGACAGCAACAAACGGTGCCGGCCTTTCTCTGTATCGTTATTCACGAGCAGCCAGCGGCCGTTTTTGAGCGTGATGACTTCCGAACCCGCACCGGGATTGAGAATTTCGGTGTCGACGACCGCCGACCAACTCATGCCGCCATCTTTCGACTCGCTTTGCAGCAAGCGTTTGGGGGGCGGACCGTTGTCGCGCATCAGCGCCACCAGCGTGCCGTCTTTTCGGGTGGCCAGACTGGGCTGCACGCCCCCCAGGCTGACCAGCGGCCGGCTGGCGCTCCACGTTTGGCCCCAGTCGTCGCTGAGGGCCATGATCGAAAAGTCAAAGCCGTCGGAGTACAGCGGCACGATCAGCCGCTTTCCCTCGTAAATCAACGGATGGGCGCGGGTCATCCACCCCATGCGGATGAAATACTTGTCGGCCGCGTGCTTGCGGCGATCGGCGAGATATTCGCCGCCACGGGCTTTGAACTCGGCCGGCAACTGATCGAGTTGCGCCAGGTCGACATCGCACTGCTTCGCGACGATCTCGGCAAATTCCGGACCGGGTTTGAGAATCAGATCGTCAGTCTGTTCCCAATGCGGGGGACCATCGGCGTTGTAGTCGGAGGCGACTTTGTAGCGGCACAGCGCGGTGTGCCACTCGTTGGCAATGATCGTCTGCCAGAACAGCCACAGCTTCCCGCGCGGGTCGACCACCAGGCAGGGGTTCGTGTCGGGAAACCCCGGCGCATCGGCCAGCAGAAACCGCGGCGACCAGTCGCGCGAGCCCTTTCGCAGCCGCGCCCCCTGAATGACGACGTCGTCAGCCCGCCGCTCACCCGACCCCTGGTACCAGCAGACCAACAGGTCGCCTCCGGGGGTTTCAACAACGCACGACCCGTGATGATGCCAATGCTCGTGGGGAAACAGCAATTCGGAAGTATGAAACGGCACGTCGGTCGCCACGGCGGGGCAGCCGTAGGACCAATGCACAATCAACAAGCTGACAAGAACGGCAAAAAAACGCGAAGGCATAACAGCCAATTCCCTCATCGCCTCTCGCCCCCATTATTCGCAGGTGTACCGGCAATGGAAACTATGCAGTGCCGCATTCAGAATTCACCGTTCAGGGGGCTTACGCCCCCCGCTCGCCTGCTGAACTACTTTTGTGCGTCGAACTAGCCTTCAACCAAGCACACCCGATTTCGTCATTTCCGGCGTAGCAACAAAAAACTCGGAATCCCTGGGCGTTCTGTGGTGTTTCATGTGTGCGTAAACAATGAAGCACCTCGAACACAAAGGAATTTCGAGTGAAACGGATTATGA
>SIAF01000250.1 GCA_009691905.1 Planctomycetaceae bacterium | reverse complement strand
GCACTGCGACGACCGGGAACTCGTCTCTCGCAATATCACGCGACGCCTCCAACGCAACGAACTCGCACGCTTCTATCACTGGAAACAACGCAAACGCCTGGCCCCACTACGCGTTAAGCAACGCAAATGAACGACCGACAGTAGAAGTATACAGAGATCGCGAAACTCGATAACTTTGATTTTGTTCCGTACCTTTCCCGGCCCCCACCGACCCGGTGTCGGTGGAGGCCATGACTGAAAGCTAACACAACGCACGACTGCCGACCGCCCCCCACCGACCCCGCGTCGGTAGAGGCCATGATTGAAAGCTATGGACCCGCTCTACACGCCCGCGAATGTCACTGCCGCATATCAGCTCCGCTGGTGGCTGTCCGTGTTCGCGAACGCAGAGCTGCCACCGCCGGACTGCTGGTTGTCAACACTTCAGCAGGCCGTAGAGCGCGACAGAGTGCGCATTCTCGAAGTCGGCGCAAAGCCGAAAAACGTCTGGCAGTTCTACCTGACCACCAGACCCGAGGTAGCTCCGCCGGCCATCGTAAAATCGGTCAAAGGCCGTCTCCAGCACCTGTTGCAGCCGACTCATCCAAATGCCTTCCGCCGGAATTTTCTTCTGACGGCCGTAGGCGATGCACGGCGAGAAGTCGTCGAAGATTACGTTTCAACCCAACTTGAACATCACCGCATGGCCGATGAACGGGTCCAAAAGGCCCTGAAGTCATATCAACACGAGTTCCCTGAAGTGGGCCTTGGCGAGCGACAGTTGAGCGCTCATGGCGCTTACTTCTACAGCCTGCATCTCGTTCTGATTCATGATGGCCGGTGGAGCGAAGTGCGAGAGGACGAGTTGGTTGCCACTCACGACATGGCGCTGCGAGTTGCGGTTAAGAAGCAACATGCGGTGTCGCGGCTGTCGCTGTTGGCCGATCATCTGCATTTGACCGCCCACATCCCGCCGCAGCAGTCCCCACAGGATGTGGCGCTCGGATATTTGAATAATCTGGCGTATGCGCATGGAATGCGGGCGATCTACTCACCGAGTTACTATGTCGGGACGATCGGAGAGTACGACACGGGCGAGATCTGGACCGCCTTAGCTTCCAATCGTGCTCCCACCGACGCGGGGTCGGTGGAGAGCTGGCGACACTAATCGACCTCGAGAAACATCGAGAACGAGAAACCCCGCAATCACGAACGACGAGGACGAGACCATGCATCCCGCTCAAGAATACATCCAATCGATCACCCGGCGGCACTTTTTCAAACAGGGGTCGCACGCCGTCGGATGGGCGGCGCTGGCCTCACTGCTGGGGAAGACCGGTGCCGATCGCCACGCACAGGCTGAAGAGGGATCGCCGCACAGCCTGGCGCATATGGCCTCCAAGGCGAAGCACGTGATCTATCTGCACATGGTCGGGGGGCCGGCTCAGATGGATCTGTACGATTACAAGCCGCAGATGAACGACTGGTACGACAAAGATCTGCCCGAGAGCATTCGCATGGGGCAGCGCCTGACGACCATGACCTCGGGGCAGGCGCGATTTCCCATCGCGCCGTCGAAGTTCAAGTTCGCGCAGCACGGCAAAAGCGGGATGTGGGTCAGCGCGCTATTGCCCAATACCGCCAAAATGGTCGACGACCTGTGCTTCATTCGCAGCATGCACACCGAAGCGATCAATCACGAGCCGGCAATCAGCTACATGCAGACCGGCAATCAGATTACCGGCCGCCCGTGCCTGGGATCATGGACGTCGTACGGGTTGGGGTCGCTCAACGAAAACCTGCCGACCTTTGTCGTCTTGGTCGCCAAGCCGACCAACACCGAGCAGGTGCAGGCGATTTCGGCTCGGCTGTGGTCGTCGGGCTATCTTCCGGGAGAGTACGCCGGCGTCTCGTTTCGCACGGCCGGCGACCCGATTCTGTTCATCAACAATCCGCCGGGGGTTCCCGGTGAAGTGCGGCGGAAAACGCTCGACGGGCTGCGGGCGCTCAATGAGATCAACGCCCGCGAGATCGGCGATCCCGAAACGACGACTCGCATCCAGCAATACGAACTGGCCTTCCGCATGCAGGCCAGCGTCCCTGACCTGACCGACCTGGCGCAAGAGCCCGCCTCGACGTACACCCTCTATGGCGACGAGGCCAAAAAGCCGGGGACGTTTGCCAACACCGTGCTTTTGGCGCGGCGGATGGTCGAGCGCGGCGTGCGATTCGTCCAAATCTATCACAACAACTGGGACACGCACGCCAACGCCGCCGGGCGCCTGCCCGATCAGTGCCGCGACGTCGACCAACCCTGCTGGGGCCTGATTCAAGACCTCAAGCAACGTGGGCTGTTCGACGACACACTGGTGATCTGGGGAGGCGAATTCGGCCGCACGATCTACTCGCAAGGGGGCCTCTCGAAAGAGAACTACGGCCGCGACCACCACCCGCGCTGCTTCACGATGTGGATGGCCGGCGGCGGTTCGAAGGGTGGCGCGATTTACGGCGAAACCGACGACTTTTCGTACAATATCACCAAAGACCCCGTACACATTCGCGACTTCCACGCGACCGTGCTGCAACTGTTGGGCTTCGATCACCAGAAGTTCACCTACCGCTACCAGGGCCTCGACCAGAAACTGACGGGGGTCGAGCCGGCGCATGTGATTCAGGAATTGCTGGCGTAGGGCACCATTTTCCGGACGGCACTCGACGCCACGCCGCAAACGATGCACCACGCAACCTGAAAGGGTTGCCAGCCATTAGACGAGGGTCCAGTCCCGAAGGGGCGATACCCATACCCCCGATGAGACGATCCCAATGGTCTCCCTCACTCTGGAAGGGTGATACCATCGTTGCTTCGCGTGTCGTTCCGTGGCCGCGTTGCATCCTGTTCTTCAGGGCTTGCAACGTATTCGCACGATCGAGACTCGATCGCAATCAGGCACAGCCGGTCGGACTGGTCTGGCGCGAGCATGTCACAAACTGCCTGAAGGAGCCGACTACCAGCCTGTTGAAAAAAGGGGACAGGCACCTCGCACACATCGAATTCCTGCGGTTTCTCGCGGTCGTCCGGAGCCAGTCGCCGTTTTTCAACAGGCTGCTACGCCAGGATTTTTGCCAGCAGGTTGCCGGCCACGTCGGTGAGGCGATAGCGGCGGCCGTTGTGGAGGTAAGTCAGGCGTTTGTGGTCGATGCCCAGCAGGTGCAGCATCGTGGCGTGCAGGTCGTGAACGGTGACCGGGTCGACAGCCGCGCGGTGGCCGATTTCGTCGGTTTCGCCGTGGCTGGCGCCCCCTTTAATGCCGGCGCCGGCCATCCACTGCAAAAACCCGCGGGGGTTGTGGTCGCGACCGTTGCTCCCCTGCGACACCGGCATCCGCCCGAATTCGCCCCCCCAGATCACCAGCGTCGATTCGAACAAACCGCGGCGCTTGAGGTCGGTCAAAAGACCGTGGATCGGCACGTCGGTCGCGGCACAGTGGCCGGTGTGATTGGCCGCAAGGTCGGAATGCGCATCCCATTCGCCGTCGCTGTAAACCTGCACAAAACGCACCCCGCGCTCGACCAGCCGCCGCGCCATCAGGCACTTGCCGCCGAACGAGCGCGACGCTTTTGACCCCAGCCCGTAAAGTTCCTGCGTTTCGGCCGTTTCCTGTGAAAAATCAGCCAGGCCCGCGGCCTGCATCTGCATGCGATAGGCCATCTCGAAGCTCTCGATTCGCGCGGCGAGATCGGGCTCGCCCGCGTGCCCGGCGAGGTGCCGGCCGTTCAGCTTTGCCACGAGGTCGAGCTGTGCGCGCTGGTCGTCGTCAGCGACCACTTTCGGCCGCTGCAGATTGAGAATCGGGCTTCCTTCCGAACGGAAGAGCGTCCCTTGATACCCGGTGGGAAGGAACCCGGCACTCCAGTTGAGCGGGCCCCCTTTGATTCCCTGGTTGTTTCCCAGCACGACAAAGCCCGGCAGATTGCGATTCTCGCTCCCCAGTCCGTAGGTGACCCACGCGCCGGCGGTCGGCAGCCCGGCGCGGGCGATTCCGGTGTTCATCTGGTACAGGGCCGGCACATGGTCGCTCGACTCGGTGAAGCACGATTTGACGAAAGCGATTTCGTCGACGTGGCGTGCAACGTTTGGATACCTGTCGCACACCCATGCCCCGCACTGGCCGTACTGTTTGAACGTGAAGGGGGATTTCATCAACGGGCCGGGGTTGCCGTTAAAGACGTCGATGGCGAGTTTCTTGCCGGCGCTTTTATCCAGCTCGGGCTTGGGATCGAACAGGTCGACAGCGCTGGGGCCTCCTTCCATGAACAGCCAGATGACCGACGTGGCCCTGGGGGGGAAATGCGAAGGGCGCGGGGCGAGCCCGTCGCCGGGGCGCGGCTCGTCATCGGCCGCAGAGGCCGGTCCCTGCAGCAGGTCTCCCAGCGCCAATAGGCCCAGCCCTCCGCCGGCCCGCGCCAGAAACTGCCGGCGGGTCGCCGGGTGTTCGTAACGTCCGCAATTCTGATTCAAGATCCGGGACATGGATGTTCAATCGACATAAATGAACTCGTTCAAACTGAACAAGGCCTGGCAGAAATCGGCGAGCGCCTGCAGGCGTATTTCGTCGGCGCTCAGCGAGTTGGCGCGTGCCGCGCGGCGCGTGAGCTGGCTTTCGATGAACTGCAGCGACGCGGCCCGCTCGTCGTCGTTCGGCGGGCGTGCCAGGGCCAGACGAAAACCTCGATCGACAAATCCCACCGGCTCAGTACCGTCGGCGAGTAGTCGCCGCGCGAAGTCGGTCGCGCGGTCGCGGACGAACGTGTCGTTGAGCAGTGCCAGCGCCTGGGGCGCGACGGTTGTGCAGTTGCGGCGGCCGCAACTGACGGATGCGTCGGGCCCGTCGAAGGCCTGCATCAGGGGATGCTGGACAACGCGCTTGTGGAACATGTACACCGTCCGCCGGCGCGTCGCCGGGGTGTCGCGGGCGTCGTGCGGATAGGGGTTGGTTGTATTTCGCGCGACAATCGCTTCGGCCGGGATCGGTGGTTTGAAGGCGGGGCCGAACTGCTGGTTGTTCAATGTGCCGCTCACCGCGAGCACGGCATCGCGAAGAATCTCAGCCTCGAGCCGTTGCGGGCGTTTCCGCCACAGCAGCCGGTTGTCGGGGTCGATCTTCGACCGGTCGGAGTCGAACGCCGTGGCCTGCCTGTAGGCCGCGCTGGTCAGAATCCAGCGATGCAGCGTCTTAAGCCGCCAGCCACTGCCGACAAACTCGTGCGCCAGCCATTCGAGAAGTTCCGGATGCGTGGGGGGTTCGCTACGGACCCCGAAATCGCTGACGGTGCGCGCCAACCCCTCGCCGAAATGGTGTTGCCAGACCCGATTGACGATGACCCGCGCCAGGAGGGAACCGGCACCGTGTTCGGCGTCGGTCATCCACTCGGCCAAGGCGCGGCGCTGGCCGGTGCTGCGCTGCAATTGACCGTCGCGACGGGCGGCCGACAGATAATCTTCAGGCGTTTGAGAGCCAGTGAGCACGCTCAGGAAGCCAAGCTGCACCTGCTCCTTTTTTGCGTAAAAGTCGCCGCGGTCGAGGAGCCAGGTGGGCTCGGGCTCGGCCTGTCGGTCGACGATTGCCAGCGCCTCGGGCGGCCGCGACGGTTGCGAACTCTGAATGGCGGCGACGTCATTTTTGAGCGCATCGCAATCGCGCCGCTGTTCGTCGCTGAAAACCCGGCGGTAATCGTCATCCGTCAGCGCCAGCAGCTTCTCGTGCTGTTTGGCGAGCTTCCTGGCCGCTTCGGAATCGGGTCCTTCCTTCAGCAGCTTCTTTTCCTCGTCGCCGATCGCCAGGGCATCGATTTTCGTGCTTCGCAGGCCGGCGGTATGCGGCTTCTTCTGCTCATTCAACCAGTCATTCAACTTTCCCTGAGCTACCTTGAGCTGCTCGTTCCAGTGGGCTTCCTGTTCGCGAAAACGGTCCGCCGCGGCGCGCGTCGCCAAAAATACGTTGCCTCGCGCCGTCGTAGTGAAGGCGTGTTGCAGGCGGTAATAATCGCGCGTGGGAATCGCATCGAACTTGTGATCGTGACAGCGGGCGCAGCCCAGCGTCAGTCCCAGGCAGGCCGAAACGGTGGCGACTGCCATATCGTCCAGTTCGTTGAATCGCAGCCGGAGCTTTTCCTCCTCCATGGGCACTGTCAGCACCTCCGAGGGGGCGGCCGTCAGAAAGCCGGTTGCCGCCACGTCCCTGGGGTCATCGGGTTCATATTCGTCACCGGCCAACTGCCAGCGAACGAACGTCTGGTACGAGAGATCGTCGTTCAGCGCGCGGATGACGAAGTCGCGGTAGTGAAAAGCATTCGGTCGATCGGCATCGCTTTCCATCCCGTCACTGTCGGCATAGCGGGCCAGGTCGAGCCAATGCCGGCCCCACCGCTCGCCATAATGCGGGCTTTGTAAAAGCCGATCGACCAGTTCGTCGTACGCCGACGGCGATGCGTCGGCCACAAACGCCGCGACGTCATCGGACGAGGGTGGAAGTCCCAGCACATCGAAATAAAGGCGGCGGACCAGGGTCCGTCGGTCAGCCGGGGGATTGGGCCGAATTCTTTGCCCTTCGAGGCCGGCCATGATGAAGCGGTCGATCGGATTGCGGCACCAGCTCGCGTCGATGACCGCCGGGGGATTGACCTTGCACAGGGGGCGATACGACCAATGCCGGCGATCTTCGGAAGTGACCGTCAATTCGCGACGGCCTTCCGCAGGATCTGTGTCGGCCTGCGGCCAATTCGCCCCGTGTTTGATCCAGGCGCGCAATATGTCGATTTCGTCGCGGTCGAGGGGCTCGGATTTCGGCGGCATTCGCTCGTCGGCGTCAGCCGTCTCGATGCGCCGGATCAATTCGCTTTCTCCGGCGTTTCCAGGGGTGACGGCCGTCTTTCCGGAATCGCCGGCAGCGAACGCCGCTTTCTGGCGATCGAGCCGCAAGCCCCCCTTCTGCTTCTCCTCCCCATGACACTTCCAACACGTCCGCTCCAGAATCGGCCGCACGTCCCGCGCGAAGTCCACACGCTCCGGTTCCTCAGCCGCGGCTGGACGGACGGGCCAGAACAGAAACACCAGAAAGAAACGGCTCACGTACTGCATAGCCGGATGATAGCATTGTCGAATCTTATTTCGACGCCACTGAACCGGAGCGCGGGCCGACCGCGGAGAAGTCCCACGGCTCGAAACCGATCTGTGCGGCCGGGGAGCCTTGGCGCAGTTTGAAATCTCCCTTGTCCGGGTCCACAAATAACGGGTCGGCAATCAGGCTGTTCGTATCGTGTCCCAGCGCCTGCCACTCGGCGAGGCTCCGTTTGCCGAAGACGACCGGCTTGCCGGGAGCGTTCCAGTACAGATTGTCGTCAAAAGCACACACGTCGCGGCCGCAATTGCCGCTGCCATAGTCCCCCACGGCCGTCCCTTCCTGATAGGAGACGAGGTTGCGCCGGAAGGTCAGCTCGAACCCGCCTACACCGCCGCGATCGACTTGTGCGATGCGATTGAAAGCGAAGACGTTGTTCTCCGCCGTGATATTCCGGGTGTGGTGGGCAAATAAGGCGCCGTCCTGGCAGCGGAAGACGAGGTTCTTCTGGATGAGAAGGTCGTGGCTGCCTTCATCCGGGTAGATTCCCCAACCACCGTATTCCCGTCGCGAAACATCATGCAAAAGGTTGTAACGGATTCGAGAGCCGGGCGTGCTGCAGGTGTAAATGGCGGCCAGGTCGCTGAGCATGCCTTGGCCGATGTCATGCACGTGATTGTATTCGATGATATTGCCCGTGGCCTGGCCTGGCCCGAAATCCTGGACCGAGCCCACACAGATACCCGAGTAGAACAAGTCGTGAATGTGGTTGTGAATGACCTTGTTGTCGGCATTGTCGCCCACGAACACGCCCACCGCTTCCGGAGTAAACCGCCCGCAATGGGCGATTTCGTTGTCGGCCACCGTGATCCGCCGGCTGTGCGGGCCACTCGGCATGGCGGCCTTGCGCTGTTGTCCCCGCTCGGTCAACTGGCCGGACCCGTCCGTCTCCCACGAGAAAAAGTGACCGATCCGAATTCCCCCGGCGCCGATATCCGTGATCCGGTTGCGCGCGATTTCGATGTCCGTACACCCCACGTTCACTTCGACGCCGTAATTGCCAATATGTTCAATGTCGCCGCCGGTCACGGCACAGCGTTCGGCATAGTCAAACAGCAGCGCGCCGGGCACTTCGATTCCAGCCTGTAGCGACGAGGCATAGTCGGACGGTGGCTGCCATTCCGTATGCGCAAAGATAAGACCTTCGAAATGGAGGTCGTGGACCGGCGAACCCGCGCGCCCCACCACCCGCACCACCTGCGGCAGCCGCGGTGCGACGATCTCGGCCGACGGCATCTCCTCTTCCGGTCGCGGCAGATAGTACAACACTCCGCGTGGACGATCGAGATACCATTGGCCGGGAGTGTCCAGCGCCTCGAAGACGTTCTCCACCCAGTATTGCCCAGGTTTGGTTCCCGCGAGGAGTGCAAACAGACTTGGGCGGTCGAAGGTGACGGTGTGCGTTTGGGCACTGACGCTCTCGATCGGCAGCCGGTTGTCCAGCCACCGCGTGATCCCCACAATTTCCACGTCCTGCAGATTGCGCCAGGTCGGCAGGATATTGCCCGGCGCGTAGACGAACTGCTTCGTCGGACTCCTGAGAAAGTCGCCGGTATATGCCGGCAGAGATTCGATTTGGTATTCCCCTTGCCTGGGCAGCCGTGTCCGCGGGCGGCGGGCGCCGTTGACAAAGAGTTGCCGGAAGCGCCATTGACCTTCCTTCACCTCCGGGATATCGACCACCCAGGCCTTGCGCCCGTTGACTTCGCCCCAACGACCCCCCTCGAGAGGGCGCCCTCCGCTCAGAACCACTTTCTCTCCGGCTGCCGCAGCGTAAACCACGGGAGCTTTCTTTGTTCCTGAATCTTCGGGACCGAACTCCAGCGGCGAGTCGAGATAATACGTCCCCTCGCGGAGTACGACGCGCACGCCTCGCGGCTCATTCTGCGTCTTGAGCAACGCCCGAACGGCCTCGCGAGCGCGCGCCACCGTCGCAAATGGCCCGTCGTTCCCGCCCGGTTCGGCCGTTTGTCCCGACCACAGATCCCTACCCCGCGGTGAAACGAAAAAATCTGCCGCTCCCGGTTTCTCAATTGGCGTCGCGGCAATTCCCTCGAGCCAGGCCGCAGAGAACGCCGTTGCAAGCAACAAGCACAGTCGTACAGTGGCAACCGTCCCGTTGATTCCAGTTTGCGTGCCGATATCAGCCCGGCAAGAGTTTTTCGCTTTCGCTGGCTTCCATTCTATTGCCACCAGAGGTTCCTCACTGACCCAGATCACCGGACATCGTGAGCCCCGCATGCACAGCAAGCCTTTCCGTGTCGACGCCACCAAAATTCTCACCCGCCGCGAACTGTCCCTCGTACTCGCCGACCTCAAAGCGAAGGCCCCCCGCTCGAAAAACGCCGGCGTCAATCTTATTCTCGTTCGCCTCGCATACTGTACCCACGAATTGGCGGGTGGAGGCGCCTGACCGCGCATCCCATCAATTGGTCGTTTGATACGATGTTTCAGAAATAGACTACCGTTTCCGGTCAATATGCCGCAGCGTGTCGGTCCGCTTTCGGGTCGCCGGCGCCCCGAAACGTCTTCGATTGCACGTCTCGCAGGATGATGGTGGGGTGCCAGATCGCTCCCGGTTGCAACTTGACGATGTGCCCGCGCTGCTTCAGTTCGGCAATGGCGTTTTCACCGATCTCAGGGTTGAGTTGCAGGCTTCCCAACTCAGGCGGCCCCTGGCGGAAAGAGCTGACGAAATGGTTTGTCGAAAACCGTGGTTTGGTCACGGCCTCGGCGGGAGCCAGCCCGTAGTCGATCAGGTTGACGAGCATCTGTAACGTCACCTGGTCCTGGCCGTCCCCCCCGGCGACACTCACGGCGATCACGGGAACGTCGTCCTTCAACACCAATGTCGGAGTCAGCGTGATCCGCGGACGTTTGCCAGGCTCGATACAGTTCGGGTGCCCTTCCCAGATATTGAAGCTCTGCAAGCGGCTGCCGAGCCACACTCCCGTTTCGCCCGCGAGCACTCCGCTCCAACCGCTTGGCGTCGCGGCAACGAAACTCCCGTCACCATCGGCGGCGACACAGGTGGTCGTATCATTAGCAGGATTTCCCACTCCACGGCGGCCTGCATCTTGTTCAAGCAGCGGCTTGCCTCTTCGCGGATCCCCCGGCCGCAGCAAAATCGAACCCCGCGACCGGTCGATCAACTCCCGACGCATCGCGGCGTACTCGGGCGACAAGAGTTCACGCAAGGGCACACTTTCGAACAACGGGTCAGCATAAAATGCGTCGCGATCGGCCAGCGCCAGCTTGAGCGACTCGACCGAAAGGTGCACCGCGTCCGGTCCATTGTGAGGGAGTTGCTTCAGGTCGAACCCTTCCAGCAACTGCAGCGTCTCCCGGAGATAGGGCCCCTGGGTCCACGGTCCACACTTGTAGACCGTATATCCCCGATAGCCGGCCGAGACCGGTTCTTCGATGCGGGTGACGTGCGTCGCCAGATCGCTGTACCGCAGCAGCCCGCCATTCGCGCGCGACCAGTCGTCCAGTTCGCGGGCGATCGGACCACGATAGAAATAGTCGGCCGCCAGCCTCAGCCCGCGGCTGGCCGGACGAAACTGCGGAGATTGGGGGAAACTGGGGTTGCCAGGAAATTAAAAACCTGTTGCGCACCTTCGTGTGTGTTTTTGGAATGGGAATCCAAAGCGAAGGAGCGCAACAGTGAGAGTATCTTGGTCGATTTGTGGGG
>SIAF01000249.1 GCA_009691905.1 Planctomycetaceae bacterium | reverse complement strand
CCTGGCTGAACCGATTCACTTTATCGCTGCTCAAGCAGCACCCGGGCAAAGACAGCCTGGCCATGAAACGCCGCTGCTGCGGATGGAATGATAAATTCCTCGTGCAAACCCTCACAGGAATAACGACTTAGTGGGCGCTGGCCCTGGCCTGGTGGTACAGATCGGAAAACGCACAAGATGATGCGGCTCGATCTGGCGGCCGCCCGTACGGCGTGGCTCGACGAGGCCGAGACTGACGTCGAGAAGGCAAAACGAGAGATGACCGACTTTCTAAACTACTGCGACGATGCCGGCCTGTTCGCCGACTTTCACTCGAACCGGCACCTGTTCATCACGAACCTCGAACGAGCGGGTCTGTCACCCAAGATGGCCCAAACGCTTGCCCGCCACAGCGACATCCGGCTGACTTTGGGCGTTTATACCCACGTCGGCCTGCACGACCAGTCGGCGGCCATCGCTGCCCTGCCGGCTCCGCCGTCCCACGAGAAGCCGAAGCTCGAATCGGGAGCGAAGGCGGCGTTAACCGGGACATACGGACCCGAACCGCCAAAGGTGAAGGGCAGGATAGGCAATCGCGAGGTGCCCACTATGGTGCCGAGTGGTGCCGAAAATGGTGCCGTCGAATCCGCCGCGAACGGGCTACGCCTCGCACCTAATTGCACCGACGACTGCGACGAGCACAACAAAAACGGCGACCACTCGGTCGCCGCAACTCCCAACGTCGTTGTGCCTTCTTGCATCCACTCTGACCACGCCGCATCGAGTTGCATTGACACGAGTGGCAGTAGAACTCGAATATCCCCGGCAAGGCTCGAACTTGCAACCTTCGGCTTCGGAGGCCGACGCTCTATCCAATTGAGCTACGGGGACGCGGCGGCACGCAACACCACGGCGAGCGGGGCGTGCCGACCGAACTTTCGTGACTTTACGCGGCCGTCGGCGGGCTGTCAACGCGGGGCCGACGATGTCCCTTGGCAGGGTGTGGCCATGAATCCCCGCGGGCCTTCGTGCGGAATCATCGCTTTCGAACGACGCCACGGATCGTCGTTTCCGATGAGGCTCGCACGGCGCGACGGGTCGGCGACTGGTCAACGTGGGTTGCGGCGAGTCGTCGCAGGGCGCATGATCTCGACAGTTGCCCCCAACGATTGCCTTCCCAGCCAGGGAACAGGAGTCACACCATGTTGCATCGGGTCTTGCTCGGCGTCGTCTCGCTGCTGTTTGTCGTCGTGTGCGGCCTCTGCGTCGCTGTTCCGCAGGCGGCCGCGGCCGACGAACCGGCGGCCCGACCGCAAAAGGTCTACGGCGAATGGCGGATTCGCGTCAAACCCGACAAGGGGGCCGAGTACGACGCGCTGATCGAAGCCAAAGGCCTGCCGCTGTTTCGTGCCGCCGGCGGACGGATGGTCGGCTGGTGGAAGACGCTGATCGGCGACCTGTACGAGCAGGTGACGATCTGGGAATACGACGACATGGCGGCGTTCGAGAAGGCGATCGGCTTCCTGGGACCAAACCCGCAGTTCGCCGAGTTCGTCGCCCTGCGCGACCCGTTGCTGGCGGGAGAAGAGAATCGCTTTCTTCGATTGTCGGCCGAGGCGGTCGCACCGGCGCTTCACGAACCCGCGGCATTTGTCATTCACGAAGTGCATCGAGTGCCGCTCAAGCAGCAAGGGGTGCACCTGGATTATCTCGAATCCCAAGGACTGAAACTGCTCGAGAAATCGGGCTTTCGTCCCATCGGGCCGTTCACGACGACCCTCGGCAAGTGGACCGAGATCACGCTGCTGTTCCGGTTCGACAGCCTGGCCGAGCGCGAACGGCTGATCGGTCGCTTCGGCAGCTCGGACGAAGGCCGCCTGTATACCCGAAAGATCGGCATCCTGGCCGACGACGTCACGACGCGGTTGCTGCTGCCGGCGAAATTTGCGACGCCGCCGGCCAACGATCGGGCCGGCAAAACCGGTGCCGCCGTGAAACGTGAGACATCGGCGCTGTTGCCGCATCTCGAACGGGTCTCGCCGCGAATTTTCGCGGCAGGGTTTGCCGACCTGTTTCGCTCGGCGAACTGCGGGTTCGTCGCCACCGGCAACGATGCGGTGCTGATCGACCTGCCCCGCGGCCTCGCGGCCGTCGAATTTGTGCGCGAAGTCGAGCGTTTGACGGGCCGCAAACCGAATCGGCTGCTGCTGACGCATGCCGCGGCCGACGATCTGCCGGCGGTCAAAGAGCTGATTGCTGCCGGTATTCGGGAGATCGTCGTCAGCCCGAACACCAGGGCACGACTCGTCAAAGACATGCCGGCCGGCGCCGACCTGCCGCTGCGCGTCTGCGACACCGAGACCGATGTCGGCGATCGCGACTTGCCGATTCAATTTCTGCCGGCCGACGCGACGGCGGCCGCAGCCTGTGCGACGGTTGAATTTCCCACCGAAGGGGTGCTGTTCGCCGGGCCGCTGGTGGTCAACGGTCCCCGCGCGCAACTGGCCGGATGCGACACCGCCGAGTGGATCGCCGCGCTTCGAAACCTGGAATCGCGGCGATCGACGAAAGTCGTCCCCGGCTTTGGCTCGTGGACGCTGGCGACTTCGGCGACGAGACAGCGAGGGTTTCTGGAAGAACTGCGATCGCAGGTCGGGTATGCCGTCGCCCTCGGGAAGCCGCCGGAAGCGCTGGAAAAACACGTCCGCATCTCACCCTCTTTTCAGGTGTGGATGCCCTATGACACCGCCGTCGCCGACGACCTCATGTACGTCTATCGCGAGCTGACGGTACCCAATGCACCTTTTGCGGGAAACGTGCCGCGCCCGGACGACAGTCAGCCGCATGCGCTGGTTCTGATCGGCGACGGGCCTCACGAGCCACAGCACCTCGAACAGGGGCTGCGTCCGGCGTTTATTTCGGCGGGCATCGTTCCGCATTTCACGGTCGATATTCGGGCGCTGTCGAGCGAAAACCTGGCCCGCGTCAAACTGCTGGTGATTTTGCGCGACGGCCTGATGCGCCCGACTGACGATCCGAAGTCGTTTTACGGCTGGGTCACGAAAGAACACGAGCAGTCGGTCGTCGATTTCGTCGAACGCGGAGGGGGGTTTCTCAACCTGCACAACGCGCTGGGCCTCTATCCTGACGACGGCCCGTACCTGCGGCTGGCAGCCGGCCGGTACATCGGCCACGGCCCGCTCGAACGCTTTCGCGTCGAACCGGTCGACGCCGATCATCCGATTACGCGCGGGATTTCGGGCTACACCGTTGCCGACGAGCAGCACACCCCCGTCGTCGATCTGCCGCGCGTCAAACTGCTGTTCCGCAGCCGTTCCGACAGCGGGATTGAAGGTTCGGCGGGATGGGTCTATGAACCGGGCGAGGGCCGGCTGTGCCACCTCGCCAACGGCCATACCCGCGAGGCGTTGACGCACCCGATGTATCAGCAGGCACTGCGAAACGCGATGCGCTGGTGCGTGAAACTTGAGTAAGGAACGCGAACAAAAGCGGGTCGACCGCATCGACGATCAGCGTGACTATCGAAATGTCTGATTGGCAGTCCGTCGCGACGAAGCGGGTCATTTCACGAATTGAAACGTGCCGTGGTTCTCGTCGGCGATCGTTTTGAGCGTGGCGGCGCCGTCATTTGTTCTCGAAGGCAATCGTATGGATCGTCACCGACGATTTGTTGTGTTGCCGAATCGAGTCGCGGACCCGGTCTGGTTCGTCGAGTTCGCCGTCGGTCAGCAGGAAGATCACATCGGGTTGCATTTCCAGTGCCCGCTGCAGCGCCTGACCGGGATCGGTGGTCGAGTAGGGTCGGCGGGCATTGATCCAGCGACTGGCTCGGCTCTTGTTGGCCGGAGTCGCCATTTGCAGCCCCCGCGCCGGGCGCGGGTCGTACAGGGGAAACGTCTGGTCGTTGAAAAAGTAAACGTAGAACGATTGGGTTGGCTTAAGGCGGTTGATCGACCGGACCAGTTCGGCAAGCGCCCGGCGAAAACGTGCGCCCGCCATGCTTTGAGACATGTCGACGACGTAAACGAACGACCGCCCCTCTCCCTTCGACCCGAAAAACCCCGCCGCCAACTCGGGTCCCGAGCCGCCCCCCTCGCCGCTCTCGTTCCCCGATAACCCCAGGCGATCGAAGTCGCGAGCCGCACGCGCGGCTGCTTCGTCAGCAGCCTGTCGAAACTGATCGGTGCGCTGTTCGGCCGACGACGGCTCGCTGCCGTGAATCTGTACCGAGGGGGCCTCGAGAATTCTCTCGAACGATTCGACCAGGGAGGTTTCCGAGAGCGATCCTTCGATTCCCAGCGGCGCAGGGTTGTGCTCGACGTGCAGCAGCACGGCTGAGAATGCGGCCAGTAAACCGGCGTGAAATGCGGCCGAGAGCAGCCAACTCGGGTTGGCCCGGATCCAGGCACCCAAGAGCGCTACGAGGCTGACCAGACCGTGCCGGCTCCCCTGCCGGTTATCGGGCCGGCTCTCGGACGATGCGAGACCCGGCCGAGCGGTTGGCTGGAGGGGATTCACAGTCGCCGCCGGCAAGGGGGTCGAATTTGCGGCCAGCCGAGGCATCCGTTTCCTGACTCGACACCAAAGAGCAAAGGTTGACGCGGCATTCCGGGCGATCGGGGCAATTCGCGGTCGCCGGGCACAGCCTCAGTTTCTTCGATTCCTGTTGAAATTACAAAGTCAGTTTTGGTTCTTCCCGTTTCCCTCTTGGCAAGCTGCAAAGCAATTGATAAAAGCCCGCTCAACATTCGGAAAGGCCCGACAGCGTCGCGCCGGCCCGGTGTTGCTTCTCTCTCACGACCCGTTTCCACAACCCGTTTCGACTTCCCCATCGACCACAGGCACGGTCTGCGTGTTTGTCATCGTCTGGCCAGCGCGTTCGTACGCCCGCAGCCAGCGACTGACCGGTACGCCGGCGGCCGGCGGCGGTCGGTGCGGGACAGGAGTCGCCGCGATGCCGCTTACCACTCGTCTTTTGCTCGTGGGCGCATTCGGCCTGGCTGCCGTCAGCCAGACCGGTTGCAATATGGTGCCGCGATCACAAGTCGCCTGTGCTCAGAATCGCACGCGGCAGCTCTACGAGCAGAACAAGGCCCTGGCCCTTGAGCGCCAGACCCTGTTGTCGCAGGTGCACGACTTGCAGGCCAACGGCGACACCATGCGAGCCCGCATCGAGAACCTGCAGGCCGAGCGGAATCACTTCTCCAACGTGAAATCGACGAACCCCCTCTCCGATTCGGCGAATCGTCAGTTCGAAGATTTAGCGCGGCGGTATCCGGGGTTCGACTTCGACCCGACGACCGGCGTGAGCAAGATTCAAAATGAGATTCTGTTCGAATCGGGCAGCGACGAACTGCGCCCCGAGGCCGCCGCGCTGCTCCGCGAATTCGCGGGCATTCTCAACGCGGGCGATGCCGCCGACCTGAACGTGCTGGTCGTCGGCCACACCGACGATCAGCCGGTCGTAAAAGCCAGCACGAAGCAGCGGCACCCGAACAACTGGTATCTGTCGGCACACCGTGCGATCGGCGTCGTCGACGCGCTCAAGAAAAGCGGAATCAAAGAAACACGAATGGGCGCCTCGGAATACGGGCCGCATCAGCCGCGCGTTGCCGCCAAAACCCCCGAGGCCCGCCGCCAGAATCGACGTGTCGAGATCTTCGTGCTGGCCCCCAACGCGTCGATGGCCGGCTGGGATCCCGGGACATCGAGAAAGTAGGCCCAGCGTAACATAGGCCCAGTTTACTGGTCGCGCAGCGAATCCCGCTCGCGGCGGGTGACTTCCAGGTCGAAGATCAGATACTTGATGTCGAGCCGCAATTGGGCCAGGGATTCCTGCACCAGATTTAGAATCCGGCGGCGGCGGCGGACCGAATCGACGACGCGATGGTAGGCCGGGTCGAGCTCGTCGCGGACCGCGACCGGCAGCGAGGCAATTCGCTCGCCCAGTTCGACCAGTTCGCGCGGCAATTCGTTGGCGGTCTCGCGTGGCAATCTGGACCTGATGCTCATCCCGGCACGGCTCTTCGGATCGGGCAGTCTCGATGTCTGTGTCTCGTGGCCCTGCGATCGAAGTACAAACAGTTTCCGTGCCGGTGCCTGTGGAAAACAATTCCTGCGGCCTAAGGTATTGCTCTGCAAGGCGTTAGAGGCGCTGGTCGGGATTTTCCGATTGTTCCAGTTCGTGGCGGCAGGTCGACGCTTCATCTTGGCCGTTTTTTGAAAACACTGTAGAGTGCGGGACTTACGGCGGGACGCCGCAACCTGCGTCCGTCGCGTTTGGGCGACAGGAAGGTCGCCTGAGAAACGGCACAGGCGGTAAGGGCAGGCGAAGTCTGATTGACGCCATGAACTGACCACAGCCGAGAAAACCTCTCAAGGACGGGAGGCTGCGAACGCATTGAGGTCGTCGTTTCGAAAACTGGCGTGCGTGTGGATCATGCCCCCGTTGGTACTGGCGGGGTTGCTGATGTCGCCGTGCGCCGCGCGGGACCACGTCGATGGATTCGAAGACGTACAGCCGACGTGGCAGGTGATTAACGATCCCTCGTCGGTACACGTCCTGCGACAGGTGCGTTCGAAGGCGCTCGTCCACGAGGGCCATGCGGCGGAATTGATCGAAATCGACAACCGGGGTGTCGACGCGAACGTTCAGCTCGAACTGAATCTTCCGGCCGCACGACTGATCGACGAGTTGACGCTCAATGTATGGTTCCACTCGAACCAGGATGGAATCACGCTGTCGATTCGAGTGCTGCTGCCGAAGCAGGTCGATCCGCGAACCGGACGTCCCCTGGCGCTCGTTCTCGACGGCGATGCCTACACGAAGCCCAACCATTGGCAGAAGCTGACTTGCAACGACCTGCGCACGCGGTTGGGTAAAGCCCTGCCCAAACTGCGAAAGTCGCTGCAAACCGAAACCGGAATGCGTCAGGATGTGAACACGGCCGGCGCGTACGTCGAGGCGGCGGTCGTGCAGATCCGCATGGGGCGCGGCGTATCGACCTTCGCCATCGACGACTTGCGCCTCAATCCGATCGTTGACGCCGCACCGCCGCAGGAAATTCAAACCGTGGCCGACAACTCAACGCCCAAGCGCCTGGACGCCGAGATTCGTCTCGAAGGCCTGACGGTGCAAGGTCGGCCAAGCTTCCCGCGAATTGCCGCCTACCACAACGAGCGCGTCGAAGATCTGGCGAGAATGCGACTGAACACCGTGTGGATTCCCGATTACCGGGACACTCGGCTTCTGGCCGAACTGCAAACTGCGGGGCTGCGAGCGATGGCGGTGCCGCCCCGGCCGATGGCCGCCAATGGTGCGCCGCTCGACTCGCACAGCGCCCACCTGGCGCCGTTCGGGCCGGAAACAGCGCCGATTCTGTTCTGGTACCTGGGGACGCGGATTCCTGCCGCAGCCAAGGACGAACTGGCGCAATGGGTCGAACAAATTCGCGGTGCCGATCAGGAGCTGCAGCGCCCTGTGATGGGCGACGTCTCTGGCCGCGAACGCGAGTATTCGGGGCAATTGTCGATGCTCAGCGTCAGTCGCAACCCGCTGTTCACGACCCTGGGGCTGAAGACCTATCGCGACTGGCTGATCGAGCGCAAGCTACAGGCCTATCCCGGGAGTTTCATGTCAACGTGGATTCACGTCGAGCCCCCGCCTGCGATCGCGCGCCAGCGGGCCGCGGCGGGATATGCGCCGATCGTCGTCGAACCTGAGCAGATTCGACTGCAGGTTTATGCGGCGCTGGCTGCCGGCTGTCGCGGCCTCGGATACTGGACGCACGCGCCGCTGGATGGCGACGGCCCGGGCGACCGCGAGCGGCGGCTCACCATCGAGCTGCTCAACATGGAGCTCGAACTACTGGAGCCGTGGCTGGCCTCGGGCTCAGCCAGCAGCCAGGAGTCCTTCAAGGTCAAACTCCCGCCGCTGCGAAACGCCAAGGCGCTACTGACACCGGTCGGCTCGAAGCAGTCCTTGCGCAAGCAGCGCGAGCGGGATGCCCTGCTCAACGAGAACGACGATCAAAAGACCGACCGCGAGCAGGTTTCGCGTGAACTCGAAGCCGCCGTCCTGCGGACCAGCGCCGGACTGCTCGTGCTGCCGATCTGGTACGGCAGCGACGCACAATTCGTCCCCGGACGAATGACGGCCAACAGCGCACGAATCCGCGTCCCCGGGCCGGGTGAGTCGGCTCGCGCCTTCGAAATCACGCCGACACGAATCTCGCGGCTTGATCCCAAGCGAGTCGCCGGAGGGACCGAGGTCGTCCTCGAAAAGTTCGACGTGACCGCGATGATTCTGTTTACCGACGACATGGCGGTCATCGAGCGGCTGGAAGCAAACGTTCAGGCCCAGGCCGAAGCCAGCGCCCGGATCAGCCTCGAACTGGCCCGCGCCAAGTTCGAGCGCGTGGCCCAGGTCGATCGCCAGTTGCGCGAGCGCAAGAAGGGGCAGCCTGATGCTGCCGACATCCTGGCGGCGGCCCGCGCGCGGCTCGACCAGGCCGACGCCGCCTGGCAGGTGCATCGCTACGATCACTCGCGCACGCACAGTGCCGATTGCATGCAGTACCTGCGAAGTTTGCAGCGGGCCCATTGGAACGACGCGATTCGCGTGATTTATTCGCCGGTCTCGAGCCCGCACACGCTGTGTTTTCAAACACTGCCCGACCACTGGGACATGATCGACCGCTTCAACAAGGCGCGCGAGTCGGGGGGACGCAACCTGCTGCGCTCGGGCGACTTCGAAGACTACGATACCTGGGTTTCCGAAGGGGGCCGCCACGACCAGACGAAAATCGAAGGCGTTCTGGCGGCAGCCGAACTTTCACCGCGGCCGCACTCGGGCAATTACAGCCTGCGCTTGATCGCCGCACCGGCCACCGGTAAGGACCCGCCGACGGTGATCAACGAGCGCCCCGTGACCGTCACGACGCCCGCGGTTACGATTTACAAAGGTCAATTGGTGTCGATCAGCGGCTGGGTCAAGGTGGCCGCACCCAGCCTCGCGAACCTGGATGGAGCGATGTTTTACGACAGCCTGGGAGGCCCCACGGCAGCCCTGCGCTGGAAGACGCCGACCGACTGGCAGCAATTTCAAGTCGTCCGCGAGGCGACCGAGACCGGCGACTTGACGCTGACGATGACGCTCTCGGGCCTGGGCGAGATTCGCTTTGACGACCTGCAGATCGTCCCGTTGACTCCCAATGCCGCTCCGCTGGCGCAGGGCAAAAAGTCTGGTGGCCCTCCTGCTCGTCCGGTCCGCGGCGGGCCGCTTGATTTCCTCAAGAACCTTCCCAGCTTCGGGGGGAAAGGCGATGCCGAGAGCGGCGCGAAGTGAGGAAGCCGTGTCAGGCCGGCTGACCTTGTTGAGGCGTGTCGGTCGCATTCTCGCGATCGGCCTCGTCGTCGTTGGTTCGCTGCTCACGTTTCCCGCCGGTCTCCCTTGGATGATCGCGTTGTGGCTCGTCTGGCACACGATTCAGGTCTGGCGCGGCAAGCCGGGCTGGCTGCCACTGGCGACCTGTGCTCTGATCGTGACTGCCAAAGGGACCTGGCCGACCGGCGGACTGATCGTGCTGGCAATTGCCGCGACCGGGTCGGCGGCGTTGGGCATCATGCGTCAGCGAAAACAAGGGCCGCGCGATCGGTTGTTGATCGGTGGCAGCCTACTCGCGCTGTGGCTGGCGTGGGGGGTGATGCTCGTCGATTGGCAGCAGGGAGTTCACGTTTCGCGATCTCGAGAATTCAGCGGCGTGGTGCGCGTCGTGTGCCTGGGAGACAGCCTGACGGCAGCCACCACCGACGGCGGTTACCCGGCGTTTCTGAAGCGCGAGCGGTGGATGCACGTCGTCAATCTGGGACGAGACGGGATCACGACGACCGACGCGCTGTCTCATCTCGATGAGCTGGCGCAGCTTCATCCCGACGTGGTCGTCATCGAACTCGGGGGACACGACTTCTTAAAGGGACACGGCCGCGCCGTCGCGAAGAAAAATCTGGAGACGATGATTCGCACGTCCCACGGGCTGGGGGCCGAGGTCCTCCTCGTCGAGATCCCCCGAGGATTTCTGTTTGACCCGTGGTGGGGGTTGGAGCGTCAATTGGCGCGAGAGCACGACGTCGAACTGCTGCCGGACACCGTCATTCGAATGTTCGTCCTGCGAAGCCCCTTCGCACCCCCCGGACCCTGGGCCGCCGGCCCTTACCTGAGCGACGACGGCCTGCATCCCAACAAAGCGGGGAATTCACTGTTTGCCGATTGGGTTCGCCGCGCGATTTTTTGGGATCTCTACGGCGGAACGCCCGTGGACGAGTGACGTCGTTATTGACTGGCACGTGCGGCACTGACGTCGCCACCCTGTCGGTCACGATCACGATGAGAAATATGAGGCAATCAAGGCCACAAGGTTCATAACGATGATCGCAAAGATCGCCCAGCGATCCCAGCGGCCAAAAACCTGACGGATCATATACGGAATGCCGTACCACAACCCCCTCACCACGATGCAGCCAGCGAGTAGCCCGGTGACGAGCAACAACAAACATACCATCGCCTCGAAAGCGATTGCGATGGGGCCATGATTCGTGAGACCGAGTTCGTCCATTGCCGATTCCGCTGAAGTGATCCAAATGGAAACGTAAATATCCGTGACGGAGTTCACGAGGATTTTCTGCGTTTCCGTACAAGGCAAGACCCTGGGTGCCGGGGTCAGACCCGTCTTCGACAGCAGCGTTCCGCAACTACAGTCCTCGCCGGGCGTTGCGTCGCGGGGTAGTGGTGTTGGCACTACGCCGCCCTTCCCGTCCGTCATTCGGCTATCGCCGTCTGTGTTACAAGTCGAGCAGCCGAACCACTGG
>SIAF01000248.1 GCA_009691905.1 Planctomycetaceae bacterium | reverse complement strand
ATTACCGACCTTGAAACCGATAGTGTCAGGAGGGTAGTGAAAGAGTTTCCGGCGTAGGCCCGAATCGGTCCGTCGGGCCGAATTCGACATCCGAATCCCATATCCCACATTTTCTAGGTGTTGGAATTGTGGCGAGGCAATATCGGCGAATCAAGGCGCCAGGCTGAGCAAAGCTTCGAGTTTGCGGAGCACCTGTGCAACCACTGCGTGGGGGAGTTTGCAAAGCCTGGTCGTTTTCCTCGCCTTCCAATCGAGGCTCTTTACCTGGTCGGCCAAAACGACACCGACAATCGGCGACCCCTCGGGGACGGTGACTTCGAACGGGTATCCCTTGACCTGGCTGGTAATCGGACAAAAGAGCGCCAAGCCGACTTTGCCGTTATAGTTTGCCGGTGAAAGCACCAGGGCCGGTCGCCGTCCGCGCTGCTCGTGACCGGCTTGTGGATCGAAGGCGAGCCAAACCACGTCGCCACGATCAGGGATATAGCCTCGTTTCGCTTTCACCAGGCCTCCATCCCCACGGCCGGGCCGGTGTCCCATTCGCCGTGCAAATTGTCTTTAGTCACGCCGCGGAGCAGATCATCAAGGCGGAGCGGTACTTCCGCCTGCGGTTGGACGACCAGCTTGCCACCCTTGATCGAAAGCTCGACGGCGACGTTTTCACTCAGCCCGATCTCGGTCGCAAACGATTTTGGAATTCGCAGCGCGAGGCTATTGCCCCATTTTTGGACGCGGGATGTCATCGGAATCTCCTTGTTTCTACAAAGTTTATACTTTGCTTAAGTCACAGCGTCAATCGACGTGACGTGTGACCTATTTCCATCGGTCGCTCGAATCGCCGTGTTTTGTTGGGTGACGCGTCGTCTATGAGCCGTTTGATTGCGCGCACTCGGCTGCGCCTCGCGGCTAAACGCGACGAGAGCCGCGATGCGACTGTCACATGTACCGTTTAGCCGCGAGGCGCAGCCGAGTGCGCCTGATTGAAGCGCTCACCAACCGGCGCCTCACCCCAGCAAATCGCCGATCGGCGTCCCTGGGCAGATTGCGATCGGGCGGCCCTGGCTGTCGCTCAGGACGGTTTCGGGCGCGATCCCCAGGCAGTGGTAGACGGTGGCCATCAGATCGACCGGCGCCGTGGGGTTCGAAGCCGGGTAGGCGGCGTGCCGGTCGGAAGAGCCGTAGACGACTCCCCCGCGAACGCCGCCCCCCGCCAAAACCGACGTGAAACAATTCGGCCAGTGGTCGCGGCCATCTTTTCCCGCGCCGGCATCGCTGTTGACCTGGCCGATCTTCGGCGTGCGGCCGAATTCACCCGTCCAGATCACGAGGGTTTCGTCAAGCAGCCCCCGCTCGTCCAGGTCATCCAGCAGCGTCGAGAAGGCGACGTCGGCGGCGGGCATCAGCCGCTCTTTCAGGTCGATGAAGTTGCGGCTGTGTGTATCCCAGTAGACGCTGACATTCTTGATGCCGTCGTTGGGCCAGAAGACCGTCACCAACGGGACGCCTCGCTCAACCAGGCGCCGCGCCTGCAACACCGACTGTCCGTGCGGATTGAGCCCATACCGTTCGCGCACCGCTTGCGGCTCGGCAGACAAATCGAACGCCCCTTTTCCCGCCGCCGAGTGAATCAAATCGAACGACCGGCTGTAATTGCGCCCCATCGCCGCGAGAGCCGGGCTTTCGGCCCCGGCTCGAATCTGCCGATCAATCTGAACCAATAGCGCGCGGCGGTCGTCGAGCCGGCGGGCTGAAATCTCCGTCGGCAGGTCGAAATCGCCGACGCGGTAGTCGGATTGGTTGGGGTCGGCGTCGATCGTCAACGGGTCATACGCCTGCCCCAGCCAGCCGGCGAATTGTCCCCGGCTTTCTTCGACAAAGCGTGGCACATCGCCGGGCAGTTTGGGACGCATCGAGACAAACGGGGGCAAGGGATCGGTCCCGCGACCGAGCTTGGCCAGCACCGAGCCGATATGCGGCCAATCGGTGTACTTCGTTCCCCCAGGCACAGGAGGCATTCCGGTCAGCAGAAAATGCGTGGCGACGGTGTGATCGACATTGTTATGCGTCATCGAGCGGATGAGCGCCAGTTTGTCGGTCCGCTGCGCCAGACGCGGAAAGTGTTCGCAGATGTCGATGCCGGGGATTTTCGTCGCGATCGGCTGAAAGGGTCCGCGAACCCCTTCGGGTGCTTGGGGTTTCAAATCCCAGGTATCCTGCTGTGCCGGCCCGCCCCACATGAACAGCAGGATCGCGGCTTTGGCCTTCCCGAAGCTGCCGGCCGACAGTGGCGAAGCAGGCAACTGGGCACCAGCCGCGCGGCCCGCCAGCAAGTCGGGAAGTTGCAGGCCGAGCAAGGCGAGCGAACCGGCGCGGAGTACATCGCGGCGACCAAGTCGCTGAGAAAGTCGGTAATTGGAGCAGGTGGAATGAGTCATTGCGGGTGAATTTTTGTCGCAGCACGGCGTGTCAAAGAGAGGCGTTTCACCCCTCAAGACTCATGAAATCGTCTACAGACCCTGAGTTATCCATTCTACCAATGAAAATCGCCGCCTGGGAACTTGTCGAATGACTCGATCCAGGACGACTCCCGGCAATCCGCTGGCCTGCCTGAACTCGACGCTGATCAACGGCAAGGCTTCACCGGGATAGCTGGTGTCGTACGGGAAGGAAACACGACGGATGCGGCACGGTTCTTCTTCCCTTCCAACGCAGATAATGAACGGATGCCGCCCCGACGCCTCGGCCGCGTGAAACACCGTCACGGGACTGCTGCCCGACGCGATCACCATGCCATCGGCAAAGCCGATCCACTGGCCGCGGTACCGATCGAGAAGTTGGTCGCGGAAAGCCCAGTATGCCGCTTCGTTCTTGCGCCGGTCAGGGTGGATTTGCCGGTCGATTTCAGGAGGCAACTGGTCGGCAATGCTCTTCAAAGTTCACCTTGGGTGCATCGCTGTGGCTGGCTTCGTTTTGCAGCCGTCTGGTCCGTCAGTCGAGTGCCTCGGTCAGTTGCGGCGCCTGATTCGGCGGCGGCCCGCTGCCCCTCACGCAGCCTCCACCGCAACGTAGACTTTGCCCTTCTTGGTCAACCAGGCCAAGTCGCCCTTCTCGGCATGCTCTTTGATCTCCCGAAGGAGCCCAACGGTCTCCGATTCGTAGCACGGTTCGCTCGCGTCATCGATCGGAATGACCATCTCGACCTCGACCGCAACCACATACTTCTCGGCCTGAATCAGCCGGGTCCGCTTGATTCGCTGTCCGGGAATTCGCATGGCTAATTGGACAGCGCCACTTTAGAAGATAGGAAAGATCAGTTACCGTAAGTCGTTATTCCTTGGCGTCCACACTCTACCCAATGTGACAAGTGGCGCTGTCCAACTAACCTCTGTCAAAGAAGTGGACCGTGACGAGAGGCTTGTACGCCCAGAGGCCGTCAATCTTGGTCCGCTCGAACGCCCGCGCCCAGTCGGATTCACCGACGGTGATGCGTTGGCTGAACCACGATACCATGTTGGTCTCCCGCAATTCGAGCGACTGCTTGACATCATGCCATAACGGCTAACTGAATTCACACAACCCCGTCACATGTTCGCGATTGCCGTCGTTTGACCAGCCGTCGAGTTGGGCCGGGTCTTTCAATTGTTGCCCGCGGCGGCGGTCGACGGCGAGAAACGCGCAGCCCAGGTCGGTCAGCGAGGTCAGGTCGCCCCACAGTTTTTCGAACTGGGCCACGGGAAAGACGTCTTCCTGACCGTGCCCCCAGCGGCGTTTGACGTCTTTGATCGTGACGTAGGTGGGAACCCGCGCGGCAAGCGCGCGAATCGCCGCCGTTACCTTCGGCTGATCGCCTTCGAGATCAGCCCGGGTCAGGCCCAGAACTTTGAGCAGGCTCTCGATGTCGACCCAGGTCGTGAGCGTGTTGTAATAGCGCAATTGGAATTCGGCCTCTTCACGAGGGGTCGCCAGCCCTTCGAGAATCCGCACGCGACCGTTGACGCGTGCCAGGCCGCCCCCCCGATCGTCGATCCGCCGGGGGACGACTTCGAATGCCAGCGTCGCCCCCGACTGCATCGCCAGACCGAGCGCTGTGGGATCGAGATTGGCCCCCAGCGTGTCGATATTGTGAACCATCAACCACCGCAGGCGCGGAAAGTCCCTGAGCAGTTGCAGCAGGACGCCATTTCGCAACAGGTTGGGGATTTCGTAGAAGTGTCCGGGAGGATTGAACCGCTGAATCGGCACGTTGTCGGTGTAGTCGGTCGCTTCGCCCGCCCCGCGCGCCCATTCGAGAATCGCCCGCCGCCCGGCCTCGCGCACCTTCTGCTTGTTTTCGTCGAGCGTTTCATGAACCGACTCGTCCCACAGAAAAGTCAGGTCGCGCGCCATGGGAATCAGCCGCTGCCCGATCGACTGCCCGCGCGACAGCAGCACCGGGCCGGTGTGCCCGTCATTGCCGGTGCGCTCGAGGTGCCGGGCGATTGCCGCGTGTGTCAGAAAGCTGGTGGTCACCACATGCGGGACCCTCGCCGCAAATTCTCGGGCGGTCTTGCACGTTTTTGCCAGATGAATTTCGAGAAAGCTGCGGTGACGGCCCTCCAGCGCTACGAACGGGTTGATGGCTTTGACGACGCCGGCCCCGGTCGTCCAGCGGCTGCCGACACCTGCGGCCAGCGACACCACGGCGGCTTCGCCGCGACTGATGGCTTCGGCTCCCAGGCGCCGTGCCTGCTCGTCACCCGAGCGTCTCAGGGCGATTACGTCGGCGTCGGCAACGTCGCGAATTTCAGTATCGACCGGCAACCGGTTGCGCGCCAGGCCGATTCGCCCGCGCTGCAGGTCGTCTCGTAACTGGGCATGCTGCACCGGGTCGAAGCCGTTCTCGCGACGGATCTCTTCGGCGGCCTGATCCCACTCAATTCGACCGCTGCCGCTGGTGCGGATTGCGGGAAACAACGTGTTGACCATCGTTCGGAAAACCCGAATCAACTCTTCCGGCTGATCGTTGCGATTGGCGAAGTGATCGACGTCGAGCTTGCGCTGCGAGTCGACCCCCTCGGCCCCTTCCGCGATCATCCGCGAGACCTGCAGCGGATAATACCGCGATGGCATCAATGCCTCGCGACCGGTTCGCAGCTCGCTGTGCGTGCCGTGCGGATTGATGTGAAAGTCGTAAACCACCGGCTCCATCGCAAACGGCAGCGCATCGCCTAATTCGCCTTTGACGCGGAGCATGATCTCGCGAATTTCGTCGCGAAACGCGGCGTGGCGATGCGGGGCAACGAAAAATCCCATGCCTCCCCCCGACATCCCCCCCAGCATCAAAAACCCCCAGAAATCCTCTCCCAGCCGGCTGCGCGCCTCCCGAATGATCGTTTCGGTAAAGCAGTTGCTGACCCACGGAATGATTCCCTTGAGCGGCCCGTCCCAGTTGGCGGTCGTCAGGCGGCCGATGTCGCGAACTGCGGCATTGTCGACAGCCTGTACCAGTTCGTCGAAAATCTGCAGCGCCTGCTGCCTCAGTCGCCACTCGTTGCCGCCGCGCAGCAGGTACTTCTCGGTGACCATGTTCAAAATGGGGCCGACATTCTGCGCCATTCCCCCATGCACCAGCACCAGGCTGCTCGCGAGCGCCTCAGCAAATCCGGAATTGGAATCGCCCGTGGCGCCCTTCGCGGCGCGCGGTGCGTCTTTGACGTCGCCGGGCGCAGGTGCGCCCGTCAAAACCCGATGCACCGGCAACAGCCTGCCGCGGCTGACGTTCCATTCGGGATCATCGGCGCCGGCGGCAACACCCTGAATGAGTTTGACTCCGGGAAAAACACCCCCCGAATCCTGCCAGCCGCCCCCCGAGCCCCCAAGCCATTCTCCCAGTATGGCTCGGGACACGACGACGCGCGATTCTTCGAGACTCTGCGGCCCCGTGAATTGCCGCGACTGGCCGGTGGCGCGCATCAACAGGCTGATCAACGAAGCCAGCAGGTTGGTTGAAACCGCCAGCCGCGACCCTTTAGGAATGTCGTTGACTTTGCTGACGACTTCCAGCCCGTACCCCGGACGGATGATGCGTTCGAGAATCTGCGAAAGCGAAATGCCCGTCCCCTCCAGCGACGGCGGAATGAGCCCCGAGGCAATCACTCCCGCTTTGACCAGCCCCAGATAGTCATTCCCGAAATTGAAAAGCTCGTCCAGCGTCTTGACGTCTTTGCAAGCCCCCAGGTCGATACTCGTGAGCCGCAACAATGGTTCAGTGATCACACGCACAAACGTCTCGATTGGCGGCAGCGGCCCGGCGTCGCGGCCATGCACTCCCAGGTCAACAGAAATATTCAGGACTCGGGCCCCTTCGGGGTAATCCATGCCGAGAAAAAAAATGTCCGACCAGCCGCTGTGCGAAAGGTCCAGTCGAACAGGCGTCCGCTCGAGCAGGATCGGGAATTGCCCGTTCGCGGGGTCGCGCTCGAGCAATCGCGCATCGAGTCGAATCGGGTGCTCGTCGGCATGCCCCACACGGAACATCCAGCGGTTGCCGGCGCAGCCGCGCACCGACCGCCGCACCTGGTCGGCGAGCGTTTGATACGTCACCTGTTCGTAGGCCTGGGCCAGGGCGCTCGCCAGGGCGCTGTTGAGCCCGTCCCGGCCGGCAGTCGCCAGAAACGCGGCGATCGCCTGCTCAAAACGCCGCCCCAGCAGGTCTTCGAAACCAGAGAAGGGAATCAGCCCGGTCTCAGCGACTTCCGGCGCTTCCTGGATTCGATATCGATACAGGGCGTACAGAAACATCGACGCCCGCACGCGCTCGTACAGATTCTCGGACGATCGCCGGAACGCTTCGAGTTCGTCGCACGTCAAAAGCACCTGCGGCGTCGACAGGCCCACGATCAGATCGGCCAGCGCACGATCCCGAACCGCCGGCTCGGAACTCGTGATCGTTGCAATCAGCGGATTGGTGGCGGACAACGAATTCTCCCGACGTCAATCAAAACTCCTGATCGGGCCGACAAGTTCGCCCCGGCCCCCCGCATCGGCATCGGCTATTGCTGCTCGATCTTGGCCACCGATTCCAGCAGCAGAGACAGCATCCGTTCGCGGTCGGCCCCGGCCAGGGCCAGGGCGATCTGGGCCTCGACCACGCCGAATTTGACTCCCAGGTTATGCCGCGCCCCGCGCGTTTCGAGCGCCAGGTACTTCTCGCGCCGCGCCAGGGCGCACAGCGCCGTCGTGAGTTGAATTTGTCCCCCCTCGCGTTGGCCGCGCTCGACCAGGTCGCCCAGCAGTTCGAACACCGCGGGGGTCAACACGTGCATTCCGAAGAAGCACAGATAGTGCCCGGCGCGCAACCCCGGAACCTGCAATCGCAATTCGGCCAGAGTCGGGGTCGGCTTTTCGATGATCTCGTCGATGACCCAGACTTCGGGTCGATCGGAGAGCCGCTTTCCCGCCACCGTTCCGTACTGATGGATCAAATGTTCGCGCGTCGCCTGCACCGCCGATGCCGCGCAGCTCTCGGCGCCTGCCAGGTCGAGCAACTGCCGGGCACACCGCACCGACGACCGCGATGTGTACACGTGATCGCCCAGCAACAACAGGAACGGAGCGCCCCCGGTGAATTCCCGCGCGCACCACACCGCGTGCCCATATCCCTCAGCGGTCGGTTGAACCGCGAATTGCACCCGACGTTCAAGTTCAGACAGTCGCTTGAGTTGCGCCTCGGCCCAATCGATCCCTTTGAACGACGAGCGCAGGTTGGCGGCATACGATTCGAAATGGCGCCGATAGTACGCCTCGTCGCCCGGTGCGGTCACAATGCAGATTTCTTCGATCCCGCTGTCAAACGCCTCGTCGGCGATGATTTGCAACACCGGCTTGGTCAAGCCGTCGCTGTCGACCAGCGGCAGCATTGCCTTCTGGACGGTGTCTGAGGCGGGGTACTGCCGAGCTCCGCGACCGGCCGCCGTGATGACCGCCTTGGTGATCTGCACGTGGACAACTCCGACGCTTGTCGAATCAGGCCGTCGCGGCCTTGCCGTCGCCACGACGCGGGCGGCGGCGGCGGGCACGCGACCCGCTGCCCCCCTTGTTCGCGTGCGGCTCGGTCGATCGAAACGGTCGAGCCGACGTCGCGCTCTGGCCGACGGCGGCGGGACGACCCCGGCCGCTGCCGGGTCGTCGTCGATTGCGCGGCGGTCGCGCGGCGCCCGACGGCGGACGCCCCTGGCCGGCGGCCGACGAGCCCTCGGCGAGAGCCGTCTCGGTTGCCGGAACTTCGACCCGATGCGGATACTCGGGATGATCGGTTCGGACCGTGATCGGTTGGCGAAGCAATCGCTCGATGGCTCGCAGATCGCCCCGTTCTTCAGCATCGCAGAACGAAACGGCGATTCCCGAAGCTCCCGCCCGGGCCGTGCGACCGATTCGATGCACGTAGGTTTCGGCGACGTTGGGCACATCGTAATTGAAGACGTGCGAGACGGCATCGACGTCGATGCCCCGCGCGGCGATGTCGGTCGCCACCAGCACCGGCACGCGATGCGCTTTAAAGCCGTCCAGCGCCTTCTCGCGCTGCGCCTGAGATTTGTCGCCATGAATGGCGGCCGCCCGAATCCCCGCCTTGATCAGGTCGTTGACGACACGGTCAGCGCCGCGCTTGGTTCGCGTGAACACCAGCGCCCGCGACGTCGACGACTGCCGCAGCAGGTGCCTCAAGAGCGTGGGCTTGTTTCGCTTCGACACGTGAAACACACCCTGTTCGATGCGGTCGGCAGCGGTGGCCATCGGTGCGACATGCACATTCAGCGGATCGCGCAAAATCGACTGTGCCAGCTCGCGGATATCGGCCGGCATCGTTGCCGAAAACAGCAGCGTTTGCCGCTGGGTCGAAAGTCGCGCCACAACCTTGCGAATGTCGGGGAAAAACCCCAGGTCGAGCATCCGATCGGCTTCGTCGAGCACAAAAATCTCGACCGCTCGCAAGTCGACGTGCCCTTGATTGAGCAAATCGAGCAGACGGCCCGGCGTCGCCACCAGAATATCAATTCCGTTGCGCAGCGCTTTGACCTGCGGGTTCTGATTGACTCCACCGAAAATCACCGCATTGCGCAAGGGCGTATTGCGGCCGTACGAGCTGAAAAACTCGGAAATTTGCGATGCCAGTTCGCGCGTCGGCGACAGCACCAGCACGCGAATCTTTCGTCCCGACCCGGTGGCCGGACGCGCCGTGTGCAAGCGATGCAAGATCGGCAGCGCGAACGCGGCCGTCTTCCCGGTTCCCGTTTGCGCACAGCCGAACAGATCCCTCCCCGCGAGCACCTGCGGAATGGCCTGCGCCTGAATCGGCGTCGGCGTGTCGTAACCTGTCGTAGCGACGGCCCGCACGATCGGCTCCGCCAGTCCTAAATCTGAAAACTTCAAGTGGTCTCTCTCTTTCAGGAATCTCGTCACCCGGCGGGCGCGACACTTAGCTCGCGCAGCTACGCAGGGAGAGACTCCAAAACACGACTTCCAGGACAAAAATGCGCCGGACGCAGGCTGCGTCCTCTCAAAGCCATTACTACCTGGTGGTAATCCAATGGCTGACTAAGGCAGTTTATCCACAGGATTCGGCGGGTTTGAAACCCGTGCGAAGATTCTAGACGATTGGACCGCCCAAGGGAAGGGGGATCGTCAAATAGGCTACGACTCGACGCTGTCGCACCACGACCGTGGCGCCGCTCCGGCTGCAACACGCGTCTTGAGTGTCGCCAATTGACCGGTGTCGCGGGCGATGGTCAGCGTGTACGCCTCGAGGTCGAGACAATTCTCGTCGCGGCCGAACGGGTCTTCGGTTTCGACGCTGGCCTCTTCCATTCCAAACAGACCCAGCGCAATCACCGAGACCAGCACGGGTGACCACCAGCCGTGCTGTCCGCAGAAGACAAACGGTAACGTCACGAGATAAACCAGGATCAATTGCTTGATCATCGCCACATAGGCGAAGGGCAGGGGGGTTTTCTGAATCTTTTCACAGCCCCCTTGAGCATCCACCAGTCGGCCCAATTCGTATTCCATATGCCAGGCCAGTTGCGGATCGAACTCACCCTGACGTTTGTGGCGGCCGATCCAGGCCGTGATTGCGGCGGCGACGGCTGTGGGTATATTGCCAAATCGCTGCGCTTCGCGACACAAATCGGGTGACAGATAGCTGTCGGCCTCCAGAGTATCGCGAGATCCCTGCAGCGACCTTCGCAGGCAGATCACGTACCCCGTCACCAGATCGGCCAGCTCCCGTCCATCATCGGTGAACTCGACGCCGACACGGACGAGATTGCGACTGCTGTTGATGAGTTGCCCCCAGTGCGAACGCCCCTCCCAGTACCGGCCGTTGGAGGCATTCATGCGAAACACGATCAGAAAGCCCAGCAACGAACCCATCACGGCATGGGCCGAGGGGTCAAGACCCTTGAATTGATCCATCCCCAGCCAGCCCAGCCCCGATCCCGCCTCGTACGCCGCCTGCACGAAGACGCAGAACACGGCGACCAGCGCCACCCGCCCCGCTGCCCTGGGCAGGGCCGTCCCTTTGAACGAAAAGACGGTGCGCCACCAGCTATAACGGTTGTATTCGATCATCGCGTCAATTTTCTCCCCGGCGAGCGCAGGGCAAGGTTAGCAGAATCGACGGCAATCTACGATGTTGCGGCAACGGCTGTCGTTGTCGCACAATGCAGGCAGGCCCGACGACTTCCTGCCGCGATCGTCGGCCGCAACCAAAGGAGAAACCACGGATTTCACGAATCACACGGATGAGAGTTTTGAATTCAATCTGTGTCAATCTGCGCAATCTGCGGATCGTTGCAGCGGGTTATTTTTTGGCCATGGGATTCTCAGGAGTTTATCCGCAGAT
>SIAF01000247.1 GCA_009691905.1 Planctomycetaceae bacterium | reverse complement strand
CTGTAATTCAGCCGTTTCCAGCCACTCCGACAGTCTAGCGCCTCCCCTGCGATCCGAAAGGTCAAACCCGCTACTTTCTCCATGAAATGCCGAAATTCCTCGCGATTCCAGGCCGAGTCACAGTTCTGTCGGAAACGTCAAAATTGGCGTTCTTCAGATTGTTGAAGAAGATCTGTCCCGCCGGGTCGCCGGGCAGGATGACATCGGGATTGAGTTGGTCGTCGTTGGCGCCATCGCTCTGGTCGACAATCGTGATCTTGCGCGGGTCGAGCAGCAGCGTGCCGGTCGATCCGCTGGCGGCGGTCAGGTCGGTTTGGCCCTGATAAAGCAACTCGGCCGCACTCGAAATTTCGGCGTTACCGCCGGCTCCCGCCTGAGCGCCGCCGCGAGCTGAGATCTGACCATAAAACAATGTGGTCTCGTCGGACCAGACGACGACCGTCCCGCCATTGCCGCTGACGAGAGCATCGGCACGAATCGTCGTGCCCGATCCGACATAGGTTTGCAGAGAATTCGGCGCGCCGGCCGAGGCCCCGCCCCAATCGCCGCCGATGCGAACTTTGCCGCCGCCGGCCCCCCCCGAGACATCAACCACGGAGTACCCGATCAACCCGATGCGCCCCCCCAGCAAATCGACCGTGCCGCCAATTTGGGCCGAGCCGGCAGCCGATGCATCGATGCGCCCGGAAACCAGCAGCGTCCCCTGGGGGCCGGCATCGAGGCGAATTTGACCTCCGTCGGCAGCTACCACCGCGCCGTCGACTTGAATCGTCGGCGCCGAGAGACGAATAATCCCCCCCGGCGACGACAACTGTCCCGCTGAGGTCACAGCGACGGATTCGAGGGCTGTGAACTCAATCGTTCCGCCGAGCGTACTGACGTTCGAACTGACTGACACCGAACCTGCCGCGACGGTCACGTTGCCGGTCCCGACGCTTGTCGGTCCCGAAAATAAAACCTGCGTCGCCGCGCCCCCCGCGATCGAAAGGCTCGATTGAAATTGGGACGCCAGACCGTCGACGGTCAGCGCCAGGCCCGCCGTCGTGGCGTCGGCGAGCGAGAGACTTTGGGTCGGATTCGCAAACTCAATCTGGCTGCCACCCGTCAAGGTGACCTGATTGAGGTCGGTCGAGGTGTTGACAGAGAGTTCGGCTTGAGTGATCGTACCGCCAAACGTGAATGAACGTGTGGTTGCCGACAGCAGATCAGTGACCGTTTGTACGGAAGCCGACAGTTCAATCGTCGATGTCGTGCCGCCGGTGGTCAGGCTGATCGAGCCGTCGGTTGTCCCGGAGAACGCGTAGGCAACGCTGTCAACGGCGCCATTGACGAACATCACGGCGTCGGCTTGACCGAGCGCCGAGGCGTCGCTGGCCCCGACAAAGTTAATGCCGCCGACGGGTATCGGATTGCCGTCTCCGAAATCAACGACCAGGGTTTCCTGGTCAGTGGTGCCGTTAATCGTGATCGATGCGACCTGATCCAGATCTTCGCTGAAGACGACCGAACCGTTGATTGTGACCTGCAGCAGATCCTTTCCGTCGGCCTCGCTCCGAATGACTTTGAAGACGTCAGCCGCTCCGTCGGCCGGCCCGACATTCACGACGACGGCGCCCGCATCACTTTCAGTCACCTCCACAGGCGGCGGAACAACGGCGGCCCCATCCAGAACGCGGCGATCTTCCAACCGTCGCACGGCGAGCCGGACCGGGCGATCCGGGCGGCGTCCAGCGTCCGATCGCGATCCTCCCCAATTCTGAAGGCGGTTCACCAATTCTCGCCAAGTGGGTCTATGCATCGCAGGCAACCTCCGAAGCTCGAATCCAAGCGCCCCAGGGGATCAGACTGCTGATCCGGTGGTATCATCAGCGAGCATTAACGTTCGACGGCGTTCTCGTTTGATGGCAACCCAAGGATGATTGCCATCCCCCCGCACGTTCAACGCGAAAGACGACTGGATTTCATTCAATCATGGTTCCGGACGAATTCCGGCCGCAAGTGTCGGGCCGAACCGAATCCTTCCGCGGAGCCGCAAGCGACCCTGTCGAATCACTTTGCGGGCGCAATTGGCCAGAATTGCACATTTCGTAGGTATCGGCGGCTGGGGCACCTCGGTCAACTGCACGGCTGGGGCAGTTGGCAAAAACTACATAAGTTTTGGGGAAAATAACGAAAGACCGCTGTCGTCCGCCATTAGCGATTCTACCCGACCCCTCGGATGAGGCAGGAGCGACTTCCGAGGGTCGTAGACGCCCCGTTTTCCTGGAAAACCGCGGTATTGCCCGATCGCATTCGCCTACCTTCTAATCGATCTATGCGGAACAACCGCGTTTTGTGCCGTCCGACCGCCGGCTTATGAAGACGAAATCGGCGACATCCAGTCCCCATTGCCGCTCGATTGCCACACCCGCGCGTCCACCGTATGCTGCTGCAAAATGCTGCAATGCCAAACCTGTGGGTGTCGTTTTGCTCAATTCTGCATGGTGCCTGGTCGGCGACATTTCTCGGCAAATCTCCCGTGGATTGCATTCCATCGATGGCAGGAGAATCGCGGCGATGATCTCAAACGGTCGAACGGTGCTGCTGGCGATCGGGCTTGTGCTGTGCGCCGGACAGTCACGGGCCGGGGACTACGAGGTTGATGAATCAGACGACGAGATACGGCTGTCAAACCGACAGCTTGAGGCGGCGATCCGAAAAAAGGGCTACGTGACCGGGGTCGCGGCGCAATCGCTGCTCGACAAGCAGACCGGATTTCGCGATGCAGGATTCGGCTTGGATATCGCCGACTGGATAATGGAACCGGGCAGTGATGCCGCCGATCGCGATCGGCTCGATCCCGAATTGATCTATCGCGTGGGGAACGAGTATCACGGCAAGACCGCCAAGCGGACCATCGAAGGACCGCAGATTTGTACGCAGGCAAAACAGCTCTCGCCGCGCCCTATCCGCGGCCGCGATTTTTTCGGCGTCACGCAGGAGTTTCAATACCGCACGGCGGCCCCCGGAAAAAAGACCGGTTCATACTGGCGACAGACTCTGGTGTTTCCAGCAGGGGCGCGCTACTTCTTGTCGTCCGATCGCGTCGACGCTGTGAACGCGAGCGACGCGATGTTTTTGCGTATCGATCTTCCGGGGCATATCAAACACAATCGCGGCGACACGTTCAGCGAAATTTATTTGAGCTATCACGGCATAATTCCTGCCAGTGAGTTCTTCGAGAACTTCGGGCCCGACGAGAAGTTCAATTACACGCGAGGACGCGATAAGACGCCCGAGCGGTTCATCCGCGCGTACCATCTGCGCGATCCGAACACCGGTCAGGCGGGCCCCTGGCTGGCCGGGATGACGTTGCAACCGGACGTGGTTTCAGAGGCGTGGTGCCACCAGCGCGGCTATGTCTGCCTGATCGAAGAGTTTGGCGGTCGACCGATTAAGGCGGGCGAGTCGTTTAGCGCGGCCTTCGTCGTGGGCTTTTTCGATTCGATCGACCAGATGCATGCCGTCTACGACAAATACGCCGGGCACACGGGCCTGATTGCAGATGCCGACGGGTGGAAGCTGACCAGATAACATCGACCGCAAAGGGCAAAGCGACTGACGCGGAGTTGCACGCGGTATCGACCGCTGATATATTCATTTTGCACCGGCAAATTCGCAGCGCCCGAACCTGTCTTTTGTGGTGTTGTGCACTGGTGGCGACGAAACGCTCGGCTCGAACGCGCTGCCTTCCATTTTGCGCCGAGACGATTTTAAGTCGCTGCCCCGTTCAATTGCCGGAAATGCGAAATATGAGTTCTGCGGAATCCGGTTCGCGCTCCGTGACAAGCGATGTCGCTCTCACGGATGCAGCCACCGCGCCGTCAGGCAGTGATCAGCCCGGCTGAACACCAGCCGATGCTCCACCGACCATGATGCATGCCGCACCGGCCATGACTCGAATTCCCTCGTCACCTCCCCCGTCGCGTAACCTCGTTTACCGAGTCGACATCGACGGCTTGAGAGCCGTTGCGATCCTGCCGGTCGTGTGTTTTCATGCCGGCCTGGGCTTTCCCGGAGGCTTTGTGGGGGTCGATGTCTTTTTCGTAATCTCGGGATTTTTGATCACCTATATCGTTCAGGACGAGATCGATCGCGGAACGTTTTCGCTGGCGGGCTTCTGGGAAAGGCGAATCCGCCGCCTATTCCCGGCATTGGCGGTCGTGACCGCCGCGACGGTTCTGGCCGGATGGTTTCTGCTGCTTCCCGTCGACTTCGCCGAGTTGAGTCAGTCGGTCGTAGCACAGACGCTGATGGCGGCCAATTTCTATTGTTGGCAAGAATCAGGTTATTTTGCGGCTCCGTCAGAGCTCAAACCCCTCTTAAACATTTGGTCCCTTGCGGTTGAGGAACAGTTTTATGTGCTGCTGCCGCTGCTGTTGATGCTTCTTCAGCGCCGACGCCGTCGGCTGTGGATTCTCGGCAGTCTGCTGATCGCATCGTTTTGCTGGAGCGTTTATTCAACAGTTCATTATCCGATCGCATCATTTTTTTTGCTGCCGGCACGCGCGTGGGAGCTTCTTCTGGGTGTGATGCTGGCGCAGTTTTACGGACGCTTCGCACTTCCTCGCATGGCTGCCGAAATTCTCGGTGTCGCCGGCATGCTTTCGATCGCCTATGCCTGTTTGTCTTACAGCGATCACACACCGTTCCCGGGCCTCGCCGCGATTCCCCCGTGCCTTGGTACCGCGGCCGTTCTGGCCAGCGGCAGTGCGACGCCCGCTTCCCTCGTGCAACGACTGTTGTCGCTGAGGCCGCTGGTGTTTCTTGGGTTGCTGTCTTACCCGTTGTACTTATGGCATTGGCCGCTTTTCGCCTTTGCCAATTACCTGCGGTTCGAACCGCTCAGCCTGACGTCGCGTTTGGCGCTGATCGCCGCGAGTCTTTGTGCGGCGGTCTTTTCCTGGTCTGTCGTCGAGCAGCCGTTCAGGCGGCGCGCCTTATGCAAGACACGGCGCGCGGCTTTCACCATGGCGGGACTGGCGGTGGTTGCCTTCCTGAGTGTCGGGCTGATGATTCACTTGCGACACGGCGTGCGATCTCGCTTTCCCGAAGAGGTTCTGAGAGCTGCCGACGCCAGAAGCGACAAGAATCTTCAGAGCCGCCTGAGGCACGATTTGCCGGTGCGCCGCCTTCAGCAGCAGGGCCTGCCCCGGCTTGGCGATCTGAACGATCAGCGTCCGCCGATTCTGGCTGTGATCGGCGACAGCCACGGCGATTCTCTAATGCCCCTTCTGGATTCGATGTGCAGGGAATTTGATGTCCCGGCCGTCGGTGTGTCGCGATCGGCAACACTGCCGCTGTTTTGCGAGCAGACCGAGCCGCAAGCGCACAAACGAGCCTTTCAGAATGCGGTCCGTGAGCAACTGGAAAACAGCCCCAGCCTTCGGCACGTCCTGCTGGTGGCGAGCTGGTCGTACCATCCGGTTGAGACGATGACTGCGGAAAACCTCGAGCGGACAGTCGATGTCTTTTCGCGACTGGGGATGAAGGTGTGGATCTTTCGACAAGTGCCCGAGCAGAAAATCGACATTCCGCGGGCCTTGGCGTTGTCGACCCTGTGGAACAGGGATCTTTCCGTGGCAACCTGCCGATTCGACGAATACATGCAGAAGCGATCTCGCCCCGACAGGCTGTTTGCCGAATTAGACTCCGAAACGGTTTCGATGCTTGACCCGGTCGGCGTTTTCTTTCCGGACACAGAGGCGTGCCGCATCAGTCATGACGGCCGGCCCTTCTATTTCGACAGTCATCACCTGTCGGTGGCGGGAGCCATGTCGATCCGGCCCGTTCTCGCTCCGATGTTCGAAAGGATCGCCGCCGATCGTTGAATCGGCGCCATCGCTCCGCCGCCGACGACGCGCTGGGTATTCACACGACGCGTGGCATTCGGTATCGTGAAAATAGATTCGGGAAGTGTTTCGCTGCCCTGCCACCGTTGGTCGGCGCTCGGCAGCGTGATCGGTTTTCTTCGTGATTCGTGAAAGTCAGGCGGTGCTCATGGCGACATTCGGCAGCAGGCAGAATCTGTTCAATCGCGTGTGGGACGAGCATACCGTCCGCATCCTCCCTTCGGGGCAGACGCAGCTATTTATCGGCTGGCATTTGATTCACGAAGTGACCAGCCCGCAGGCGTTTCAAATGCTGCGCGATCGGGGGCTGACGGTGATGTATCCCGAGCGCACGCTGGCCAGCGTCGATCACATCATCCCGACCCTCAATCAGGCCCGTCCCTTCGCCGACGGGCTTGCCGAACAGATGATGACGGCGATCGAGCGCAATTGCCGCGAATTCGGCATTAAGCTGCTGAATCTCGATGACGAACACCAGGGAATCGTACACGTCGCCGGGCCCGAACTGGGGATCACCCAGCCGGGAATCACGCTGGCCTGCGGCGACAGCCACACCAGCACGCACGGCGCCTTCGGCTGTATCGCGTTCGGAATCGGCACCAGTCAGGTGGCCGACGTGTTCGCCTCGCAGACGATGGCCATCGGGCGACCAAAAGTCAGGCGGGTTGAGGTTTCAGGCCGACTGTCTCACGGGGTCTACGCCAAAGATGCGACGTTGCACGTAATCCGCAAACTGGGGGTCGAGGGCGGTGTCGGCTATGCCTACGAATATGCCGGTGACGTCTTCGACCGCATGAACATGGAAGAGCGAATGACGGTTTGCAACATGAGCATCGAAGGGGGCGCCCGCTGCGGCTATATCAACCCCGATCAGACGACGGTCGACTACCTGCGCGACCGACCGTTCTCGCCGAAGGGACAGGCCTTCGACCGCGCCGCACAGTGGTGGTTGAGCCGCGCTTCGGGACCCAACGCCGATTTCGACGACCGCGTCGCGTTCGACGGCGGGGAGATTGAGCCGACCGTCACGTGGGGGATCAACCCGGCGCAGTCGGTGGGGGTCAACGAGCAGATTCCGAGCGCCGGCAGCTACCCGGCTCACAAACAGGGGGAATTGCGCGAGGCTCTGGCCTTCATGGATTTTCGTGAGAACCAGCCGATCAAAGGGACGAAAATCGACGTGGCGTTTATCGGCTCGTGCACGAATTCGCGGATTTCCGACCTGCGCGAAGCCGCCAAGGTTGCCAAGGGGCACCACGTCGCGAAAAACGTACGGGCGCTGGTCGTGCCGGGTTCACAGCAGGTTCTCGCGCAGGCCGAGAAAGAGGGGCTGCACGAAATCTTCAAAAGTGCCGGCTTCGAATGGCGCGCCGCGGGGTGCTCGATGTGCCTGGCGATGAACCCCGACAAGCTCGTGGGCCGCGAAATTTGCGCCTCGTCGAGCAACCGCAACTTCAAAGGCCGCCAGGGGAGTCCCACCGGCCGGACGCTGCTGATGAGCCCGGCCATGGTTGCCGCGGCGGCCATTAACGGCGTCGTCAGTGACGTGCGGGAGATGCTTTAAGTGCGAGTCGGAAGAGGGGGCATCAGTTCGTTGATCGACAGGAATTTGCCGGGAGACTCACCATGATTCCCAATCGCCGCGATTTCCTCCGCACCACCGCCGGGGCGGGACTTCTGGCCTCGTTTGCCGACTGGCCGGGATTGCGGGCGCTCGGGTTGCTGACGGCCGCGGAACCCGACGTCACCCCCGACATCGTGCAACTGCATCCTGATATCGAGCCGCTGGTGCGGTTGATCGAAGACACGCCGCGCGAGAAGTGCGTCGAGATGATGGCCGGCCAGTTGCGACAAGGGGTGGCTTATCGGCAGTTTTTGGCCGCCCTGTTTCTGGCGGGGATCCGCAACGTCAATCCGCAGCCGCCGGGGTTCAAGTTTCATTGCGTGTTCGTGATCCATGCGGCGCACCAGCTCAGTCTCGACGCGCCGGTCGGCGAGCGCTTGCTCCCCTTGTTCTGGGCGCTCGACGAATTCAAGAAATCGCAGGCCGAAGACGTGCAGCAGGGCGATTTCCGGCTGCGACCCGTCACGGGCAATTTGCCGTCTCCCGAGCGTGCCTGGAGCGAATTCCACGAAGCGATGGACGCCTGGGACGAGCCGCGCGCCGACCGGGCGATCGCCGCGCTGGTGCGGAGCAAAGGGGCGCACGAGGTCATCGAAGGGCTGTGGCGCTACGGCGCCCGCGATTACCGCAATATCGGCCACAAAGCGATTTTCGTCGCCAACTCGTGGCGCACGCTGCAAACGATCGGCTGGCAGCATGCCGAGCCGGTGCTGCGATCGCTGGTGCTGGGGCTGCTCGATTTCAAAGATCAGGAGGTCAACAGCTACACGTTCACCAGTCAGTCGTATTTGCCCAACGTCGAGCGGGCGCAACAGGCAATCGACAAACTGCCCGGTGACTGGTCGCAAACGACATCAAACGCGGCCGTCACGCGCGACTTGCTGGGCGCGATTCGCGGCGGCGATAGTCAGGTGGCGTGTGCCGCCGCGTTGTCGGCGCTCGCGTCGGGTTCTGCCTCCGCCGGCGCCGTGTGGGACGCCACGCACCTGGCGGCCGGAGAACTGATGATGCGCCAGCCCGGCATTTATGGGATCCATACGGTGACGTCGGTGAATGCCCTGCACTATGCGTTTCGCACTGCGGCACGACCGGCCAATCGCCTCGTGTTGTTGCTGCAGGGGGTCGGGTGGATGTGTCAATTCCGCAACCTGATGGCCGGCAAGCCGCAGCAGCTTGGCGAAGTGCAAATCGCCGACCTCGCGCCGGCGGCAATCAGCGCCGATCGGCCGACCGCTCTGGACGACCTGTTCGCCACGCTGACGAACGACCCGGCCGGTGCTGCGCCGAAGGCCCTGGCCTATGCTCGACAGCACCCGCAGCCAGACGACTTCGCCAGGCAGGCGCGGCAACTGATTTTCCGAAAGGCCGCCGACCCGCACCACTACAAATACGCTGCCGCCATCTTCGAAGATTACGGCCTGGTTTCCCCCGAATGGCGGCCGTCGATGCTGGCGACGTCGGTCTATTACCTGCGCGGCAGCGGTGCCGCCGATTCGCCGCTGATGAAACAGGTCGCCGAGGCCGTGCGATCGGCGTAGTGTGGACTTTAGTCCACACGTTGAATTCGATGGTGTTGGATTTTGGCGATGTGACAAGATTTTTCGTGTGGACTAAATACAGTCCACGGGTTCGCGGGGCCGTGACTTTCCCGAAATGGACAACCATGCAGACGATTGAATCCATCACCGCGCGCGCGATTCCGCTGCCGCTCGACGACATTGACACCGATCGCATCATTCCCGCACGCTATTTGCGCTGTGTGACCTTTGAGGGGCTGGGCGAGCACGCCTTCGAAGACGATCGCCAGCAGAACGCAGAGCACCCCTTCAATCAGCCGCAATTTCAGGGGGCCGGCATCTTGCTCGCGGGACGCAACTTCGGCTGCGGTTCGTCACGCGAGCATGCGCCTCAGTCGCTCATGCGCTGGGGAGTCAAAGCCATCGTCGGCGAATCGTTCGCCGAGATATTTTTCGGTAACTGTACCGCAAACGGCATCCCCTGCGTCTGCGCCGATCCCGAAGCGTTAAGGCAACTCGGCGCGGCGGTCACCGCCGCGCCGAAGACCGAACTGACAGTCAATCTGGTGAATAAAACCGTGACGTGCGGCACGCGGTCGTTCCCGATCTCGATGCAAGAGGGCGCGCGACAGTCGCTGGTCACGGGCAACTGGGATTTCCTGGGTCAACTTGTGGAAGTCGCTTCGCAGACGCGTGAGGTCGCCCAGCGCCTGCCGTACATGAACAGCTTCGCATGACTCGGGGCCCTCGAAGCACGATGCAGGGCCACGGGTGACCGCCGGAAATTCCCTGAGTTTTCGCTTAGCGCCTGTTCTTTCCTGGAGTTCGGCGCGTTGCACTCTGCAAATGGGTCTACCGTGTCGTGATCGGATTTCGATTGGTTGCGGGAAGTCGAGCGGCATGCCAAAATGTCTTGAGATGTCATGACGGCATCATCGGGTCGATGTCTAAAAGGTTGGGAAGTCGGCTTGGTGTGGGCGCTGTCGGTATCGATCGCCGAGGGGATTGTTTTCCGTGCGAGTGGCCCAGGTCCATTCGACGTGGCTTCCCTGTCCTCTTTCGCAGATTTGGAGCCGCGATGGCCTTGAGTCGCATCGTCAGCAGGATCAAGTCCGGTTCGATCTTTCCCTATGTGCTGGGGCGATTTCTGTTCGTCCGGAATGCGTATTCGGTCGTCAAACGGGTGACATCGAAAGGCGAGCCGCCCGCGAGCCTGGACAACACGCTTTTTCCTCAGATCGTCCCCGAGCACGCCGTCGCGAGTCTGCGAACCAACGCCCTGGCATTTGGTTTTAACCTGCCTGCCGACGTGGTTCGTGAGATTCGCGAATACGCCGAGAACATTCTGTGCAAACGTACAGCGCTGCCAACCGAGTTCTATTTTCGCGACATCAGGAACGGCCGGCTGCCCGACGGGACGGAAGTGGCCCTGGCGCAGGTCAATTCACCGCGCAAGTGCCCGGCCATCAAGCGCATCGAACAGGACCCCATGCTTCTGAAGGTCTGTTCCGATTATCTGGGGTATCCCCCGAAGAGTTGTCATTCGCGTCTGTTTTGGAGCCCGGCGTCGGATCTCGGCGACGAGGAGCGGCGGAAACTTGCCCAGACCATCGACTTTCACGTCGACGCCTACTCGTACAATTTCTGTTACGTCAATTTTTACATCACCGACTGCGACAACAGTTCGGGGGCCCATGAGATGATTCTCGGCTCGCATAAAAATGCCTCGTCACCAGAATTCGTGGGTGAATTTTGGAGTGGGGAGGTCGGATAGGGTGTGATACAGGGCGATTTTTGCGATTTCCGGGGAACGAAAGCCATACGCTTTTCTCAGGGTCAGTTTTGCCTTGTTGTTGAAGCCTTCT
>SIAF01000246.1 GCA_009691905.1 Planctomycetaceae bacterium | reverse complement strand
ACTGTAGAAGGCTTCAACAACAAGGCAAAACTGACCCTGAGAAAAGCGTATGGCTTTCGTTCCCCGGAAATCGCAAAAATCGCCCTGTATCACACCCTATCCGACCTCCCCACTCCAAAATTCACCCACGAATTCTGGTGACGAGGCAAGTTCGTCTGATTCCTGCTGTAACGGACTCAGCCTTGCTGAGGAAAGCATCCCCGATTCGACGAGCAGTTCAAGCCAAAGCGCGGTCTCATCAAGCTCTTGTTCCACGATGCCCAGTTTGGCGATGAACTCGGCATTCGATCTTGCCCGTGACGCTTCCCGAAAATTCGCAGCGACACTGGTCCCGGATCTCAAGATCTGCTTTCCAAGAACCTGGGCTAACGGCTTATTCGGTAGCGAACCGAACAAGCGAATGATTCGCAATGCGAAATGCTTGGTGCGATCGCGAAGCGGTTCCATTCGCATGAATCGAAACGCCCTGTTGTCAATTCAATGTTGCCCCGAATCCGTGATCCGGCTTTCCGCTTTCCACTTTCGGCTTTTCCTTGTCATTCGTTCCAACCGTGCGCCGCGCGCACCGCAATCATCGCCGCCAGAATATCGTTCCAGGTCTGGGGCTTCATCATCACATCGTTGGGGAACATGCATCCGTCCCAGCAGACGTGCTGGAATTTCTTGGTCAGGTTGCCGTAGCTGTCGCGCATCCAGTAGCCGGCGTGATGGGCGATCTTGAGTTTGCCGTTGGGGTCGTTGGGCAGGCAGTGCCGGCCCGTTTTGTCGTGGCTGCCTGAGCCTTTGACGGTCGCATCGTTCTGGGCGATATGAAAGTCGATCGTCCACGGTCGCAGCGCGGCTGTCAGCGTGGCGAGAGCGCTATCGAGCTTGGCCGGGTCGCTCCAATCCCCGTTCTCGGGCAGAATGCGGTCTTCCGGTGCGTTGTAGCCCAGCGTGTACAGCAGCGTATGCGCCATGTCCGCCTGGAAACCCAGCGTGCCGGGTCGGTCAGTCAGTTCCAGAAGCTGGACCATCCGTTTCCAACTGTGCATGCCCCCCCAGCAGATTTCCCCCTCGGCAGCGAGCCGCTCGCCATGGTCGGCGGCAACGTCGCAGGCTTCGCGAAACGTGGCCGCAATCTTCTGCTGGTTGCCTTCGGGATCCTTGAGCCAGTCACCCGTGCCGCCGGCCGAGTCAATCCGGACCACTCCGTAAGGGCGGATCCCGATTTCGCGCAGTTTTTTGGCGATGCGGCACCCTTTTTTGACTTGCTCGACAAACTGCTTGCGATCGGCGTCAGACCCCATGGCCGCCCCCCCCCCCGTCGGCGGCCAGACCGGCGCGACGACTGACCCGATCACGAGCTTGTGCGCCCTGACCTTGTCGGCCAGTCGCTTCAAATCGTCGTCGGTCGAGTCGATGCTGACGTGCGGGTCGAACAAGAACAGATCGACCCCGTCGAATTTCACCCCGTTGACTTCAGCCGCCGCGGTCAACTTGAGCATGGTGTCGAGGACGATGAATGGCTCGGCGTCGGGCGAGCCTTTACCGACGACGCCAGGCCAGGCTGCGTTGTGCAGTTTCGGGAACGTGTTAGGCATGAGTGAAACCTCGAATGAAAAAAGAAATGCTCACAATTTAAGTTACACTTGCCAACCCAAGCCGACCGCTGTGCGGTCGGTTCTGATCGCACAGCGATCAGCTTGGGTTGGGTGTCGAAACTAGGGGGTGATCAAATGCTGAAAATCAGGCCAGATGTAAACAGCAGCACCTTCGTTGATGTGATTGCGCACGTAGTTGAACGCAACACGAAATTCATTGCCCTCGCTCTTTGGTTTCATGTGACATCCCTTTGCCCAGGGGTCGTTGCGATCGAATCCGCTTGTGTGCAGTTCCTTTGTCGCCTCCCCCTTGAGGAACCCCACAGTCGGGCGAATCTGTAATCCTCCGAACTTTGCCAAAAGGTGGCTGTGCTCAGCCGCGACCGCGAGCACCGCCGACACGACTGGTAATTTGTTGATCTCCTTGACCACCGCGTCGAGGGTAATTCGTCGTTGCGCCGGCGACAGGTTGACTGGCTTGTCGGTGATGGCCTTCGCGGCCTGAAACCTGTTAGTGTACGCCGCCGCTTTGTAATTCTGCTCTCCCGGCTTCGCATATCGCTTTGGGGGCGGCACGTACTCTTTGCCTCGCCACGTTTGAAATCCCCGCGGGTCGCCAGGCAGCCATGACCCGTAGGTCGACCACGTGACGAGCCACCATTTCATGTTGCACCTCAGTGACAGCGATCTTTGAATCAACTCATTCAACCCAAGCCGACTGCTGTGCAGTCGGGACCGACCGCACAGCGGTCGGCTTGGGTGGAATGCGAATGGTATTTCGAGAGCATACTTACTTGTTTAACGTTTCGCGTCCCCCACATTCGGTGCATTCGGGCAGGCATCCGGGCCGAAGTAGCGCAGGCCGACCAGCGGTTCTGAGCCGGTGTTCGAGAACGTGACCCCCTCGCCCGCGCGTTGCGCGGTGACGAAAACTTCGTCTTCCGTCAGTTCGCCATAGCGGATCATGGCCGGCGTCTGCAGGCGGACTTTGCCGATATAACCTTCGCCCTGGACGGTGATCCAGCCGTACGCTCCGCCGTCTTTGATCGTACACTTCTGGCCGGGCCCGACCGTCAGCTCTTTGGCGGTGAATAGCTGCTTACCGGCCACTTTACCGTAGACGATCCAGCGATCGACCCACCCCTGTTTGGCGGTGTCGGCAACGGGGATCGGCTCGAGATAATGATTGTCTTTGAAATTCGGATCGACGTTCCCTTCCCAATCCAGGGCTTCGACGAGGTACTTGTTGTCGTCGTGCTTGTTTTTCGGGAAATCCTTGACCAGCAGCGATCGGGGAACAGCCCGGCCTTCGACCATCGACTGGTACATTCCGAACACGTCGCTGCCCCACTGCGGCTCGTAGGTCACGAGACTGCCGGGGGCGTGCAGGATGCACGGCGGCACGAGCCAGCCGGTACCCGGTTGCAGGCGGTAGGCCTTCGAGTAGTTGAGAATCCCATTGTCGCCGTCGTTCCAGCGATCGAGGCAGCGGATGATGTCCTGCTTGGTCGTTCCTGGTTCGAGACCGAAAAACGTGTACGGAAAATTGTTGCCGATGGCGTTGAGCTGCGGCGGAAAGTAATACGACTCGGGCTTCCCTTCCTGCCCGGTCAGCTTGGCCTGCTTGTCGCTCTGGTGCATATGGTGCGGGATCGGACCCATGTTGTCGAAAAATTTCGAGTACACGGGCCAGCGCTCGTATTTTTTCCAGATCGACTTGCCGATCATCTCGGCCCCGAGTTCGGCCACCGCGTCGCGGAGCGCGAACTTCTGCCGGCCGTGGACAACATAGCTCAGCCCTTCGTCGGGCGGCGCCCCTTCGTTGGTGGCGAGGGTCGTCGAGGCAAACCAGCGTTCGTCGATCCCGCCGCGATGCGTCCCCAGGGCATAATAATCAGCCGGATGCAGCTTGATGCGTTTGCCCGGTTGCAGAAACGACCGCGGGACCCAGGTGGGGGCCAGCCGCAGGATGCCGTCGTTTTGGGTCAATGCGTCCGCTGTCAGTTTTGCCACGTTGGCCATAGCGGTTCTGTCTCCTCAAACGGTAAGAATGAATGACAACGCCCCGAGTCGGCGGAGGGGCGTCGGAATGCGATCTGTCGCGGGATCGAAACGAAACACCGTTCTACCGCCGCGGTTGCGTCGCGCCAAGGAACCGGCTCGATTCCGGGCTTTTTTCGCGCTTGAAAGGCGATGATCGGCCCAGACCGGCTGCCCCGTCGTCGGTTCGTCCAGGGGGCGTCGGTTGGGCTGGGGCTCTACGGCGAGACGAGTTGGGTAGCGAGCGCCTCACGGCTGGTGCGCATGTACCTGAGCAATTGATCTTTCTGAGGGAATTCACGCGCGGCGTTGGCCGCGATCCGCTCGTCAAGTTTCTTGAGCAGCCATTCGACACTCGCACGTTGCACCCCGGAAGTGTCGCCAACGGTGACGTAGACAGGGTTGGTGTGCGCTTCAACATCTTCGCGGCCCCGGGGGCTTTTCGTGAACGCGCGGGCAGCGATCCACGTTGAGGCCTTGACCGGCAGACGAAAGTCCCAATAGCGGCGCTGAGTGCGATGCTCGATTTTGACTGCCACGGTTTGACGCACCTGACCCCCTTCGATGATCTGCAACTCGTGTACGGGAGCGACAGGCGATTGCATCCAAACGCGAATCCGGAGCAGTTGTCCGCCCTCGCGAAACGCCGCCGTTTCGCCGCAGAGTTTCTGGTCCTCGTGCTGGTCCTCGACCGACATCCATAGCAGAGGGCCGGTCGTGAAAAAACTTCGGCCCTCCGCCGCGGCCTTGTTCCAATTGTCAAACGTTGGCTCCTGGTCGCCGAGATGGCAATACGTGCGGCAATCACCGAGCGCACGGCAGTAAGGATAGTCGCTCGCGCCCACGGCCGGAAAATGGTAGCCGGCGTTCAAAATGTGATACCAGCCTTCCAAACCAATGTCGCGATATTCGGCGAATTGCAGCAGTTCAACGCCATCGGTCGCCCGTTGCGCGAAGTCGGCATAAATCTCTTTGCCGTAGCCTCCGTGGGCGTGAAACGCATATCCGCCGAGCCCGTGCAGTTCATCCGCCACGACGCCAAACGGGGGCCAGTTGTTCGGGTCGGTTTTCGCACCGTCGGCATTGACCAGCCGGCTGCCTCCGATGAGACAGATGTGTCCGTAGGTATTGGCCCGATACTCCTGGCCGGAGGCGATTTGATGGCGCCCGCGCTGCTTGACCGAATCTCTGCCCAGGCCGTGCCGTTGCGGATGGAGCTGCTGCTCCATAACAGGCTGATACGTTCGCGGATCGTTCATGCACAGGATGTGGGCGAAGCGAATGTCCTCGGCTTCGGCCAGGTCGAGGCAGCGCTGGCCGTCGTCGTCGCTTTGGCGGTCGATATGGATGTGCGTGTCACCCGAGTACCAGCCGCTTTCTGCCACGGGGGCCGCCTGTTTCAGCGTTAATGTGATCTCGTGGGACCGGCCGACCCTGACGGAAACCGTTTTCGAAACAGGCAGATACTCGAACCCCTTCCAAACTTCCACGCGCACGTCGCCGGGGGGAACTGAAATCTCCTGGACGCCGGGGCCGGCGTAAAAGAACCAGCCGTAATAGCGGAACGGGCCTTTCCCCTGTCTGTTGCCCAAACGCTTCAGGCTCCACGGCGCGAGGGAATTGCTGGCCGGCTCGTAGTAGTTGCCATCCGGGCCGACAACACTGACTCGCGCGAACGTGGGTTTCTTTATTGCGGAGTCGAGAATCGTGAGTCGCAGGGTTCCATTCGTGCCAGGGTCGGCAACGGCCGGCATCCCCGTGTGCTCGAATCCGGGCGCCCGGTGAACTTCATCGTCTGCAACCAAAAGGGGCTCGTCGGCGCCCGGCGTGCGGCTCCGCCAGGCGGCCCAGAACAGGACGCTTATTGTGACGGCGGCAGCAGTCAATCGGTTCAGCGTCTGCATAATCATCCCCGCCTGCAATCGAACCTGCATCGTCCGGTGCTTGTCGTCATCTATCGGGAGTTTACAATACTATCCTCCGGTGACCGAAATAGCGTTACAGTTCGCGTCCAGCCGGCTTTCCGGCAAGAACTACCCACACACAGTTCAACGTAAGGACCGGGTTGCCGGTTCACCGTAGATCCAATCGCTGCTTCGACGCATTCGCCGGCAGCGTCGTTTCTCGCCATGCGGATGTTGCACATGAGAGCTGAACCATGACCATTACGAAGGGTTTGATCGTTGTCGCTTCGACAAGTCTGGTTTGCGGTCTTGTCGGGTCAGCCATCGGTTTTGCGCTGGGAGAGTACGCACCTGGCGCCTACCAAGCATTTTTCGTCCATGCCTCAGAACGCGCCCGCGACGAGTTCAATCCGATTCATGTCGGACTGGCGCTCGGGTTGGGCCAGGGGTTGCTCGCCGGATTGATCGTCGGCACCATCATTGTGGCTCTAGTGACCTGGTATGAAATCCGTACGCACGTTGCCCGTCACAATGCTCCTGAATTGCGATCCGCGCTTGAGCCGCGGAGCTAAGTGGACCCACAAAGGAAAAACTGTGGCGCTGCATGCAAATGGCCCTTCAGGTGGCTCACGCCCCCCGCTCGCCTGCTCATCTATATTCTGTGTGTCAACTTAACTCCCGTTACGTCCTGCAGGGTTCAACCTGCCGCCTCGTGTGTTCGAAAGGTCCTGCACCACATGGTCTCAGTTGCCATCCTCGGAGGCACGGGTTACACAGCGCTCGAGCTGATCAAAATCCTGCTGCGCCACCCGCAGGCGAGAATCGCCGCGCTCACGACTCGACAGGAAGGCTCGCCACTGGTCCATGCGATCCACCAAAGCCTCTACGGGCGGCTTACCGTGAAATGCGAAGACCTGTCTCCGGCCGAGGTGGCGAAGCGGGCCGAGGTCGTCTTCTGCTGTCTGCCCCACGTCGCGAGCATGGAGGCGGTGCCCACGTTGCTGGCCGGGGGGGCCAAAGTGATCGACCTCAGTGCCGACTACCGGCTGACCGACGCGGCGGTCTATGAGAAATGGTATGGGCATGCGCACAGCGACGCCGCGCGGTTGAAGGAAACGGTCTACGGCCTGCCGGAATTGTGGGCCGAACGGATTCCCGGCCAGCGGTTGATCGCCAACCCTGGCTGCTATTCCAGCGCCTCGATTCTGGGACTGGCCCCCTTGCTCAAGACCGGTTGGATCGAACCGACGGGAATCATCATCGACGCCAAAAGCGGCCTGAGCGGGGCCGGTCGAACCCCCAGGCTGGGGACGCTGTTTGCCGAGTGCAACGAATCGATCGGAGCTTACTCGGTGGGCAACAAACACCGCCACCTCCCCGAGATCGAGCAGATCCTCTCGGATTCGTGCGGCGTCGCGGTCGAAGCGATCTTCACGCCGCACCTGGTCCCTATGGATCGTGGAATCATTGCGACGATTTACGCCCGGCTCAAAAAACCGGCGAGCGACGGCCAGTTGCTTGAGGTGGTTCGGCAGTTTTACGCCGGTAGGCCGTTCATGCGTGTGGTCGAGCATCTTCCCGTCACCAAAGACTCGGCGAATACGAACTATTGCGATATCACCGTTCGCCAGGCGCGCGGCCAGGCGATCATCATCGCCTGCCTCGACAACCTGATCAAAGGCGCCGCCGGTGTCGCCGTCCAGAATTTCAACCTGATGTGCGGGTTTGAAGAGACTGACGGGTTGCAGGTGTAATAATGTGAGCGGCCCGTTGCACGGCAATCGGTGAAATCTATGAAAGACATGCCGAAGCATCTCGCGAGGTTTCGGAAACGGAACCAGTTGATTGAAATCAATCGCGAAACAATCACCGAGGAGGCGGTGCTGGGATTTGTCGTCGACTACAGCAAAGAGCTGATTCTGATTTGGTCCGCCAACGATTTCGTGATGGATGGATTTGAGATTGTCGCCACGAAGGACATCACTTCGATTGATTTTGGAGAGTGTGAACAGTGGTACGAACATGTTCTGCGGAGTGAGGGGCTTGTCGACGAGTTCGCGGCGCCGGACGGAGTCGACCTGTCATCGTGGAAGACGGCACTGGCTGCTCTCAATAAGCAGGGCCGAAACGTCATCGTCGAGAACGAGTTGTCGGAGTCAGAGCGCTTTCTGATCGGCCGCGTGACAAAACTGACAATGAAATCCGCAACATTGCAGGTTTTTGACCCGGCCGGAAATTGGGAGCCAACTTCCAAAAGAATCAATTACTCCGACATCACGCTCGTCAGCTTTGATGGCAATTACGTCAAGATGCACACGAAGTATTTGCGCAAGCCAAAGTAACCCCGATTTCGTTCAAGACTCGACCGTGATCGACGAATCACACATTTGATGAGGCGCATCGCGGGCGTTGCGCGAATTGAAGACTGACAATTCCGAAAACCGTAGCCAGGTGATAAGACCGTGGACCTTCTCGCGACCATGACGCTGCTTGCCGACGGGCAATTGCAAAACGCACCCTACTTCGTCGGTTGGGGATCGCTGGCTTTGATCAATGCCGGCCTCGCGCAATCCAAGAACCACAGCGGATTGATGTGGTTTCTCCTGTCACTGATTCTCGGGCCGATCGCCACGTTTTGCGTGGTGGCCTTTTGCGGCAAGCTGCCCGACAAAGTTTAACCCGGATTATTCATGTGTCCCAAACGTGGTGCGAGTCGTCGACTCGCACGCAGGGATATCGGCCGAGTCGACGACTCGCCCTACGGACGAAAAGCCCCGGCGGGTGAAGAGTCGAGAGTTGCCTCGTGCAGTCGGGGGATTGCACGGGACTGCTGGCGACTCTTCACCCGCCGGGGCTTCGCTGACGACCCTGCGGGAACGGGTCGTAGCAGGCGCAGTCCGGCGGATTTTGCTACCGTCGATCGACCACGATATCGTTCACCAGTTCTTCGGCCGGGCCAAACTCCAGCACGGCATGCGTCGCCAGTTGCTTGGCGTGAAACGAGGCACTCAAACCTTCGAGGATGAGTTGCCCGTTGCGGCGAAAGACCCGCAGGTAGCGGACGCGGCCGCCGACCCGGTCTTGAATGTGGTGTTCGAGTTCGAGCGACATCTCGGATTCCATGAGAAGGGTCATGACGATTCGTCAGGGACGCCAGGGGGGGATTGCGGATTTGGCTTGCACAGTCACGCGGCCACGAGAAATCTGAGAAAGCAGTTTGCATGCCGAACCGGCGAATCGATCAGGACAACCTGATGCTGCCTGGCTGTAACTGATTGTCAATAAATTAGTTGTGGTTGGATTTCCGTGCTGCGCCCGGTAGGCGCACCCCGACGTTGTGGTCACAAAGTGGACGGAGTGTGTAAATACTTCGCGCCTTCTGCCAATGCAGCAAGCAGTCGACAAAAGGGGGACGCTCACGTCGACAGCAGTCCCCGCAGGGCATCCACCAGCCGGTCGACGTCTCCCCGATCGCTGTAGAGGTGACACGACACGCGGACGAATCGCCGCCCCTGCCAATCGACGATCGGCACTTCGATCTGGTGACGATCCCACAGCGCTTGCTGTAAGGGGTGCATGTGCCCTTCGTGAGGCTCACGAACCGCATCAGGGAGGGGCAGGGCGATCATGGTGCCGTACCATTCCGGGCTGTCGGGGACGAGCGGCTCAAGGCCGGTCAGACGCACGATCTGCTCGCGGGCATAGCGGACGAGATCGTGCGACCAGCGGCGAAAGTAATCGACACCCGATCTCGTATCCCCGGCTCCGAAGCTTGCCTCTCTTCGCGCCGTTGCCGACTGCGGCTCGGCGGCTACCGCTCTATTCAGCCCTTCCAGAAACTCAATCGCCGCCGGAACCGCCAGAAACGCTGCCGGATCGCGCGTCCCCGACCAGGTGAATTCGTCGCTCCAATTGGCCGGGCGGCCGCTGAGGCTGTGCCCCCAGCTCACGATGTTGGGCCGCGCCTTCCCCTGCCAGCGGGGGTGGACGTACAGAAACCCCGAACCGAACGGCGCGCTGAGCCACTTGTGACAACTGGCCGCGTAGAAGTCGCACCCGAATTTGTCGATGGTGACGTCAACCGCAGCCGGGGCGTGCGGACCGTCGATGCACACGGCGAGCCCCAGCGTTTTAGCCTTCGCACAGATTTCGCGCACCGGCAAGATCACCGCCGTCGGCGACGTGACGTGGCTCACCACGATCAGCCGGGTGCGGGCTGTCACGGCGGCAAACAGCGTCTCGATCAGCTCGTCAATCGAGTCCAGCCGCGCCGGCAATTTCCGTACGATCAGCGTCGCCCCGGTTTTCTGGCACTGCTGCCGCCAGATCCTGAGCACGGCCCCATATTCGTGATCGGTCGCCAGCACCTCGTCGCCGGCTGTCAGGGGGAAACTATGAGCGACGACATTCATCCCGAACGTGGCGTTATCGACGAACACCAGATTCCGTCCGTGCGTCCCCACGAATTTTCCGAGGCAGTCCCGTGCGGCGTCGAGATGTTCTTCCATCTGCCGCACCAGGAAATCCATCGGCTCACTTTCGAGTCGATCGGTCCATGCCTGCCGCGCTTCGCTTACGACGCGCGGCGACGGCCCGAACGAACCATGGTTGAGGTACGTGACGCCGGGCCGCAGCGACCAGTGACTCCGCCAGTCGGGCATTATGGGAATCTTTGCGGTGAAAGAAGAAAGTGGAATCCCTGGGTCGCCGCCATGCACTTGCTGCCCCATCTTGTGCGTGCTAACGCATGTTGTCGAGCGGTTTTCGCCCGGCAGTTGTTCGATCGACTCTTGAAAGAGTCTGAAATGCCTGGGGTCAGGGACGGATCGAGAGCAAAGAAAAAAGAGAAGCCCCAGCCTTGCGGCGGGGCTTCTCAATGCGGGAGGTGCGGGCCAACGCCCCCACGCTGACATAATCGTAGACCATAAATCCGCCGAGTCAAGAAAAAAAACCTCATAAGCCAGGGAAGCATGAAAAATCAGGCGTAACGACGTTCCAGGTGATCTGGGCGTTCGGCCCCGGTGTGCCGGCATCAGGCCTCGAATTGCCGGGAAAATCGTAATCTTTTTTCGAACCAATTGAAGCGTGGTAGACCCGCGATCGAGCGGATTCGATTTGCCATAACGGTGCGCCGTCTGCCAATCCGGCAGAAAGCGCGCTCGCGACCGACACTTCAATCGAGTTCAGTCGCGGTATTGCTCTTCGCAACCCGACTCAGAACGGCCTTGAGAGATATGTAATTCTACTGTCGGTCGTTCATTTGCGTTGCTTAACGCGTAGTGGGGCCAGGCGTTTGCGTTGTTTCCAGTGATAGAAGCGTGCGAGTTCGTTGCGTTGGAGGCGTCGCGTGATATTGCGAGAGACGAGTTCCCGG
>SIAF01000245.1 GCA_009691905.1 Planctomycetaceae bacterium | reverse complement strand
GCCTCCCGCCAGTCAACTTCAAGCCCTCGCTCGACGCAAACTCATGCGCCGCGCCCGCTCCACGAAACAACGCCCTCTCCTCCTTGCCGAACTCGAGGACCGCTACCAAAATACCACATAGCCTCCAAGCGGGCCGTTGTTTTTTTTCGTCCGTTCCCGTTCAGACGCAATCGCTGGCGGTGCTGCGCGAGATCGTTGGGTTTGCCCAGCACTTCGACTGTGGCGGACGTGCCGACGACGAACTGTTCCCATTGACGCAAACCGCTCTCGCCGATATTCGTTACGCCCCGACGACCGGCCGCGGAAACCGCTGCGGCTTCGTTGGTCGGCAGGATGCGACGTATCGGCATGGATTGGCTTCGAATCGAGTGGCCCTGGCTGGCGTGTGCCGCGCTCTCGGCAGCGGGACTGCTGCAAGCTGCGCTGATGCTGCTGAACGCCTGGGAGAACCGGCGTTACCATCGCGGCCGACTCGCCGCCGCGCGAAAGCCGGGACCAGAGCTGCGCGTCGTGCTGTTCGTCCCCTGCAAAGGGCTGGACGTCGCGATGGAGACCAACCTGCGAGCCTTGTTCGAACAGCACTACGCTCCCTTGGAGCTGTGCTTTCTGATCGAATCCGAATCCGATGCGGCAGCGGCCGTCGTGCGCCGCTTGCAGCGGCTGTATCCGCAGGTCGATTGCCGCGTCGACTTCACCGGCGTGGCCGTCGATTGCGGACAGAAAGTCCACAACCTGATGCAGGGGACGCAAACCGTTCCAGCAACCGCCGACATTCTGGCCTTCGTCGATTCCGATGCCTGCCCGCATCGCGACTGGCTGGCGTGGCTGGTCGACCGGTTGCAAAGCGGCAAGTTTGCCGTCGCCACCGGCTATCGCTGGTACGTGCCGGTGCAACCGACGTTTGTAAATCGCCTGTTATCGGCGATCAACAATACGGTAGTGGCGGTGATGGGCCCGCACGGCTTTAACCTGGTGTGGGGCGGTGCCTGGGCGATTCGAGCAAGCGTGTTTCGCAAACTCGGTTTGCCGGCGGCCTGGCAAGGGAGCTTGAGCGACGACCTGGTGGTCAGCCGCCTGGTTCGCGAGGCACGACTGAAGGTCGCGTACGAGCCGCACTGCCTGGTTCGCACGTCGGCCGACTTCACGTGGGGCGCGCTGGCCGAGTTTTTGCGGAGACAGTACCTGGTCGTCCGCGTCTACGCGCCGACCTGGTGGCGGTTTGCCCTGGTTGCCGGCGGGTTGACCAACGTCGTCTTCTGGGGCCTTGCGGGTCTGGCGGTGTTGTCGTCGGCCGGGCCGGCGCTGGTTGCACGGCTCGCTCTTCTGGGCTGTTATCTGCTGACCGCGTTGCGCGGTGCGATTTCGGCTGCCGCCGTGCGCCCCTTCGTCGACATTGCCGAGACCGAGTACCAGCGCGTGTGCCGCATCAACATTTGGGGCTGGCCACTGGTGTCGCTGGTGATCTGGCTGGGCCTGGTGGCATCGGGGGTGGGCCGTTCGATCGTGTGGCGCGGCATTCGGTATCGGTTGGAATCACCCGCGTTGACGCGAATTTTGACGCGATCGACGAGTCATTCAATTCCAGAGGGCGCTGAATCGCATCGACCGGCGCCGCGCGCGGCCTAGCGTTTCGTCATTCCAATTTCATTGCGTCATCCAACTTTGCAAGTGACCACCGTCGCAGGCCCTGATCGGGCCGGGGAAGGCAGCATGCAAATCGTTCTGTGGGACACGCGGCACGGCGGGGCATTCAAGGATTTCGCCGGGGGGTTCGGCGTCGGGCAGTTTCGCGGCCACGGGTTGCGCGCGAAAATCATCGAGCAGTTTTATCGCCGCGACTTTCGCGCCCCCCCCTTGGCCTACGGCTATCTGGCGGCGGGACTGAAACAGCTCGGGCACGTTGTCACCTATGCGCTCGAGCACACTCCACCGGCCGACCTCTACATTCTCAACCCGGCGCTGATGACGCTACCGTACGAATTGACCATGATTCGGCAGTTGAACGAGCGTTTCCCCGCGATGCGAATTCTGGTGTGCGGGCAGGTCGCCAGCACCATGCCCGAGAGTTTTCAGGGGCTGAATTGCCAGGTGCTCAAGGGAGAACCCGAGCAACTGCTGCAGACGCTCGATGAGGTTCTCGCGTCGCCCGAGCAGCTTCACGACATCGGCACCGTCGCCGATCTCGACGCGCTTCCCTTTCCCGACTGGTCGATCTTTCCCTACAAGAAATTCAAAGTCGGCTACGACTTCTGGAAGTTTCCCACGGCTTACGTCCAATCCAGCCGCGGATGCACGCTGAGTTGCTCGTACTGCCCGTACATCATTCTCGAAAACAAAGTCCGCGCCCGGGCGCCCGAACTGGTCGCCGAAGAAATCCGCCGTGGCGGCGAACTGTATGGGTTTCAATCATTCAAGTTCCGCGACCCGCTGTTCGGGGCGAAACGCAAGCATCTCGAACAGGTGGTCGCCGAAATCGGCAAATTGCCGAAAAAAATTCAATTCTCGGTCGAGAGCCGCATCGAGCTCTTGACCCGCGAGACGCTGACGCTGCTGCGCGACGTGGGTTTGACCTCGGTCACTGTCGGCATCGAAACGCCCAGCCGCGAGACGCTGGTCAAGTACAAGCGGGCGCCCGTCAAAGACGACAAGCAAAGTCAGTTCGTCGATTTGTGCCGCGGGCTGGGAATTCGCGTCGTCTCGGGGTTCATGATCGGGTTTCCCGAAGACACGCGGCAGACGATTCGGGCCGTGCTGCGGTACGCCAAGCAGGTCGATCCGTTTGCGGCGAATTTCAACGTCTGCACCCCCTATCCCGGCACCGACTGGCTGAACGAGATCGAGCACCTCGTCGCCAGCCACGACTGGAGCCGCTACGACGTCTACACCCCCAACCTGAAATACGAACATTTGACGACCGAAGAAGTCTATGAGTTGCACCAGGAGTGTTTTCGGCAGTACTACTTTCGCTGGAAGTACCTGAAGGACAACGGCCGGTTTCTGTTTCCGCGGCTGCATGCCGCCGCCAGCAGTTTGCGTGGGCTGTTTGCCGGCAAACGACCTGCCGAGCCGACCACAGCCCAGCCTGCGTCGGTGTCGGGTTCGAAAGCGAAGATGCCGGTCTCGCTGCCGATTCTGGCCGGATCGGTGCCTGAATCGTCCTCCGGGAGGGGTGACGCGAAGAAATGTGCGTGAGAAAATCACTGAGAAAATCACTGTTCCCCAGATCGGGGTCGATTGTTACCATGCGACTCCTTTCCCGAAGCCGGGCCGATTCCCAAAGTGACACCCGGTCAGCGATCCGGAGACAGGACGTTTCCGGCAGGCTACAAGGAGGTTCTGGTTGAGCCACTCTGTGTTGAACAGACTGCGCGTTCTGTTCGTCGATGACGAAGCACCGATTCGCGACGTGATGAAGCTCGAGCTCCCTCGGATGGGACACGAGACCACGATTTGCGAAGACGGCAAGTCGGCGCTGGCGGCCATCGACCGAAATTCGTACGACGCGGCGATCGTCGATTTGCGGATGCCCGGCATCTCGGGCTGGGACGTCGTCGAGCACCTGCAGGCCGTTGCCCCCGATACCGAAATCATTATCAGCACCGGCCACGGCAACATGGAGGATGCCATTCAGGCCCTTCGCCGCGGCGCCTACGATTTTCTCACCAAGCCCACCAAGCTGGCGATGATCGCCGGGGTGCTGGCCCGCGTCGCCGAAAAGAAAACCCTGACGAACCGCGCGATCGCTCTCGAGAACCGACTCAAGGCGGTCGAAGGCGGCCCCGACATCGTCGGTGACGCCCCCTCGATGGAACGCGTCAAAAAAATCATCGAGCGCATCGCCCCGACCGATTCCAACGTGCTGATTCTGGGTGAAACCGGCACCGGCAAAGAACTCGTGGCCCGCCGAATCCATCAACTCAGCCGCCGCGCGGGCATGCCCTTCGTCGCCGTCAACTGCGGGGCCCTCGCCGAGAACCTCGTCGAAAGCGAACTGTTCGGCCACCGCAAAGGGGCCTTCACCGGCGCCGACACGCCGCGCAAGGGGCTGATCGAAGTCGCCAATGGCGGCACGCTGTTTCTCGACGAGCTGGGCGAGCTCGACAAAGGGATGCAGGTCAAACTGCTGCGTGTGCTTGAATCGGGCGAAGTCCGTCGCGTCGGCGAAAATGACGCGTTTCACGTCGACATCCGCGTGGTGTGCGCCACAAACCGCGATCTGTTGACGATGGTTGAAGACGGACACTTCCGTGAAGACCTGTTCTTTCGCGTCAACACGTTCGAGGTGCAGTTGCCCGCTCTGCGCGAACGCCGCGAAGATATTCCTGCCCTGGCGCGAACTTTGATCGCGCGGCACCTGAAGCGCCCCAGCGTCCCCAATGACATTCTGTCGACCGAAGTCGTCGAAGTGCTGCAGCAGCACGAATGGAGCGGCAACGTTCGCGAGTTGGCCAATGCCCTCGAACACGCCGTGATTCTCGCCGACGGAAAAGTCATCACCGTCGACGACCTGCCCACGAGCCTGACCCGTCGCATCCGCCGGCACCGCCCTCCCGCCGAGCATAGCGACGGCGATCGTCCGAAGACGCTGCGTGAAATCGAGATGGAAGTCATCTTACAGACGCTTGATAAAAACGGCGGCGACAAGCCCCGCACGGCGCTCGAACTGGGGATCGCCCTCAAGACGCTGTACAACAAGCTCAACCAGAATCAGAACCACGCCGAGGCGGGGTGAACATCGGCGGCGCGAACACTGCGTCACGGCTCGTCTTTAACGTCCATGAACCGGTGCGTACCAGGTCGCTCACCGTCCTTCAACTTTCTCAGGGTGAACCGGATCTCGTAGCGAAACGCAGTTGGGCTGTTCTCGAAGATGGTCGTCAGTCCCTTCGCGTATGTCAGCACGTGCCAAAGGACGTATTCCCGGTCATGTTCCGGTGAATCAATCGACGTCCCCTCCATCCAGGACGTAAGGCTTCGCGTCCCTCCGTAGTGCTCAGGAAGCCATTCAGTGAGACCAGGGCCGGTATTCGCGACGGTTTTCGCCCATCGTACTTTCTTTGCTGGCTTTCCTACCGTGAGCGGTTCCGGATTGATCCGTGTCAAACGCACTTTCCCGAAATTGTCTCCATTTAACGGGCTGAACTCGTGCAACTTCGAAAGTTCCGGAATGATCTTGCCAGCCTCGTCGCGGGCGACGAACTTGAATATCGCGACGCTGTCTCCAGGCAAGTTGTACTCGAATTCGACCCAGTTCACTCCCAGGTCGGCCAGCACGCCGCGCACCGACGGCTCGGCTGCAGTAGGCCGAACATACCATTGCGTTTGATTCGCCTTGTCTTTGGCGTCTTTCGCGGCGAAGACCGCGCCCGCCAGCGTTGCAACGATCACAAGGATTGGAAGCGAGGTTCGCATGCGACGGGAAGTCGATCGATTAGGTTGGTTCATGGCGTTCTCCGTCTAAATGGGGTCTTGTTGGATCGAAGGGCCGGGGCATGTCAGGCCCCCGCCAGCCGCCCGTCCCGCAGCGTCAACACGTTGTCGCCGGGCTGAATGTGGCTCTGGTCGTGGGTCACGACCACGACGGTCGAGCCTTGCTCGTCGCGTAAGCCGCGCAGGTAGCGGTAAACCTCGGCTCCCGATTCGCTGTCGAGTTCGCCGGTCGGCTCGTCGGCCAGAATCAGCAGCGGGCGCTTGAGCAAGGCCCGGGCAATCGCCACGCGCTGCTGCTCGCCTCCCGAAAGCTGGCTGGGACGGTGATCGAGCCGGTCCCCCAGGCCGACGTGCCGCAGCAGGTCTTCGGCTTCGCTGCGGCGTTCGCGGGATACCCCCTGGGGCAGGTAGGGCACCAGGACGTTGTCGACGGCGTTCAAGTTCGAGAGCAGGTTGAAATTCTGAAAGACGAACCCGACCTGGTCGCGGCGGTACAGGTCCCGTTCGCGGCGATCGAACTGTGAGAGCGATCGGCCCTGCACAACGATTTCGCCGCTCGAGGGCCGATCGAGCGCCCCCAACAGGTACAACAGGCTGCTCTTGCCGCTGCCGGAAGGGCCGACGATAAACGTCAGTGCCGCGGGCGGTATGTGGCAGGTCAGCCCGCGCAGGGCGCGAACTTCGGTGCTACCCCGAAGGTACGTTTTGACGACGCCTGTGACTTCAATCATCGAGGCTTCATCCTCTGCGAATCGCGTCCATCGGCATCATGCGCGCGGCACGCAACGCGGGGTACAGCCCTCCCAGCACCCCCAGAATCGTGCTGAACGCGAGACTGAACAGCAGCAGGCTGGGGCTGGCATACAGGTGAATGCGTGTCGGCCAGTGGGCGTTGATCACCAGTGTGGCGATCCAGCCGACGATGCTCCCCACGATGCCGCCGGCGAGCCCCAGCAGGGCGCTTTCGAAGGCAATCAGTCGCAGCACTTCGCCGCTCGACCAGCCGTTGGCTTTCAGAATCCCAAACTCGATGAACCGCTCGGTGACGCTCATCAGCATCGTGTTGACGATGCCGACGAAAGCGATCGTGACCCCGATACTCGTCATCAGCAGCAGAAACACGTCGAGATCCTGGCTGAAACGTTTGAATTCGCCGGCCCAGTCTTCGGGGCTGCGGATCTCGACAGGAAGTTCGGCCGTCAAACCTGCATCACGGCGCGGCGGCTCGTTGCCCGGCGCTTCGCCGAGAGTTCCAGGAGAAACGCCGGGGCGCTCGGCTGGAGAATCGCCGTCTGAACTTTCGGTATCGGCTTTCGCAGCGTCGGCTTTCGACGGTGGGTTCAACAACGCTCCGCCGAGCGTTTCGATCAGTCCCGACAGGGGGTTGCCCTCTGATTTCTGGCCGGCCAGTTCAGTGGCCAGAGCCTGTGCCGGCTGCCACGAGTCGGGCGCCCGGCCGCGAAACAACGCTTTGAGACTATCGGCAAGCTGTTTGCGGTCGGCACCCTGATCGGGTTCGACGTAGAAGTTGCTGACCGATTCGGGACCGACGCGGGCCATGCTCCGCACCAGGTCGATGTCGAGAATGATCGCCACGTCCAGAAACAGTGATTGAGCCTCATAGATTCCCACGATCTCGCAGTCGCGGCCGTCGACGCGCAGCGTCTCACCGATCGTCTTTTTGAATTCTTCAGCAATGGCGCGGCTGACGAGGGCGTTGTGAGTCCCCCGGTCGGCAGCCGTCAGCGCACGCCCCTCTTTGATCCCCTCGCGATAAACGCTGTAGCGCAGGCGGTCGGCTTGCTTGAGATCGGAACCGAACAGAAAGCGAGGCGGGCTGATCGTCGGCTTGCCGTCGATGACGTGCGCCCGCGACCAGACCTCAGGATGCACGACGTGTACCCCTTTAACGGCACGAATCTCGTCCCCCCAGCCCGCCGGAATTCGCGAAAACAACGGGATCGGCGCCCCCGGCTGCATCACGGTCAGGCCGGGAACCTTCCCGAACGTGGTCGAAACCGTATCTTCGATTCCCTCGGCGACCGAAAACAGCCCCACCATGCCCGCGATGGCCACGGTCAGGCCGCACAGTGCCAACAGACTTCGAACGGGTCGGCTCAACAGGTTTTTCAACGCGAAACGGAACATACGGCGTAATTGTAGCGTGCGCAGGGGCATTAACCACAGGAGGGACGGGTGTGTCTGAAACCGCCGATGCGCAACGCCGCCCCTCGCCCGGCTTGTCAATCCTGCAAGCCTTTTCAAAGTCGCCGCGCTTGTATCCTTGCAAATCGGCACCGTAAAATGGAAAGCGACCATTTCCGCACCGCAGGCTGCGGCGACTGGTTGCATTCGTTACTCTTCGGACCCACCGTTCGTTTCAATGGCCAAACCAGATTTTTACGACGCTTTGGGAGTTTCAAAATCGGCGTCGGCCGAGGAAATTCGCAAAGCCCACAAGAAACTCGCGCGGAAGTATCACCCCGACGCCAACAAAGAGGCCAGCGCTGCTGAAAAGTTCAAGCAGGTGCAAGAGGCCTTCGATGTTCTGGGCGATTCCGACAAGCGCAAGCAGTACGATCAGTTCGGCACCACATTTCCAGGGGGAGCGAGCGGCCCGCGCGGGCAGCCGTTCGAATGGGGCGGTGCCGGCGGAGGCGGGGCCGGCCCGGTCGATTTCAGCGATCTATTCAGTGGCGGTCAGGTCGATCTTGAGAGTCTCCTGGGAGGGGCGTTCGGTGGCGCAAAGCGGCAAACCAAACGCCGCACTCGCCCAGGCGAAAATGTCGAAGTTGAACTCGAGATCCCCTTTGCGACCGCCGTCGAGGGAGGCAAGTCGGCGTTCAGCCTGCAGCGCGACGGCAAGACCGAGCCGCTGACTGTCACGATTCCGGCAGGGGTCGACACCGGCAGGGTCGTACGTCTCTCGGGTCAGGGTGGTCCAGGGGTCGGGGGGGGGCCGCCGGGAGATCTGCACGTTCGATTGCGTGTTGCCGCGCACCCCTATCTGCGACGTGAAGGGAACGACCTGTTTGTCGACGTGCCGGTCACGATCGCCGAAGCGGCCCTGGGGGCCAAGGTCGAAGTCCCGACATTGTCGGAAGGGCTGATGGTCGTGACGATTCCACCGGGTACTTCGAGCGGGGCCAAGTTGCGCCTGCGGGGAAAAGGGGGGGCCGACCTGCGGACCAAGACGCGCGGCGATCAGTTTGCCGTCGTGAAAATCGTCGCACCGCAGAAACTGTCGGAGAAAGCCAAAGACCTTCTGGAACAATTCGCAGTCGCCGCGCCGCAGTCGCCGCGGCAAGGACTCTGGTGATCGGTTGACGCAAGTCTCCGGAAAATCGACGAGCCTGCCTGGACGTCCTGTGCCGCGCCGCCTGATTCCGCGCCGCCGGGATCTGATCGTCGTGGCCCGCGGCGGCGTGTCGCTGTCCCTGATTTGTCTGGCGATCCAGGTCGGCAGGGCCGGCGGGCAAGAGCACGCGCCCGAGGGACAACCTCCGGCGGCGAAGACCGACGTGGAGCAGAGCGGGCACGGTGAGGCGGCCCCCGATCATGCCGCCCAGCGCCGCGCCTATTCGGTGGGCATCGTGATGCTCGGCGGGATTCTCATTTGTGGCGTGGGTCTGATCGCAGCGGTGCTGCTGTGGGGCAACCGCACCAGGCGCATCGCGCGGCAACCGCTCCCCAAAGTCGCTCCGGTCGACGAATTGTGGTACCTGAAAGGGAAGAAAACCGACGGTGTCGAACCGGCCATCGATCCGGTCGACGAGACGCCAACCGACGATTGAACGTGAAAGCGGCGATCAGTCAGCACCAGGCGGTGATTATCATTTGACCAGGAGCGTGCCGAATGGAACGTGCGCGGTTTCGCAAGCGGCAACACTTGAGACGCCCGGTCGATTTCGCCAGGGTGTATGCACTGCGGTGCGTGGCGCGGCAGAAATTTCTGACTGTTTTTGCCGCCCCCAACGGGTCAAATGTCACGCGCGTCGGACTCAGCGTTTCCAAAAAGAACGGCAATGCCGTGTTGCGAAACCGTCTCAAGCGACTGCTCCGCGAGGCGTTTCGGCTGCGATGCCACGAGTTGCCCGGCGGGATCGATCTGGTCCTGATTCCTCAGGAGGCGCGCGAGGCGACGAAGGACGACTTCGAAGCGGCCCTGCTCCGTGCGGCTCAAAAACTCGGCCGCCGACTGACGGCCTCGGATCAGAGCACGACCCACTCGACAACCAAGCCGTCTCCGACCTGACCCCGTCGTGTGGACTTTAGTAAAGTCATGTCACTCCCTGACCCGACGCGGCCTGTGCTCGTGAGACTGCTGCAGGGGGTCGTGCAATTGCCGGCCCGCAACCTGATCGCCCTCGTCCGCGGGTATCAGTGGCTGCTCAGCCCGATCTTCGGGGGGCAATGCCGGTTCCATCCCTCGTGCAGCCAGTATTTCATCCTCGCGGTCGAGAAATACGGGGCCGTTTCCGGAAGCTGCCGCGGGATCTGGCGCATTTTGCGCTGTCACCCCTTCTGCCCGGGGGGCTACGACCCCCCTTGAAGCGATCGCGAAACTACTCGTCCGTCGGTGGGACGAGCAGCCGCGGGGGGTCGTTGAGGGGGATCAATTTCCCCTCTGGGGCGATTTCACGTGGTGGATTGGCCAATTGCTTGCCGCGCTGGGCCGCACTTTGAGAAGCGGTCGCCGAGTCGGCGGCACCTTGCCTGCCTGACGGCGCGGTGAACTCGGCGGCCATCGAGTTCGATCGAGCCGCTCGCCGGGTGGCCGCGGGAATCGGGGCTTCAGCGTCGGAGGGATGCTCGGGAATCAGTTCGTCGGGGGCGAGGCCGGGTGAGGCGCCGCGCCAGCGCGGTGCATTCTGACCGTAAGGGGCAGGCGGCAGGACGGGGCGGCCGAGCGACTCGTCGGGGGGCCGCACCGGCAGCGGATCGCCGCTGTCGAACTCTGGAACCGGGATCGCGTCGTAGGCTGTGTCGTACGTCGTGCGCTCGGCTGTGCGCATCCGCGACGATTGGCAGCCGCCCAGGCTGACGGCCAGGGAGAGCGCCATCCCGATGGTGGCAGGCAATGGATGTCGATCGGTGAACTTCATGGCGGCGGCTTCCATCCCGAGGGAGGGTATCGAGCGCCCGGCGGACCCTCCCTGGAACGAAACCCGGCGCTAAATGAGATCGGAACGGCACCCCCCCGGCGCGCGGCCGAACTCAGGCTCAGTGGCGATTTGAGGGAGAATTGCGCTGAAGGCAACCGACGCGACGGATGACGGCAAACGACCGATTCGACCGATTGGCAGCAGCGGTCACGTCGTGCCGATTGTGCAGGCCTTAAGGGCAGGGCTTCCAAGGTGAGGAAATTTGTCGTAATAAGTTCGCCGACCGGGGGATACATCGATTTCTTGGGAGGCGACAAGGATGTTGCTTGGATGCATGTTTGATAACTTCGTGAAACGGAAACCGTATTGTGTGATGGCTCG
>SIAF01000244.1 GCA_009691905.1 Planctomycetaceae bacterium | reverse complement strand
TGGCCGGTTTCTGCACAGTCGCCTTTCGAAAGTCACGGGTTTTCTCGAAGATACTCCTCCGTTGAACAGGAGGATCTTCGAGAAAACGGCCCGGATTCGATTACTTTCGCCGAAGATCCTCCTCCCCCCGGCGCGACACCCCTTCGACAAAAACTTGCAAATCTGGAAACAAGCTCTCCGTTTGGCATGCCAGTTCGTAGTCCCGCGCTCGTAGTCCCGCCGTAAGGCGGAAGACGGATCAAAAGTCGCTTCAACGTCCGAATGGGTCGAGGGGTGTTTCCTGCCCAGCGGAAGGAGATGATCCAGCAACTCGCACAGTGGTTCCGCCTCAAGGCGGGACTACGAGCAGCCGAGCCCCCATTTCGTATCCGTCCCATCGGTAAAATCCGCCCCTTATTTTACCACGCCGCAAGGCATCGCCAGAAGACTGCGGTGCGCAAATCTGGAAAAGACAAATCAGAATAGTGAGCGGACGGGTGCTCTACCATACGAACCAGCGAATCGCGTGGTGCGAAACGTTGTCTGAGAACTTCAGCGTATAAGGGTCGCAGCGGCGGTAGACAACGTGCCCGTCGCTGCGCACCATCAGCCAGCCAAAGTCCCAGCCGCGACTCGTGTACCGCAGGGGCGCGCCTGGCCTGACGCGCACCAGCGGGTGCGAACCGATGATGAACAGCTTCTGGTCGGTGTAATAGTACGCCGAACCCCCCTGAACGAAGACCTCGTGGTCTAGCGCGCCATCGGGATCCTGGCAAAGATCCATACAGAGATTGCCGACGCCGAGCTTGATCGCGCAGCCCGACGAAAACGCGTCGACGAGCTCATCCATCGATCCGGACAAAACCTCCCCTGTTGCCGAGTGCCGCAAAACTTCGCGCCATGAGTCGTTGACGCAGTAACGAAATCGATCGAAGTCATACACGAAGTTCTGGCTGGGGGCGTTCGTTCCCGTGTCCTGGTTGTCGAGCACGTGGTATTTTGGCATGTTCCGCGGCGGCTGCGACGGCGACGGCCCGGGTGTCGCCTCGACCGGCCCGGTGGCGAGATCAGGCCGGCCGTCGAGGTACGGTCGTGCAATGCCCTGCGTGCCATCCTGATTGTAGAGGAAGAATGACATCGACGAACGGGGACCAAACCCGACGGGCAACTCGATCGGCTGTCGCAGGCTCATGATCGCGGCGGACCATTTTTGATCGACGAGATACGTGACGCCAAATTCGGCGACCTCGCGGATCCGCTCGCGGCTGGGTGAATCGACATCGATATGTTCGTTATGCACAAACTCGGTGTAGATCCGCAGATCGGCCGCACGCCCGATCGCCTCCACCAACGCCGCCGTACTGCCGGCAACGATATTGCGGGTCTCATTCAATTCCAGAGCGCATCGCCAGGTCGTCATCGGTGTTCACTCGCTCGGCTTTCGCAGATACACATCAAACCAGTCGGCAAACGCCGTGATGTCTTCGGTTGATTTCCAGAAGTCGCCCCAGCCGTGGCCTTTGCCGGGGCGGATGATCAGTTTCACCGGCGGGGCGCCCGCGTCGGCGGCGCGCTGCACGAAGCGTTCGGATTGTTCGAGGGGAACGACCTCATCCTGATCGCCATGAATGATCAGGGTCGGAGGGAGTTTTGGCGTCACGAAATAGATCGGGGAGAGCTCGCGGCCGAGCGTCGTGCGCTCGGCGGCCGATAAACCGCGGGAACCGAACGCCGCCTCCAGGGACGACAGCGGTCCCTCGCCGACGCCGCTGCGCCCGGGCATCCCATAATTCAAAAAATCAGTGGGAGGAAAGAAGCAGGCGGCCGCTTGAACCGCGCTGCTTTCCCGTTCGACCGGGTCGGTCGAGTCGGCCTGACCCGGGCCGCCGCGCGCGGCAAGCGACAGCGTGAGGTGTCCCCCCGAACTGGACCCCAGCATCCCCAGTCGCTGCGGGTCGACATCAAACCGCTTGGCGTTGGCGCGCACGAAGCGAACGGCACGCTGCACGTCGGCAATGATTTCGCGAATCGTAAACTTCGGCTGCGAGCTGGTGACCACGGCAAACACCGTATAGCCGCGGTCGAGGAAGGGGCGATAATCGTCGGGCCTGATCGTGACCATCAGCGGCGTGTCTTTGCTCGAGAGCCAACCGCCGTTGACCAGAAACAGCAACCCGGCTCCGTTGGGTTTCGCGGGTTGAAAGACATCCAGGGTCAGCGCCATGCCGAATTTCCGCCCGTAAATCACATCCTCGGTGCGGCGGACCGGCTCATCGCCCAGCGCGCCAGGACCTGTTGATGCGAGGAGTGCGACGGCCGCCAGTGCCGATTTCCCGAATGGTGTCATGGGCAAATCATTTCGATGGGAGCGAAAAACGGGGCCGCATGGCTCCTTCGACTGAACATGTCCGTCGTCATGGCGGAGCCTTCTGCTCGGCTTTTCGGGCTGCGATCGCCGCTCTGAACATTTGGAGGCAGGCTTGAACGCACAGAAAGGCTCCGCAGAATCCGCTGAGGAGAGCCAGGGCGAGTTTGGAACATGGGGCGGTTCCGCAAGCGCTCCTGAACCTACACCACCGCCGTGACCCGATAGTACCCGCACACCGCCGGCATCTCTCCCTTGGGGAGCGCCCGGAGCTGCCGCTTCTGCTCTTCGATTTCGGCTGCCGTCATGATGGACAGGCTTTGATACCTCTGTGCGATCTCGTCATAATACAGGAGCATGTTTTCGATCATCGCCTCGCCGGTGGGAATCTCGGCAGCGATGCTGCGCACGTTGCGGTAGCCGGTCGCTTCGAGTGTCCACGCCAGGCTGGCCCCGATTGTGGGCGACAGGCCGCTGGCCTGGTAGAAGCGACTGATGCCTTCCGCCCAGCCGCGCACGACCGCCAGCTCGGGCCGGCCGGAAGCTTCGAGCACCGTGTACCGGCCAAGAAAAGCCCGGAACTCAGGTTCGACAAAGCCGATCCGCGTGCCGGGCTGCAATGCCCCGCGCAGCTTTCCCAGCCATGCTTCGACCAGGGGCAGGTGATGCAAAACCGTTCGTCCCAGGACGACGTCGGGGTTGTCGAGCCACGGTCCCGGCCGCGAAACGTCGGCGAGCAAGGTTTCGAATCGGGCTGCACCGTGTCCGGCGAGCTTCTCGCGCGCCTGTTCCAGCAACCCGGCGGTGCAGTCGACCCCCAGCAGCACTCCGTCGGGACCCAACCGCGAGAGAATGCGGCGGGTGAATCCCCCTGCCCCCATCCCGATCTCGGCCACCCGGTCGCTGGGCCGCAGCCCGATCTCATCCAGCAACCGCTCGGAAACCTCGGCCAACTGTCCATCCTGAATCTCGAGCCGCCGCGCTGCATCGCGGCTTTGGCCCAGGACGTATTCTTGTTCAGCAGGCATGATTCGTGAACTGTTGCGGAGTGGCACGCTCGGCCGATTGCCGATCGGCAAATCTTAACCGCACCCGCCTGGCAACGATATGATCGACCCGCTCGGCAAACTTTGCGACGCGACCCGCTCAAGTTGACCAGTCGCGGCAGACACGGCGTCGGCTATCATAGCGGCCGAATGAACCGCACCCCCGCCCGGCACCTACCGCAGTGCGGACACAAGCTGAATCAAATGTCGACCGGCACCGAGCAGGGCACTCTGACATATAGCGATCGACGGACCACGACGTCTATTTTGCGAGTACCCGCGATCACAGGGCCACGTACCGAGACTCCTCACGCGGAGCGTGAAGGACTACCCAAAGTCGTCTTCATCGCTCCGCGTGAAGAGTGCCAACGCCGGCAACAATCAACCGGGTAAAGATCGGCGCATCAATCAGTGTCGTCTTTCGCTCCGCGAAAGAACGCATCCTTTCGCGGAGCGAAAGGCGACAACGCGACAGATATTGATGCGCCGGTCCTAATCGCATAAAATCCAGCACCAGGATCTGGTACCGCCTGCAGTTGACCGGGGCCATGCGGCGTAGACTTTGCGAGCACGCGGCATCACAACGCCGCGTCGCGAGACTCCTCACGCGGAGCGATGAGGACTACTTTAATTCGGCTGCCGCCTTCGCCTGCATTTCGCGGACTTCCTCGACGAGTGACGGGGGGAGCGTGAGCTTCCATTCGTTGACTTGACCTGGCACGGCCTCGAACTCGACCGACGGGACTTCATCGTAGCGATACACAGAGGGATATTGACTAGAAAATCCTGCATCTGGTTCACGTGACTTGACCGTGATGCCAGTCAACGCCACAAGACTTATCAGATCATGCCGAACGGGGTCCGGCTGCGATTCCCCTGCGACAAAATGCCCAATCCGATAGGTACCCGCCGGCCAGACGACACGCGCGACAGCTGGCATCGCCGGAATAGCGAAATTGTAAACTTCGTAACGTTGTTCGCTTCCGCGAAATTTCTCGCTGCGGTATACAATCCCAATTGGGCCTAGCAACTGACTGAAAAAAAACGCAATTCATAATCAGCGACGTGAGGGACCTCATGGAATTTTTCGTTTATCCACGCCTTGACGGTCGCGCGATCAAAATTGATGACCGAACCGACAGGAGTCACCACGACCATTTGCAGACCGACGTCGGCATCGCGAGACCACGATTGGTCCCCCACCTTTCGAGGGGTGCGAACAAAATCGCACATCAGCCAATAATCACGACCAGCCAGATCCCCCGGCCAATCAACCGATATGGCGATTTCCGCATCCTCTATTTTTGTTGGATAAGGAACCTCGACCGTCTGCGCCTTGCCCGGAAATACGGTTACCGACCGATCACTCGATTCGCCCCAGGACGCCTTGAACCGAAGCGAGTGTTCCCCCGGCCGAACGAGTCCGAAATCGGCCATTCCGTCCGGTCCGGTTATGCGAACCAGCGTCATACCATTCGCAGTGTCGAGCAAGTGTCCCCTTAACGACACTTCGAATCCGCTCGGCGGCGGTCCGTCGGGTGATTCCGGGACCATTTGCACCCGAACCGAATTCCACTCCATCGAAGGTGCGGCATTCGCCTCGCCCTGCGCTGCTGTCATCTTCTCAAGCAGCGCCTCGTTCGCCTTGCGGCTCTCGGCCAGCAGGGCTGCAACGCCCGCCTTGCTCTCGTCGAGCAGCGCGCGATTGACCTGCTGTGCTTGACCGACCACGAACCAGGTCAGGCCGGTCGAGGTGATACTGGCGATGACCACGACGACGAGGGCAGCGAATGTCATTCGTTGCATGATGATTTTCTCCCACATGGCGTCGAACCACAACTTGCGGGCGAGCCGCGCCGGATCGCCGAATTTCGCCAGCACCCGGCGAACCGCTTCGATTTCATTGCCCGTCCGCAACAGTTCCCGCTGAAAGGCACAATGCAAATGATCGCGCAGCTCGCGGACGATCTGATCGCGTAGCGCGGGGGGTTCGTCGTCGCGACGTGCCGGCAGTTCGGCAGTGAGATCGTCAGGCCAATCCACCGGCCCCTCCCAAGATTCCCTGCACGCCGGCCGCGAACTGTTTCCACTCCTGTTTCTTGGCCGCCAGGGCTTTTCGGCCGGCGGGGGTCAGTTCGTAGTATTTTCGATCGCGGCCGTCGGCTTCTCTCCAGAACGACTTGAGCAGCTTTTGACGCTCAAGCCGATGCAGGGCGGGATAGAGGCTCCCCTCGGTGATCTGGAAGTACCCGCCCGAGCGCCCCAGAATCGTCTGCACGACTTCGTAGCCGTAACTGGGGCCGCCCGAGATCAACTCGAGAATCAGCAAATCGACCGTCCCCCACAGCAATCGCGAGTTCATTGGTTCCCTCCCTCAAATGCATCATTGCGCTGGGCATGATACCTAATGCAAGAAGGTGCCGTCAACCCCCGCTCGCCATCGTCTGTCTTCACGACACCGATCGTCGCGACATTCCCGATTCTCTCTGCGCCTGTGGCCGCACGACTCTCCGGCAGTTAGAATTCAGTCGGCAATCGACCGAGTCCGTGAGTGCCCTGGTCATTCCATTGCAACTTCCGAGTTTGAATCTCGTGTTTTCTCCGATAAAGTCCCTCAAGAGTCGATTTCTGAATTACGCCACCGAGCTGCGGTTCCCGAAGCTCGCGGCACTGACGGCGGGTTTGTTCCTGGTCGACCTGTTTCTTCCCGATTTCATTCCCTTTGCCGACGAAATCCTGCTGGGGCTGGTTGCGGCATTGCTGGCCACGTTGAAAAAAGGCCGTCTCGCGAAACGGGAGACGGCCCCGCCATCGCCGGCGCTCGAGCGCGATCCAGAATGATCGATTCACCGCAGCCAGCCGCGTGGCCTCAGACCGCGGGTTGTTAATCGTCGTACGAAACCCGTGGCCTTACGGCACACGGCTCGCTAAGAACATCTCACGCAATGCCGTGTGACGTAGAACCTCCGGCTCGTCAACTCATGCCAAACGATCTGACACCCCCCGATCCTTCGATCGTCCTCGAACTGCTCGAAGCGTTTCGCTGTTCGAAGGTGATGTTCGCTGCCGTCTCGATGGGCATTTTCGATCGCCTTGAAACCAAACCGCAATCGGCGACCGGGCTGGCCCGCGATCTGCCGGCCGACCCTGATGCTTTGACGCGGCTGCTCGACGCATGCGTCGGACTGAAGCTGCTCGAGAGGCGGGGGAATTCGTACGCCAATACGCCGACTGCCTCGGCGTATTTGTGCGGGACCAGTCCGCGGCGAATCACGGGCTACATCAACTTTTCGAATGATTTTTTGTGGCAATTGTGGGGCCAGTTGGAAGGAGCCGTCCGCGAAGGAACAAATCGCTGGAAGCCGGTTTTCGGCTGGGACGGGCCGCTGTTCTCGAATTTCTTCCGGACTGAAGAATCGAAGCGCGAGTTTCTACTGGCGATGCACGGTTACGGCCTGATCCGTTCGCCATTGGTAGTGGCCGCGTTCGACCTGAGCCGGTTCAAGCGGCTGGTCGATCTGGGGGGCGCGACCGGGCACCTGGCGATTGCCGCCTGTCAGCGGTATCCGCAGTTACTCGGGGTCGTATTCGACCTGCCCGAAGCGGCGTCGCTGGCGCACGAAATCGTCGATGGCTCGAACGTCGCCGATCGCATCCGGATTGTCTCGGGCGATTTCTTCAGCGACTCGTTGCCCGAAGCCGACTTGTTCGCACTGGGCCGCATTCTGCACGACTGGACCGAGACGAAAATTCTGACACTTCTTGAGAAAATTCACGAGCGGTTGCCAACCGGCGGCGGGATTCTGATTGCCGAAAAGCTATTGTTGGACGACAAGAGCGGCCCGCAGTGGGCGCACCTGCAATCGCTGAGCATGCTGGTTTGTACCGAGGGAAAAGAACGGACCCTCGCCGAGTATGAGGCGCTGCTGCACCGCACCGGCTTCGGCCAGGTGCAGGGCTTGCGGACGAACTCGCCGCTGGATGCCGTGCTGGCGATTAAGCAGTAAACCGACAACACGCGCCGCCGAGGTTCTGTGGTGTCATGATTGGGCTTGGCGGCGTTCATGAATCGGGTGTACAGTCAGGCTGCAAAGACAAATCGGCCTTTAGCGGAATTCTCCCATGTCATCTGTCAGTACACCCCATATCGAGGCGACGCCAGGCGTTTGCGGCGGCAAGTCACGAGTTGCCGGGACGCGCATTCGCGTTGCGGATATCGTTACTTGGCATGATCGACAGGGAATGTCCCCCGCTGAGATCGTGGCCGACTTCCCACAGTTGACGCTGGCCGATGTCCATGCGGCCCTCGTCTACTACTTCGATCATCGACTCGAAATCGAGCAGCAATTCGCTGATGCAGAGGCTTTCGCCAGCGAGTTACAGCGTCAGATTCCTTCAAAACTGAAACGCAGAATGCCGGATGTCAGAGACGATTCGGTTTCATCTGGATGAACACGTGCACCCGGGCGTCGCCATAGGCCTTCGCGCACGTGGTATCAACTTACATGCGGGTCATTCAGCAGGTCGCGCAGGTACTGGCCGTATTCGCTTTTGATCGTCCCCGCCAGCGTCGCCAACTGGTCGCGGGTGATGAATTTCTGATGCAGGGCGATTTCTTCGAGGCAGGCGACTTTCAAACCCTGGCGATGCTCAATGGTCTCGATGAAGTTCGCCGCCTGAATCAGCGATTCGGGCGTCCCCGTGTCGAGCCAGGCGATCCCGCGTCCGAACACCTGCACCTGCAACTGCCCGCGCTCCATATACACGCGGTTGACGTCGGTGATTTCCAGTTCGCCGCGGGCCGACGGTTTGAGATTCGCCGCAATTTCGATCACCTGGTTATCGTAAAAATACAGCCCGGTGACGGCGAGGTTCGAGCGGGGTTTGGCCGGCTTTTCTTCGAGCGAAATCCCGCGGCCGGCGGCATCGAGTTCGACCACGCCATATCGCTGCGGATCCTTGACCGGGTAGGCGAATACCGTGGCGCCCACCGTCTGACCGGCCGCCAGCTTGAGCATTCCCTGGATGCCGTGTCCGTAAAAAATGTTGTCTCCCAGAACGAGCGCGACGCTGTCGTTGCCGACGAACGGACGGCCGATGATGAACGCTTGCGCCAAACCTTCGGGCTTAGGCTGCACGGCATACTGGATCGACATCCCCAGCCGCTTCCCGTCACCCAGCAGTCGCTCGAACCCGCCGATGTCTTCGGGAGTTGAAATCAACAGCACCTCGCGAATCCCCGCCAGCATCAGCACCGAGAGGGGATAATAAACCATCGGCTTGTCGTACACCGGCAGCAGTTGCTTGCTGACGGCCGTCGTCATCGGGTACAGCCGCGTGCCGCTGCCCCCCGCCAGAATGATTCCTTTCTGCACCGACATCAGTGACGACCTTTCTGGGTTGTGATTGCGTTGGTGGCGCGAAGAGGCAAGTCATGCGAAGACGCTCAGTAGCGGGCGAGGTCAACTGCCTTCTTCAAATTTAAACCGTTGACGATGCGCTGGGCGTCGGCGGTCATGAACCGCAGTTCGCTGCCGATCGCGAGAAACTGCCAGCCCTGGGCGATGCGGGTCTGGACGGCTTCGATGGTTTGCACGTGCAACCCGACCGGCGTCCCGGTCTTCTTGCCGATCGCCAGGATTCTCTGGAGCATCGCTTCGAGCTGTTCGGGCGTGGGGTCAATGCCGTCGGGGCCGCGCATCTGGGCCGTGAGATCGTTAGGCCCGACGAAAATCGCATCGACCCCCGGCAGGCTGTAGATCGCCTCGGCGTTGTCGACCCCTTCGGGCGACTCGGTTTGCAAAACCACCAGAATTTCGTCATTGGCGCGCTTGAAGTAGTCACCCGCCGTTGCGTCGAAGTTGAGCGCGTGCAATCCGCCGCCGATCGAGCGGTTGCCGGTCGGCGGATACTTCGCCGCGGCGATCGCCAGTTGGGCTTCTTCGACCGTGTTGACCATCGGCACGACGATTCCGTGCGCGCCGGCATCGAGCACCCGTTTGATGTTTTCGTGCGTGCCGCGGGGGACGCGGGCCAGAGGGACGCAACCCGCCTCGGCAATGACGCCAAACAGCGTCGCGGCCTGACTGATGTCGATCGGCGAATGTTCGAGATCGACCGTCAGCCACGGGAAACCGACGCGGGCCATGACGCGCGACGCGTACACATTTCCCAGCGAGAGCCAGGTACCGACCTGCGGCTGACCGGCTTTGAGGGCCGCCTTCACGGGATTACGCTTCATCGAGTCTCCCTGAACGAATGAAACCGGGGCGTCTGCGGCACCAGCTTGCTGGCGAGTCCAACCATGCTATAGTTCGATGGTTGCTGCTTATTGCATCGCCGCGAGCGGCACCCGCTGGGCACGCCCCGCCTGACGCCCGCCACGTTAATTGATCCCCCGAGCAATCCGCAAGCATGTCCGAGTTTCAGACAGTCGCCAAAGTCGGCGACATTCCCGCCGGCGAAGGCCGCGCCTTCGAGGTGGCCGGCCGCATGATCGCCGTGTTCTTCGTCGACGAAAACTATTCGGCAATCTACGACACCTGCCCGCACATGGGGGCCTCGCTCGCCACCGGTTACGTCGAAGAGGGGGGGGTGATGTGTCCCTGGCATGCCTGGCGCTTCTGCATCAAAACCGGCGCCTGGCTCGACAACCCGAAATCGTCGTTGCGTCAGGACACGTTTGACGTTCGCGTCGTCGGCGATGAAATTCAGGTCGCCCTGTCGGAAGAGACATGAAACAATCATCGGGAACGCTGCTCTACCGCCGTGTCCCCCTGGGGCTCGAGGTGCTGCTCGTGCATCCTTCGGGCAACTACAACCGCGGCAAACCGTGGAGCATCGCCAAAGGTTTGCCCGACCCCGACGAAGAACTCGAAGCCGCCGCACGTCGCGAGACGCGCGAAGAGACGGGCGTGATCGCCGATGTGCTCGCGCCCCTGGGCGAAATCCAGTACAAAAAAAACGGCAAGCGGATCCACTGTTTTGCCGGGCCGGCCCCCGCCGACGCCCAGCCGCATTGTGCCTCGTGGGAAGTCGATCGCGCCGAATTCGTGTCGCTGGATCAGGCGCGGCAACTGATTCACCCCGATCAGGCCCCGTTTCTCGACCGGCTGCTGGAACTGCTGGCGACTTGAACTCGAACACGGCCTGTCTGTCCCGTATGGGGACATTGGTCTCTACACATCTCATTACAGGAGAAGCTCGCTCCTTGCGAACTACGCCGTAGGCGTTGCATCCCAAAGCCCAGGGTTGCCCGCCAGCGGCGGGCTACCCTGGGAACGAACCCAAAAAGGCTTTTCTACCCTGAAAGGGTTGCATAACAAGCCACATCCATAATTGTCATTTTAATGATGCAACCCTTTCAGGGTGCGTGAGCCGCAGTGGATTCAGGCTCAGTCTCAGACCTCCTGATCTAGGGTTGTGAGTTTCTAGCCCTTAAATAAGCGTACCCGGTGTCGCTTTTGTGGTCGAGCAGCCGAGTGGGCGCGGCGCAGACGAAGAGCGGACGACCTTGGGGATGGCCGGATGATGATTCGGTTCGTCGTCTGCTGTCTGTTGGGGAATTCCTTTCGGGG
>SIAF01000243.1 GCA_009691905.1 Planctomycetaceae bacterium | reverse complement strand
GTTCGGAACAAGGATCAACTTCACGGTCGAATCGCCCTCGACATGGTTCGTGAGGAGCATGCCGCATCGCGATCCGAAACTGTCAAAACCCTGCACCACGCTCGCGCAGGGTGAAGAAACCCGGTATCGTTGCTACAGTCTCAATAGAATACATACTTACGGCATGTTACATAGATGTAATCACTTGGGGGCGTTCGGGTCTTTTTGGTGGCCTGAGTGCGGGTCGATCTGTGGCGCGAGCAGGGTGGCGGGTGTCAGAGCGGTCGTCGGGATTGAGCGCTTCACAGCAAGAAACCCGTCGCACAATTTGCGGCATCGCGGAACCGACAGACCAGCGATGGCCCCGACGCGCGCCAGACGTTCAACTGGATCGCGCGCTTTGTCACCCCACGGGGCCATCGCTCGACCGTCTTGCAAGTCATGCCTCGCGACGCGCGAAACCGCGGCCTGCGAGTCGCGCCGCAGCCACGGCCAATCGCTCTGACCCCGCCACCCAGCCGGTCCCCGGCGCGCGGTCTCAAGCGGAAACGCGCCATCTCGAGGGAAGACCAACGCTCGGGCTGCACCCGCGGCTACTCTTCGACCACAATTTCGGCCGGGGTGCTGCGGAAAGTATTGATCGTCGAATCGACGCCGTTCTCAACGCCGTTCAGAACGACTTCGTCGAGCACCTGCACGATGATCCGCTGTGTGAAGCGGTACACCTCCCAGACACTTCCCTGAACGGTATCGATGACGGTATTCGCGGCGGGCGCCCCGAGGATCGTGCGCTTGCGGGTTTTGGTCGAGAGCTTGGTGTCGAGTCGGGTCCCGCGCTCTTGCAGCCAGTCGACCGTCTGGTCGACCCGTTTCAGGTTGCCGGCCGAGGCCGGGCTGTAGTCGGCCAGGGCCACGCCCGGCACATTCAGTGCCTGCACGCCGTCGCCGACCCATTGTCGACGATTGCGCGCGACGCGCTGGTCAACTTTTTCGACGGTTTGATTGACCTTCGTGCGCCCCGGAGTCAGCGGCGACAACAGGTCGTCGACCAGTCGAAACACGCTCCAGTCGCCGATCGCCATGGCGTCGTACGCCACATTGTTGAGATCCCACCCGCTGCCGGGCTGATTGATCGACAGCGGCTGGTGTCCGAAGGACTCGATCGGGGTGTACGTCAAGGGCCCCCAGGCGCGCAGGTCGAAATCGCGCCAGTACATGGCGCGTTCGAAGACGATCGGTTCCGATTCATCTTCATAGCCCACGGTCGAATTCCCAGGGGCTTTGCCCTTTCGCGCCACCGGTTGCCGAGCCGGCGTTTCGTAGATGTTATCGAGTGGGCGGCCGTCGAAGTCGGCGGGATCGAAATTGGTCCCCGTCAGTTCGAGAATCGTGGGTGTCAGGTCGGCCAGACGGCAGGGGGCCTGGACCCGCGCGCCGCGGCGAACGTGGGGTCCCGACACGTAGAAGCTGGCCCGCACCGAATCGGCCAGCGGGTACCCGTGCGTCGTGCCCGGTGTATTCTGCGTGCCGAACAGCCAGCCGAAGCGGGCCGTGACCACCAGGTCGGGAGCGTATTCGGCTTCCTGAACCCGAATGCCCGGTTGCCACAGCATGTGACGGGTCAGCGTGACCACGCCGTCGGGGTAGTCGCTGCCCGAGGTCACCAGCAACCACGTGCGTTCGTCGTGGAACTGCTTGAGAAAACTACGGCGGACGCGCTGCGCCAGCCCCAACGGATCGGTTTGCGGTTCTGCCACGCACTGCCACATCACCCCCCCGTCGCTCGCCGGCGCGACGTTCTCGACCGGCGTGTAGCGGTACACCCATCGACCGGCATCGTTCCGGCGGCGTTCGATGGCCGCCTGCCCGCGGTCGGCGGTGGTGATCAGAATCGAGTTCTCGGCGGTCTTCATCAACACCAGGTCGATCGGATTCTGCTCGGTGCCGTTGTCGTGCACGGCGGTGGCCCCCGCCAGCGTTGCGGGCAGGTTGATGGGGTCGAGGTGCGGCGCCACTTTGTACGACAACAGTGACGCGGGCGGGTTGGGGGCGCTCCAGTCCCCCGAGCGATATTCGCCGCGCGGAAGAAAGATTCGCGCCGCGCCATCCGAATCGCCGTCGACAAATACGAACTGCCTTGCCGAATCTCCCTTGTGCCAGTTGGCCAGCCGATGTTGCCGGACCGACATCCCCAGTCCCCCCCCGACCCAGCGCTGGTCGGCGGTCACCTGTCGCGACGCATAGAAAAACTCGTTGGCGATGTCGAACCGCGCCAGGTGCGTGCTCTCGCCTCCCAGATGACCGTGGTCGCTGACAAGTAGCAGATAGGTCGAGTTGAGCCGCCCCTGGGCTTCGAGTTCGGACACCACGTCGCCGACCAGCTTGTCGGCGCGGGCGATCGTGCGGCGGGTGCTGCCGAACTGGCCGCGGCATTCTTTATGGCTGACCGAATCGGTCTCGGGCATCCAGATCACGGTCACCGGCCGGTACTGGCGAATCAGGTGTCGCAGGGCGTAATGCGCGTTGGCGTCGTCGATGTAGCGCCACGCATCCTGCGCCTGAAAATACGGCAAAAATCGCGTCAGGCTGCGGGTCCACAGCAGGGGGGGCATCTCGGTCATGATCGGCAACACGCCGGTCGACCAGTCCTGGCCGCGCGCCCGCATGTAGTCGTACAGCGCGGGAGTCCCGCTGGTCTGCGACTGTCGCCAGCGATCGGCCCCCTCTTTTCCCTGCACCAGATGGACGGCGGCGGCCTCGGAGTCGTGAACGACTTTGTCGAGTCCCTGCAGGCCGAGCGTTGCCTTGCTGCGATTGGGGCCTAAAGGTTCGAGAAACGAATCTGACTGCAACCGTGTTCGGCTGAATCGCACCTGGCCTTTCAGCCCGTGCTGGTCCGAGAAGCAGCCCGTCCACATTGTGCCGTTGGAGGTAATCGTATCCGACGGGAACGCCGTAAAGGTGTTGCACAGGTGCGAACCCCCCTCGACGAAATACTTGTTGAGGTGCGGGAGATGACCCATGGCAGCCATCTCTTCGACCACGTCGGGGCGCAGTCCATCGATGTAAAACACGACGACTGAACAATTGGGAGCCGGGCCGCCCCCAGTCAGTTCGAGCGGCACTTCCTGCCGAAACGACGCCGGCTGCACGTCGACCGGTTTGGTCACCTCGGCATAAAACTCGCCCTGGTTGCCTGACGGTTCGAAGTCATTGACACCCAGGTAGACTCGTCCGGACTGTTCGGCAACACAGCTCTTTCCGGGACCGACGAAAAATGCCGGGCCATAGCCGATTCGGCCGATCAGGCAGAAACAAGGGGACGGACCTTTGCCGGCCGCCGCCAGCGGAAAATCGTGGTGCTGCAGCTCGTCGGCGTAGAAAAAGGTCCCTTCCGGGCCGACTTCAAACTGCGAATCGTCCTTGCGCTTCTGGAGACGGGTGATCCGCAGTCGCCCCTGGGCCGTAATCGTCAACGGCTCGCCCGCCTGCACGTCGACACCGGTATCGACCCAGTCGCGATTGCCGGGAACAACATACGCCCCTGGGGGAACCGCCTCAGTCGTAGTCACCAGTGGTGCGAGAGTTGTTTGTGGAGTGCAGCCCGCGATCGCCACGAGCACGAAAATCGCCAGCCCGGCCAGGGATGCCGTTCGCCGCCGGTCTCGGCTGCACAATTGGGTCAGCGAATTCATCAGTGGGGGTCGTTTCATAAGCGCCGGGTGCCGCCTGAGGGCCGTCGATCCGCCGGTCGGGACGGCGACCACTCGGATGAAGAACAGCCGGGTGGTCGATGCCCCGGTCATAGCCCTGCTACGACCTGAACAGGCCGACGCTTCGCTACGACGGAACGCACAGAGAGAATCGTCGCCACCCTTAAAAACGCTTCATCCAAAGCCGGTCGTCAATCGCCGGTCGGCCCGGACGCAGTCCGTCTGTGACGGCTGATCGGGCTGTAGCGAACGCTCTGCCGCCGCTCAAGCGGGGCCGCCGCTGACTTTGCCGACCAGTCAAACTTTGACGGTTGCGCGAACCCGAACGAGCGTGTTGGCGATTATTGAGTTGTCGCCGTTGCGCCCTTGGCGTTTCGCCGGCCGGGCATGCCCGCCGCGCGTGTCTCAGCGACCGGTATCGACCGCGCTCACTCTGCGCGACCGACCACGGGAAACACCTGAAACGTCGACACCGTCTGGGTCGCACCACGGCCCGAAATCAGTTCGGGTGCGAAGCGACGCAGTTCGGCCTGCCAGGCAGAGTCGAGTCGATCGACCTGGGTGACGGCTGACGGGATGTGCCATGCCGCTCCCAGCACGCCCAACCGCTGCAATTCGGCGAATCGCCGCGGCGTCACAAAGTCGGTGTAGCCATAACTTCCCGGCGCGCGATACCGCAGAATCTCGAGCCAGTTGACGTAGACGTGGGTGATCCCCTGCGCGGCAAACTTCGCTCGAATTTCGGCTGCGTCTCGCAAGGGGCGCTCGACCGCAGGGTCCGCCCCCGGTTCGCCGGCACACCACTCTTCGAATATCGAATGGTCGAAGACGGTATTGTAAACCACACCAAATCGGGCTTCGAACAATTCGGCATCGCCGACCGACAGGACTCTCGATCCCGCCGGCAGATGCACGTTGAGATAGAACACTTCGGGCGCCGTCAGGCTGGCGACATAAGTGCTTGCCAGATCGAGGTCGAGCAGATACGCGTTGTAGCCTCCCAAAGGACTTAAGTTAAACGCCAGATTGAACGGGATGACCGCCACGAGACAAAGTCCGGCGATGAACCGCAGTATCGTGACCGGCGTGCCGAGCCAGACCGATGAAAAGCACCATGCGGCGCCTCCCCCCCCCAACAGTGCGGCAACCGGGGTCAGGGGAACCCAGAAGCGGTCGATGCGGTGGGTCAGCAACCAGACCGTCACGATCAGATAGCCCACATACAGCCACAGCCGCCTGGCGATCGGCCGCGCGCGACGATCGAGCCAGGCCAGCGGCGCAAACGCGAACAACAGGGGATTGACCCAGTCATTGCGCACGACAATGTCCCACACCAGGTTCACGAGGCTCGCGGGCCAGAGCGAATCGGGTCGATGTCCGGCTCGCCACTTTTCATTCAGCGCGGCATCCCAATCGCGTCCGCCGAACACGGTGTACATCAGCGGATACACGGGGTTGCCCGTCTCGACCGTATTCTTGACCAGCCACGGGCCGACCGTCACCAGCACTCCCGCAGCGAATGCCAGCGGCAGGCACAAGCGATTTCTCGCCGGCGCGGCACCCTGCGAACGCCCTGAGGCATAAGCGGCGATTGCAAACAGGGGAATCACAACCGAGACCGCCCCCGGATACTTGCACGCCATCGCGCTGCCGGCCAGGAGACCGGCCAGCAGCGGCAGCGCCATCGCGGGAGCCGGGGGGTAACCCCCGGTCGATGCCGGGTCGTTCCCATCGGGCGCAGCTCCCGGCCGTTCGCGGCCGTTTGCTTCGAGTGCCACAAGCGTCGCAAACAGCGACGCAAACAGGTAGAAGCACAACCCCCCCTCGGCATAGGCAATCGTCGAAATGCGATAGATCCAGGGCGTCGTCAGGTACAGTACCGCCGCGAACAGGCCGGCCCCATGGCCGAACCAGCGGCGGCCCGCGGCGTACAGCGCCAACGCGGTCAACGGACCGAAGCCCATCAGCACGCACTTGCCCGCCAGCGCCCCACGATACCAGTCGCCGCGCAGCACCATCGCCAGCAACGTCAGCATTTCGGTCCCGAACGGAAAGCTGGTGTACACGTTGTGCGGCAAAAAGCTGATCTGCCCGGTTTGAAAGAACTCCTTCGGCCCCAGGAAGTGGTACTCGTTGACGTCGAAGTCGGTCGAAGGCAGCAGCGCACCCAGCAGCATGATCAGCAGAAACGGCGTGACGACCGCCAGCGACAGCACGGCCGTGAGTTTGCCGCCCCTTGCAGAGGGCGAAGTTGCGCCCGGGACGCTTGATTCGGTTTCGTCTCCCCGCGCCGGGCGTCTCTGCGTTCTCCTCCTCGTTTTTAAGAGGGAAAAAACGCCCTGCGCCACTTCGGCCAGCAGGGCCAGGCCAATCGTGCCCCCCAGAAGCGGACGCGAGAGCCAACCGACAAGCCCGGCCGCGAGCGTCAGCAGCGACAGCAGGGAAAATCCCAGGCCGCAGGCGAACACGAACCGCTCAAGCGCGGTCAGCGACGGAGAAACGCGCAGGCCTCTTTGCGCCAGGCTCCCCAGGCAATACGCGCCGGCGAACATCACGCCGGCGATCGCCAGCAGGTCGAATCGCTGAGGAAAATACCGCCAGCCCGAATACGCCTGGGCCAGGGCCGCATCGTCGGCGCTCGGAGCGAGGGGGTCGATGTAATCGATCAGCCCCATCACCAGCGGCCACAGCTCATAGCGGTGGTACGGCCGGTTGTTGGGAAGCTCGAGCACAAAGTAGCAGCCGACAACGAGCAGCATCCAACAGGCTGCGGCAGTCATGGGCCAGCGGAAGTTTTGGCGGAATAATTCCGACCCATCATTCTCGTCGTTAGCCATGCTTACCCCGGCAGCAGCGCCGCCAGCTCGGGATGCGGCCGCGCGATCACGTCAGCGAGAATCAGCTTGCCCCCCAGCCGCTCGACGGTCGCTTTTCCTGCCGCCACGGCCGTCTGGACCGCCGCCACGTCGCCGCGGACGATGATCGTCACGTACGCCGCGCCGATCTTCTCTTTGCCGACCAGCGTTACGTTTGACGATTTCAGCATGTCGTCGGTGGCGTGCAACGCGGCGACAAGTCCCTGAGTTTCCAGTAAACCAACGGCATCGGTGGCACTCATGTGATTCTCTCGCGGGATACGGTAGTCGTGAAGTCCCAACAGGGGGCTGTAAACAGGTTTCGAGTCGGCCAGCACCCGCACCACCTCTAACGGCGCGGGGATGACCGAGATCATGACGCGGCTGCCCATTTTTTCGGCCAGCGCGCGGCCCACCTCGGCAGCATGCGCGATGTCGGCGGTCGGCCCGGCCAGCTTGATGCATTGCTCGGGTCCGTCGGTGCTTTCAATGCCCAGCAGGTGCACGCCGGCCGCTTTGGCGCAGGCGTCGGCGACGAGCAGGGCCGGCGTCAAGTTGCCGATCTCGAGCAGTGCCAGGCTGTATGGCGTTTTGGGGTCCATGTTCTGACCATAGCACATGCTTGGGACGCAGGCACGGTCGAGTCGGGCGCAGCTTGCCGATTTTCACCAAAAGGGATTCCCGACGGCGACGGCTGCTCCTAAAATGCTCGTGTAAGGAGCGGCCTCCAATGCACGACACGCTACCCGAAACCTTCGACGAAGAGCTTTCCCGACGGACATGGTCTGATTATCTCTCCTGGGGGCACCTCTCCTGGGGCGCGATGCTGACTTTGGGCTGGTTGATTTACGAAATCACCGCCCGCCCCTCGTTCGGGATCGTCGTGGCCTGCGGCAAATTCGGCTGGAACGACTTCCTCACCGCGCACTGGCTGCTGCGAACCGACCCCGACCAGCCCCGTGGACGAACCTGTTTCTGGTTCTACGTCGCCAACGGTCTATGGAAGATCACCATTGCCGCCTTCCTGGCGACCGGCACGCTGCTGATTTTGATGGTGGCGCTCAATGACAACCCCCCCGATGGCCTCGTCGGCGTGGGGTTGACCGCCGCAATGGGGGTCACGCTGCTGGCGGTGATCCCGCTGATCGGGGTCTGCAACGCCCGCTGGCACGGCGTCCGCGTCTGGGTCGACGCCTCGCTGCACGAGTCGCGCAAAGCCGACCTGTGGCCCCCGCGCCCGACGGGGTTGAACGCCACGATGGGGCTGTTGTTTCCCGCCCTGATGGTGCCGATCGTTCTGACCTCCCTGGTCACCCTGCACCTGGGTGTCGTGCCGATGCTGGTCAGCGTGTTCGGCGAAGGAATTTTCATCTGGTCGTTGTTCCGCGGCGTGTGCGCCGACTCGCCGAGCGACTGCTGGGCGGTGTGGGAAGACCGCGCGAACGACGACGAAGTCGCGTAAAGCGCGTCGCCGGTTCGACGCCTTCGCTCAACCCGTTTCGCCGCCGAGCTTGCTCGCCGCGTGGCGCGTGGCGCGCAAACACGAGTCGCGAGCGACTCGGCGAAACAGAAACCGGGGTGCCTTGGCGCCGCCGGTTCAATCGCTTCGATAAAAAATAAGATTCATCGCGTTTCCTGTTGACATCGAGTAACTGTACTACTACACTTAGTACAGTACCAGGAAACGTTATGGAATTGCAGATCATCACCTCGGGACGCGAACCGATCTACCGGCAACTGGCCGGGCAGATCCGCGAAGGAGTCGCGCGCGGGCAACTCAAGCCGGGCGAAAAATTGCCCTCGGTTCGCGAATTGTCGCGGACGCTCGTGGTCAACCCCAACACGATTGCTCGCGTCTATACCGAACTCGAACGCGATGGCGTGCTGCACACGCGGCAGGGGATGGGGGTGTTCGTCGCCGCTCCCACGAATGACCTGACGAAGGCCGCCCGCCGCAAAAAGTTGTTCGACCGGGTCGACGCCCTGCTCACCGAAGCGGTTTATCTCGGTTTCACTCGGGATGAAGTACACGTCGCCGTCACCGAACGTTCCCGACAGTTCCAATGGGGGCCGACATGACTCTGGCAATCGAGACCCGCGGTCTCACGAAATGCTATGGCGGCCGGCCGGTCGTCCACGCCCTCGACCTCAAAATTCCGGTCGGCTGCGTGTATGGTTTTCTCGGCCGCAACGGGGCCGGCAAATCGACCACGATCAAAATGCTGACCGGCATGGTGCATCCCGATTTCGGTGAGATGCACGTCCTGGGCGAAGCAGTGGCCGATCTCAAACCGGCGACGCGCGCCCGCATCGCTTATCTGGCCGAAGGGCACCCGTTGTACGGGTGGATGACGATTGACGGCCTTGAGCGGCTGACGCGGCCCTTCTACCCAAAGTGGAACAAGCGGCTCTTCGACCAGATCATCGACCATTTCGAGCTGCCGCGCCGCAAGAAGGTGCGCCGGTTTTCCAACGGCCAGCGTGCCCAGGTGTCGCTGGCGCTGGGCGTGGCGCCCGATCCCGAATTGCTGATTCTCGACGACCCGACGCTGGGGCTCGATACCGTCGTCCGCCGCGATTTTCTCGAATCGCTGATCCAGATCATTCAGCGTCAGGGGCGAACGATTCTGTTCAGCTCGCACATTCTGGGCGACGTCGAGCGGGTCGCCGATCGGATCGGCATCATGGCCGACGGTGTGCTGCGCGTCGATTGCCCGACCGAGCACTTCAAGGAAGTGGTTCGCAAAGTCGTGCTCGAGTTTGGCGGCCCCCCACCGCTGTTTCCCAAGGTGGACGGGGTGATCAGCGATCGAGTCGTCGGCCACCGCCGCGAGTTGGTGATCGCCAACTACGGCGACGTTCATCGCGATGCGGCCGAGTCGCTGGGGGCTGTGTCGATCGAGGTGCTGGAATTGAATCTGGAAGATGCGTTTATTGAATACACGCGCGGCCCGCGGCGGTCGCTGCCGGTTTTTGACGGAGACGAGCCTCGTGTACAAAGCACTGGCGTTCAAGGAGCTGCGTGAGACCGCCTGGATCGGCGGTCTGGTGGTGGCAGCAATGCTGTTGGTCGTCCTGGAGCAGATGGGCTGGCATCTGTTTGAGCGGCGCTGGCTGGTCCCCGCGCCGTTGCCGGCAGGGATTGTTCTCTCCGATCCGATCCCGTTTGTGCATCGCGGGCTCGCCGACGGTCTGGCCGTGATCGGGATCTGCGGCGCTTTGGCACTCGGCTTTCGCCAGGTTCTGGGAGAGTCGATCCGCGGTACATGGGTCTTTCTGCTGCATCGGCCGGCGCCGCGACAGGCCCTGATTTTGACCAAGATTGCCGTCGGCGCCGGTTTGCTGTTTGCTGCGTCCGCCGTGCCGGTGTTCGTGCTGGCGGTCTGGGCGGCGACTCCCGGAACGCATGCCAGTCCTTTCGATTGGCGAATGACGGTTTACCCGCTGGGGGTATGCCTGGCCGCCACCAGCCTGTACCTGGCGGCGTTTTTGTGCAGCCTGCGAAGCGCCCCCTGGCACGGCAGCCGGTACCTGCCGCTGATCGCCGCGGCACTCGTGATGGGCTGGGTCTATGTCACCGCCTGGTGGCCGCTGACCGGGTGGGTTGTGGCGCTGGTTTCCGACGTGGTGTACCTGGCGGCGATCTTGAACGCGGCCCAAACGCGGGAGTACTCGTAATGCACGCTCGAGCGATGACGTTTGAAACGGTATCACCACTGTGGCGGCAATTGTGTCTGGCGCTGTTGCTGGCGATCGGCTTTGCTGTTCCGTACATGATCGCCGTGATTTGGCTGGCTGAAGTTCGCAGGGAATTTCAGTCCGATAAGGAATCGCTCCCAATTGAATCGCTGATCGTCGCGTCTGACGGCACACCTCTGATTCGATCCTACTCATACCCGACATTACGCCACGAATATCGCACACTCGACGGGCAGCCCGCACCGGCCGATTCGGAGCAGGGAGCTATGTATAGCAGTGCGCTTTTCGGTGAGGCGGGACGAATCGGCATCGCGTACCAAAAGGGTTGGGACGGCCGCATCTACGCCTTTGCCGACGCGTCGAGTTCACCCGCGTATTGGTACTTTGTCGTTGTCGATAATGCCGAAGAGGGTCGCGGGTTTTTTGAGGGGTACGACGCCGGGTCGCGACAGCGGGTCGGGTATCTGGGAGTCAATGGCTTTACAACAACCCGTCCAGCGCACGAACAACAGTTTCCGGTCTATGCGACAGGACTCTCGTATATCGGGACGATGTTCAATTCCGGACCCTTTCAAAACGGCCTCGTCACCAGAATTCGTGGGTGGTTTTCAGAAGGGAAAGCTGTTTTCGTGCGGCAATTCAGGGTTATTTGTGCTGTTGAATGGCCGTGTGATTTCGACGTGCAAATTGCAGAGGGATTTTGGGGTATGTTTTCGGCGCCGAAAG
>SIAF01000242.1 GCA_009691905.1 Planctomycetaceae bacterium | reverse complement strand
TTCCTTCCGTGGACTGCGGCTTGAATTACCAGCAGCTTCGCGGAAGAACGCCGTTTTTAGCAAGATCACTTTCGAGCTCCCCGCCGATCAAGTCCTATTGAGAGTCGTTTTGCGTTGTTTTTCGTGGGATTGAGTGAATCGCACCCGATGCAACCGGCCGACCCGGCTCTAATCGATGCCGAGGCGCTGATTGCCACGGGGATGCTGGCGATTGCCGATTTCGTTCCCGGCGACGTCGACAAGCAGCAGATGATTGCCGACTACGTCAACGATCAAATCGACGTCGTCGGACGGGCCGTGCTCGGGCTGACACTGGTGTGCGCGCGATGTCACGATCATAAGTTCGATCCGATTACGACCGACGATTACTATTCGTTGGCGGGAATCTTTTTCAGCACCCGGTTGGTTCCCGGTCCCGTGCCGGGCAACACGCCGCTGGTTCGCGTGCCGCTGTTGCCGGCCGCCGAGCTGCAGGCGATCGCGGCTTCGGCCGAGCGCGACAAGCAGCGGGTGAGTCAACTCTCGCAGGAACTGGCGGTCGTCGTCGACCGCGAGTACCTGGCGGCACTCGAGCGGCAGGTGACGACCCAGTCAAAGCGCGACCTGACGGCGGCGCTGGAATTCATTGCGGCGGCGGGTGACCCGAACCGGCCCGAGCCGGCCGCATTCGCCGTCGATCGAAAACTCGACGCGGCGATGCTCCAGCGGTGGATCGCGCTGCTCGAACAGCCCGAACCGCCGGCCGCACTGCGACCGCTGTTGGCAGCAGCCGATGCCGACTTGCGCGACGGGCAGCTCGACGAACTGCAAGTGCAACTGGCGTCGATCGCCGGCCGGCGGCGGACGAACGCGACGAGCGACTCGGTCGCCCAATTTCTGGCGAAAAACGAAATTTTGCAGTTCCGGGCCGACGATCGTCGCATCGCTGCGAATGAAACGGGAAGCGTGACACGGTGGCCCGATCGCGCGGCGATCCCCGACGATGCCGTGCCGGTTGCCAACGCACCGGGGCCGGTCATGGCGACCGCGCTCATCGGCGGACATCAACGCCGGGTGGTTCGATTTCAGGGAGAGTCGGTGTTGCAGGCGCCGCGCAGCGTCCCCCCCGTGGGGAGTTTTCTGGCGGTGTTCCGTCCCGATCAGGCCGCACCGGCCGGCGGGCGACTGATCGGCTGGGAAGATTCGGCAACGGGACAGCACGGCCTGGGGTTGATGCCCGACGCGGCCGGGGGGCTGCACGCCATTCTGCGCCGCGCCGGGGCCAGCGGCGACGTCGTTGTCTCGGCGCCGGCCACGCCTGAGTTCCAACGCATCACGCTCACCTGGGGAGCCGACGGCGTCGCGCTGTTCCGCAACGGTGAACCGGTCGGCACGAACAAGGGGATTGATGCCGTCTCATCCGACCCGACGATTCGCGCTCTGACGATCGGCGGACCAGGGTCGGGCGGCAGCCCGCGCTTTCGCGGCGACTTGAGTGAACTGCGAGTTTATTCTGCGCCGCTCGATGAAGCCGCCCGAATGCGGGTCGAAGCCGAACTCCGCCGGCGCTGGTTTGATGCACCGGGCGAGTCAACTGACGCGATCGACCCGGCCTCCGACCTTTACGACGAACTGTTCTCGTCGCGGAGTCCGTATTGGGTCGCCGAGGCCGAACGACTTGCGAGACTTTCGCCCGAGGTGCGTGAACGACTCACAGCTTGGCGCGACGAGTTGGAGTCGCTGCAGAAAAAACCGGCCGCCGAGATTCCGCGTGCCGTCGTCGTTCAGGAAGGGGGGCCGCCCGGCACAAAGCACGAAGGCTTCAACGACGCTCAGGTTTACATTCGCGGCAACCCGGCGAACCCTGGCCGAACGGTGCCGCGCGGCTTTCCCCACGCTTTGGCCGGCGCCGACCAGCCGCCGATTCAGGAAGGGAGCGGCCGACGTGAACTGGTCCGTTGGCTGACGCGAGCCGATCACCCGCTCACGGCACGGGTCATGGTCAATCGCATCTGGCAGCATCATTTCGGCGAGGGACTGGTGCGGACGTCGACCAATTTCGGGGTCCGCGGCGAACTTCCCAGTCATCCCGAACTGCTCGATTACCTCGCGCAGCGTTTTATCGCGTCGGGCTGGTCGGTCAAAGCGATGCACCGGCTGATTGTGCTCTCGAGCGTCTATCAGCAAAGTACGAATTCGACGCCGGCCGCGCTCGCCGCCGACCCCGAGAATCGCCGGCTGGCGAGAATGCCGCGCCGCCGGCTCGAAGCCGAGGCGATTCGCGATTCGCTGCTGGCGGTCTCGGGCCGACTCGACCCCACACCGGGAGGGCCGGGGTTTCTCGAAGCCGCCGTCCCGCGTCGCACGCTGTATTTGATGTCGGTCCGCACCGGCAGCAAAACGGCCGACTTCAATTCGCTGTTCGACGGACCCGACGGCGGGGGGATCATCGAGCGACGGAATCAGTCGATCGTCGCTCCGCAGGCGCTGTATCTGCTCAACGATGCGTTGCTCGACGAGGTTTCGGCGGGACTGGCGGCGCGCGTCGCCCGTGAAGTCGACTCCGTTCGCGACGACGATCGCATTCGGGGCTTGTACGATATCGCGTTCGGCCGACCGCCGACGGCGGCCGAGATCGAAATCGGCCTGAAGCTTGTTGCCGATTCGGAAAAGGGCGCCGACTCGGCGGCAGGCGAGGGCTGGACTCGCTATTGTCGCGTCATCCTCTGTACGAACGAGTTCGTCTATGTCGACTGACATCAATCGTCGGGAACTGTTGCGCCGCACCGGCGGCGGTTTCGGCGCGCTGGCGCTGGCCGCGTTGCTGGCGGATGAAGCGCGGCCCGGCATGGCCGCAGATTCGGCGCCGGCCGAGTATCCGCTGGCGGCCAAGGCACCGCATTTCGTCGCGAGAGCCAAACGGGTCATCTTCTTGTTCATGCCGGGCGGACCGTCGCAGGTCGACACGTTCGACCCCAAGCCGCGGCTCACGCAGGACGACGGCAAGCCGTCGCCGAAACTCTACCTGGGTCAGCAGCGGCAACTGCTGGGCTCACCCTGGAAGTTTCAGAAGTACGGCCAGTCGGGTCTCGAGGTCAGCGAGTTGTTCCCGCACACGGCGACGCGCATCGACGACCTGTGCGTCGTGCGCTCGATGGTCACCGACGACCCGAATCATCCCGGCGGGTGCCTGCTGATGAACACTGGCGAGCGGGTCTTCTCGCGGCCGAGCCTGGGGGCGTGGGTCACCTACGGGCTGGGAACCGAAAACCAGAACCTGCCCGGTTTCGTCGCCATCGGGCCTGGCCCGATCATTGAGGGGGCGCGGCAATACGGAGCGAGCTTCCTGCCGGCGACTTACCAGGGAACATTCGTCTCGAACCTCGCGCAGCCGCTACGCAATTTAAGCAGCCTGCAGGTGACTCGCGAGCGTCAGCGGCGCGAACTCGATGCGCTGGCTCGTCTCAACGAACTGCACCGCGAGCCGCGAGCCGACGACGATCGGCTCAATGCCCGCATCGAGTCGTTCGAGCTGGCCTTTCGGATGCAGACGGCGGCCCCCGAGGCGTTCGATCTGGCGGGCGAAACGGCCGCGACGGCGGCGATGTACGGCGTCGATCAGCCGGCGACAGAGGCGTTCGGCCGACAGTGCCTCTTGGCGCGGCGACTGATCGAGCGCGGCGTGCGGTTTGTGCAGTTGTACCACACGACGGGGGGCTTTCAGCCCTGGGACCAGCACAGCGGACTCAAGGCCGGGCACGAGAAGAACGCCCTCGCTACCGACCGGCCCATCGCCGGGCTGCTATCCGACCTCAAAGCCCGCGGACTGTTGGACGACACGCTGGTGATTTGGGGAGGCGAATTCGGCCGCACCCCTGCGTGCGAAGGAAAGACTGACGGCCGCGACCATCATCCGTTCGGCTTCACGATGTGGCTGGCCGGCGGCGGCACGCGCGGCGGGATGGCGTACGGCGCGACGGACGAGTTCGGCTGGGACGCGATCGAAAACCGCGTACACGTCCACGACCTGCACGCCACGATTCTGCACCTGCTGGGACTCGATCACGAGCGCCTGACCTACCGCTTCGCCGGCCGCGACTTTCGCCTGACCGACGTCAGCGGCGAAGTGGTGCAGGGTGTGTTAACGTGATCGCATGCCGACCGGGGGTGCCTGTCGACAAGCTCGCGCAGGGTGGCGGGGTCGATTTCTGCGGCTGCCAGTCGATTCCTGAGGTTTCGCGGATTACTTCGAATTCTGGAAGGCTTCCGCTGCCGGTCACCCGGCGGCTGAGTGATCCTCTGGACCTTGGCCCGCGTTCCTAATAAACAAGGTCAGGTCCTGCCGACGACCCGTCACAGCGGCCGGGAGGAAATCGGCCCCGCTTGATCGTTCAGTGTTCGATTGCGAAAATGCGATGATGGACCGCGCGCTTGACGTCGGCAGCAGTTATCGCGAGTGGTGGTTTCTGTCACTCGTTGTGCTGACGGTCTGCCTGTGCCTGGGCGGTGGGATGTTGTTTCTCGTGCAACACGAACTGGCCCTGCCGACCCTGATCGGCGGTGCCGCGTGTGCCGTCGCAACCGCCCTTTCGGCAACGTCGATTGCCGCCCGCAAGGCGTCGGTGCGAATCACTCCCGACGGGTTTCTCGTCCAGAACCGCCGCGGCGATCGCGAGTTTACCGACGAACAGGTGATCTGTGCCGCTTTGTCGACGAAGTCAAACTACAGCAGTGGCGAACTGCGTTCAACGACCCGCACTTTCGACCTGTGGGTCGAGGGGGATGCCGGTCCCGAGCGTTTGAAGATGGTCAATCGGATTGGGCTGGGGGTGGTCGACCCCTTGGAATTGCTCATCGAGCGCATTCTCGGGCATCTGTATGACCGGGCCGTTACGGCACTCACCGCCGAGCAGGCCTTCGAAGGCGAAGGCTGGTCGCTCTACGGCAATGAACTCGTCGCCACGCACCACCGCCGAACCGAGACAGTGCGCGTCGACGAACTGGCAGCGGTCGACGTCTTCGACAACGACCTGTGCGTCTGGAAACACAATCAGGACGAGCCGGCCCTGCGCATCCCGATGCGGTCGGCGAACGCCCACGTTCTATTGACGCTGTTGCGCGAGCGCGTGGCCGCGCCGACCGAACGCTCGCCCTCGGCCGGCGGAGATCGTCCGACCGATGGACGGCTGGGTCGGGTGTTGTTCGAGCGCAAGCCCGGCCGCTGGACGAAGGCCTTTGTGATGCTCCTGCCGGCCGCCGCGGTCGTCTGTCTGGTGGCGGCGGTCATTACGGCGTTGGCGCGTCAACGCCTCGAACCGGCCGCGATCGGCGCGGTGCTGTCGTTCATGCTGCTGTTGATGACGATGATTCCCCTGAGCCTGTGCGCGCATCTGCGATGCCACGAGCACGGGGTCTGCATGCGGGGGTTGTGGCGCGAACGACGCCTGAAATATGCCGACGTCGATTCGTTCGCCTACAATGCCGTACCGCAGTATGTGAAGGGGGTGTATTCGGGAACCACATTTACGCTGACATTCGCGACGCATGTCGACGGCAAGCCAAGTACGCTGACCTACGCCAAGACGCTGCGCAATGCCGATGAAGAACTCGATCACCTGCGCGACCACGTCAGTCGCGTGATCGCCGCGCGGATGTCAGTCGAATTCTCTCGCGGCAAAGCGGTCGCGTGGACCGACGGTTTGAAATTCCTGGCCGAGGGGCTCGAGCATCGCGCATCGGGATTTCTGGGGCGCAAGCCGCCAGTCGTGTTGCGCTACGATCAGATCACCGGCGTCGACGCCAGCCACCGCGCATTTCAGCTTTGGATTGGCGGCCAGAAAAAACCGGTCGTCAAGGAAAGCGTGTCGCAACCCAATTTCTTCCCCGGATATCTGTTCCTGACCCGACTGATGGCTATGCGGTTGTCGTCGCGGCCCGTCGAAGTGTCGTAGTGGTCTGGAATCAACTGACCGCGGCCGCGGGCGCCACGGCGAGCGTCTTGATTTCGAGCTGGCGGCCGAATACTTTCTCGAAGGCCTTTTCGTGAGTGCGAACTTCCCACAGTTCGAGGTGGCAATCCTTCACGGGGGTCATTTCGAGCACGACCGATTTCTTGTCAGAACCGCGCAGGGCCGCGTGCGCCACCGCCCCCAGGTGGCTGCGATCGAGGCTCTCGGCAATCCGCAGGAATGAGCACAGCACGCGAACGATCGCGCGGGAGTTTTTGTCGAGCTCGGCGAATTCGGGGTGCTTGACTCGCGGAAAAGCCTTATGGTGAAACAGCGCCACATTGGCGATCAGCGCGATTTCGGTCTGGTCGAAGCCCAGCAAGTCGGCGTTGCGAATAAAGTAATACGAGTGCGCTCGATGGTTTGTATACGACACGAACGATCCCACGTCGTGCAGCAGGCAGGCGTGCTCGAGCAGTTCCCGCTCCCATTCACCGAAGTGATGCAGGCCCAGCTCTTTGGCCGAGTCGAACAGTTCCCAAGCCAGCCGCACCACATTGCGGGCGTGCGGCTCGTCGAATCCGCAGCGGCGCCCCAGTTCGAGCACGCTCCGCTCGCGAAACGACGATTGATCGAACAGGTGGGCATCGTCGGTCCGCGACAGATAGTCGATCGGCAGTCCTTCGCGCAACCCCCGTTCGCTGACGCCGATCTCCGACAGCGACAATTCGTCCATCAGCGTTTCGAGAATCGCCGCGCCGGCAATGATAATGTCGGCCCGGTCGGGGTTGATGCCCGGCACTTCCCGCCGGCCTTCGAGCGGCAGCGAGCACAACAGGTCGATGACCGCGCGAACCTGTTCACGCGTCACGACGTCGCCCTTGACCAGATTGCGCTTGTGAGCCAGACGGACGGCGATTTCGGCCAGGTTCATGACCGTTCCCGAACTGCCGATCGCCTGTTCGATCGAATATTGCCTGATCCGCTGCAGCGTCCGGACCGATCGCGTGCGGACATACCGCTGAATCCGTGCGTATTTTGCCGACGTGACGGGGCCGGTGTCCTCCGTTCGAAAGAACATGCCCGTCAATCGAATCGCGCCGAGTTTGAGCGAGTCGAGAAATCGGTACTGCTGCTGATCGCCAACGATGACTTCGGTGCTGCCGCCGCCGATGTCGATAAACAACGTCTGCTTGCCGCCGATGTTGGCCCCGCTGGCGACTCCCAGATAGATCAGGCGGGCTTCTTCTTTACCCGAGATCACCCGCAGGTCGACGTGTGCCACGCGTTTCAGATGCCTGACGAACGCGCTGCGGTTTTCGGCTTCGCGCGTGGCCGATGTCGCGACGCAAATCACCTGGTCGGCACCACGCGAACGGGCGATTTCGGCAAACTTCGCGCACACCAGTCCCGCCCGCCGCATCGCCTCGGGTTGCAGCAAGTTCCGGCGAAACTCGCCCTCGCCCAGGCGAACTGTTTCCTTTTGCTCGCTGAGGACGGTGAACGAATGATTCGCGTGAATCCGCACAAGCAGCAGGCGGATCGAATTCGTTCCCAAGTCGATGAAGCCGACGATGTGTTCGCCAGCGGGCTTCGTCTTGGTGCCTTGTGCCGACTGTCCGTCAGGTTTCTGTGCAGACTCCATCCGGGCACGATTCTCGTCTGGCGCATCGGTTGGGACTTGCCACTCCGGAACAAACTCCACGGAGGCACCCTCGCATCGCTCCGATTATAGCGACCGCACGGACGATGCGAAGGAGAAACAAACAACGTCCACGCAAAATTCGAACGAATGCCAATTGCACGGCCCTCCGAGCCGCGCTAGAATTCATGCTTCCTGACCTCGTCAACAAGCGTGACAGGTTTTTGGCCAATGCTGAACCTCTTTCCCGCGGCGTACCCTTCGCAATCGTTGACGCGCCGGCAAGCGATCCGAATGGCGGCGTGCGCCGGCCTGGGGTTCAGCCTGCCGCGTTTCGCGACCGGAGTCGCTGGTAGTGAGTCATCGGCTCTCTCGCACCGGCCGACCGCGAAAAACTGCATCTATATTTTCCTGTGCGGCGGACCGTCTCAACCCGACTTGTGGGACCTGAAGCCCGAGGCTCCTGCGGGCATCCGCTCGGTTTTCGATTCGATCGAAACGACAGTTCCCGGCCTGCGATTCGGCTCGCTGATCCCCGAAGTCGCCCGGCACGCCGACAAGCTGGCGCTGATCCGCTCGATGACTCACGCCGACAACGATCATAATGGCGCGATCGCCCGAACACTGCTGGGGCAGTTTCCCGAACGCCGTGCTGAATTTTACGTCGCGCGCGACGATCATCCGGCGATCGGGGCGATTCTGCATCGATTGTGCGGGGCGCGCGGCACTGTGCCGGCCTGGGTCGTGCTGCCGCGACCGTTCACCACGTTGTCTCCGCCCCACAAGGGACAGACCGCCGGCTTTCTCGGCCCGGCTTACGATCCGCTGGCGTTCAACAAGGAAACCAAAGGCTCGCTGAGCGACGCACCGCTGAAGCTCGACGCCGTCGCGTTACCCGAAGGGGTCAATGAACTGCGGCTGCGCACGCGGCTCAATCTGGCGGAGACGATCCGCGGAAATCACCTGGCATCGGCGCCGGCCGTGACGCGGCTGCAAAGTTCGTATGACGACGCACTGAGCCTCGTCTCCACCAGCGCCGCCCATCGGGCCTTCGATCTGAACCTCGAGCCTGACCGGGTCCGCGATCGTTACGGGCGCAACGAATATGGTCAGAGTTTTCTGATGGCCCGGCGGTTGATTGAAGCGGGTGTCCGAACGGTCAACGTCTTTTGGACGTTTTTCGACGCCAAGGGCTGCCAGTTCAACCTGTGGGACAATCACGGCGTCCCCAACGACGTGTGCGGGATCGACGGCCAGATGACCGGCGTGCAGCAGTTGACGCATCAGTACTGCACCCCTTCGTTCGATCGCAGCTACTCGGCATTGCTGGCCGACATGGACGAGCGGGACCTGCTCGACGAAACGCTGGTCGTCGTCGCCGGCGAGTTCGGCCGCACGCCGAAAATCAACGCCACCAACGGCCGCGATCACTGGGCGCATTGCTACACGCAGTTGCTGGCCGGCGGCGGCGTGCGCGGCGGGCAGGTCTACGGAGCCAGCGACAAACAGGGGGCCTACGTGAAAGATTCGCCCGTCAGCCCCGACGACTTTGCCGCCACGATCTTGCACGCGTTCGGCTTCTCACCCGAAACACCGGTTATCGCACCCAATGGGAGGCCGGTACGGATTTCGAGCGGCAACCCTGTGACGGGGCTGTTTTGACGCAGCAGCCCGTGCATTATTACCTTACGCCACTGGAGTCGCTCGGAGTCAACCATGAATCCAACAACTCCTCCTGGTCCGGCCTAATATGCCGCGCGATTTCCGCGATGTTGATCCCCGCGAGTTGCGGGTTCCGTCATCGCGCCGCAGTGGTTCCGACCCGCTGAAGCTTCAGCGGCAGATAGCCCGATTCGGGGCGTTGACCATCGGAATGCCTCCGTTGATTGTGTACGAGGGTACGGACGGGGTGTTAGTTGTATATAATGGGGTGACACGGGCAACGCGGATAGCAAAACTTGCGCCGGGTGCCTCTGTCCGAGTCGAAGTAATTGGTCGATTGCGCCGGGCGTACGGGCCGGAACCCAAGATTGGAGATTTCCTCACATGATCCCTGTAACTCAGCGAGAGGCATTAACCCTGCTGGCCGAATTGTGCGAGCTATCTCCGGATGTCCGGCTCGGCCAGTTGCTCGCCCACCTGGGGTTTCTTGGCGAGGATCAAACAGGTCGAACCCTGTGGAACATCGACGACGAGCAACTTCTGGCGGTCCTGTACCAACACAGGTCGGAACTCGCCGGGAAAGCCGATTCGTCGAACGAGGCACTACAGCAGACCAGGCCCGCAACTTCGGTTTCCGGGAGTTAATCGCCCGACGATGTCTAGTCCGATCCTAGACGAATTGCACGCAGCGAGGCAAGAGCTGCTGGCCGATGTTGGAGGCGATGTCCATCGGTACGTCGAAGAAGCCCGACAGCGAGCCTTGGCGTCCGGTCGTGTCATCGCCGAACCGACGCAACGAGCAAAGCGAAACTCCGGAGTGGTCAAGTCGGGCGGTTTGACGGTTGAGCATCAGTCCTCGCCGCCCTGTGATCGGTGACGATGGCCCAACCGGCGGCGTGCTTGTGTCTTTGTGCTCTCAATGACGAATCCATTCATGAGCCCCGTTGAATCCATTGAAAAAGCGGTCCAGAGCCTGTCGCCTGAGGATCTGGCGAAGTTCCGTCGCTGGTTTGCAGAGTTCGATGCGGCCGCGTGAGAAACTCAGATCGAGGCTGACGCGGCGTCCGGTAAATTCGACGCAATGTCAGCCGAAGCTCTCGCGGAGTACCGCAGCCGAAAACGGACGTAAACACATGTTGCGATAGATGGAAGTCGGTTTTGCCTATCCGTAATTACCCGGCGGAGACTTTGTATGCCCAATGGGGACGACAAGAACTGGATGCGCGTCTGCAGCGCAATTGACGGGTTTCGCTCACGACACGGTCGATGGCCGAAGCGAGTGAGATTGATGCCGATTGCATATATCGACCTTGTTTCTCACCTGCTGACGCCGCTTGGGTTCGCATTCGTGTCATCCGTTATCGAACTCGTGCCGGAGGAAGATGCGGAGATGATTGCAGAAGATGGAAGTGGTGCCGAGTTCAACTACGACCGAGACTGTAGGCCGGATGGCGAACTCGAGATGGCAACCCATCTTTGGTTCGGGCAAGTGATCATACGGCCTGATCTCGGCTGGTAGTCAGTTTCCCCGCTGGCAGATCGGTCGTTCGACGGTAAAGGGGGCCTTTCGTCGGTCAAATGTATGGACTACTTCTACTATAACACCGATGCCAACGCGATCACCGAACAACCGCGGTCTCGGTATCGCGTGTTGATCGACTTGGGCTTCGCAGCCGTCGGCGGCGACCGGAAGAAGGGGTGCGATCCATTCAATCCCACATTTTTATGCGGCATTTGCAATTGGACGACTACGAATCGGCCCGTGAGTTCGGGGTAGCGTTGGAATCTGAGAGGCGAACATTGCATCCCGAACTGCGGTCCATGTGCGGCTCAAGACCGCGAC
>SIAF01000241.1 GCA_009691905.1 Planctomycetaceae bacterium | reverse complement strand
AATGATCATCCACGCCGACATGACCAGTTCGTAGTCGAACACCCAGGCAACCGGATGCCAGCTCAGATCGGCGACACTGAAAAACTTGAACGCCGCCCCCATTTCCAACAAACCCATAATCACCTTGACGGCATTCATCCAGCCGCCACTTTTGGGGAGTCTTTGCAGGAAGCTGGGAAACAGCGCGAGGAAGAAAAAGGGAAGCGCAAATGCCGCTGAGAAGGCGAGCAGACCCGCAGCGGGCCAGAGCCGACCGCCGTTGGCCGCATCGATCAGCACTGTGCCCACGAAGGCGAACGTGCATGTGAACGACGTGAGCGTGAAGGTCAGCGCCATGAACAGGACGCCGATCATGCCCCCGCGTCCTTCCTGCGTCGCCGTGTAGGTCAGCAGCCACGAGGGAATGCGGATTTCGAACATCCCCAGCAGGTTGAGCGCAAAAAATACCAACAGCAACGCGAGGCCCAGGTTGAACCAGGGGTTGTTTGCGACCTGATTCAGAAATGCGGGGCCGAAAATCGCGCTCAACACAATTCCCAGAATCGTGAACGTCGCAATGATCCCGCCGCAATACACCGCGGCCATCGTTACTGGCTTGTGATGCGCTTTCTCAGACTGCTTATGGAAGAAGCTGACGGTAATCGGCACCATCGGGAACGCGCAGGGCGTCAGCAACGCGCCAAACCCGAACCCGATCGCGCGGAGCATGTACCACAGCAGCCCGCCCGATTTGTCGAGCCCGCCGACGACCGCCGAGGCTGCGGCCGGCCCCCCGGCCCCCTTCGGCAAACCGACTCCCCGCGCGGCCATGGGAAGCGGCGTGGCATCACCCTCGGGCGTGGCGACGAAATTGTGTGCCAGCGTGCGGCATACGCCATTTCCGCAGATCTGATAGTTGATGACCCCGGCAACTGACGCCGAGTCGAACGAAACAGGCGATGTCACGCGAAAGCGGCGCGTCCAGGTGACCTGGTCGAAAAACTCTTCCAGTTGTTTTGGTGTCTTATTGCTCTCTTCGAATGACGGTTCGTCGTCGACAAGGTGTGGCGCACGGTCGGCGGTGAACTTGTCGTCGACCGGTTCCAGGCCGGTCACCAAATCGAGCTTGACGACTGTCTCGCGGCCGCCGCTCTTGGCCATTGAATAGATATAGTGTTCTGCGGGAATCGCAAACCGGATTTCCAGAACGACGTCATCTGAGCCTTCGACTCGATTCAGTCGGGTTTCGATTTTCGGCAGCGGCCTGGCTTCTTCGCCGCCAATTCCCGGGAACGCCATCGCTCGCGGCGGTGCGGTGACTGGTCCGCCCGGGCTGGAGACGGTGTCGTTCTCATCCTCCTCTTCGACCGGGCCGGCAAGTTCTTCGACTGCGGCAAGTTGGACATCGAACGGCTGCTTTGCACTGCGGCAAGCGGACTCGTCACAAACCTGGTAAAGCATGCGGCCTGTGATCCGCACATCGGCCGGGTCGGTACCCGGCAGAATGCGGTACCGCTGCGTCCAGACCACCTTGCCGAAGAACTTTTCGACGCGGTGCTTGAGGTCGGGATCGTCCATGACCTTCGGATCGTGGTCGGCGACAAACGACACTTCCAGCGCTTTGATCCCGGGGGACGATTTCACTTCGACGATCGTCTCCGGACCGCCGTTGTCCCCCATCGAGTAAATCCACCGCCCCTCGCCGACGATCGCCGTAATTTGAAAAATCGCCTCGCCGGGCTGTTCACCCCGCACCAGCTCGAACTTCAAATCCGCCGGCTGCTTCCTCGCCGCAGTCCCCCCCCCTTTGATTCCGAAGGCGTCGCGGAAGCCCCGTTCCTGTCCAAGTGCCGACGAACAGATTGCGACCGACGCCAGTAACCACATTGGCATAAACAGGTTACGCATGGTTCGCTGACGCAGTCGAGGCATGAACGCGAATCTTTCGTAACGGGGAACCGGGGGGAATCGGTGGGGATTTCAGGCCGGGCAATTCTATTACGTATCGGCTTAGATGATATCGCAGAACGATTTGTTACCACAATCGGAATCCGCCTTATTCGTAGCCCCCCATCACCCCCTTCTCAGTCAATCGCTGGCTCGGATGAAACCCCCTAAACCACTCATTTTATCAGAGTGCCGGAGAACTGGCACGGCTTTTGGCTGCAACCAAAAAGGAAACCACGAAACCACGGATTGCACGGATGACACAGATAAAAAAATCGAAGGGTGCGTCATATCCGCGATCAAACCTCAGCCTCAATATCATGGTTTATCCGTGTCATTTGGTCATCCGTGGTTGTCCTGTTTTACATCGTCGTCGCCGAATCGCCGTCGGCTGCATCGACATCGGCCTCGGTGTGGCTTACCGGCTTTTCGACGAATCGATACCCCACGCCGCGAACTGACAAAAAATGACGCGGGTTGGCCGGATCGGTTTCGAAATGCTGCCTGAGCCGCGCGATGAAATTGTCGACCGTCCGCGTCGTCGGCGACGAGTCGACACCCCACACGTTATCGAGCAGTTGATTGCGAGTCAGCACGACCCCCTCGTTGTCGACCAGGTACTTGAGCAGCTTGATTTCGAGGGACGTGAGCGAGCGCGGCTCGCCGCGCACCGAGACTTCGTGGCGCGCAAAATTGACGGTGGCGTCGCCGAACGCATACGCCTCATCCAGAGTTCTGGCGAGCGTCGGCCGTCCTGAGCCCTTGACCTGCGCGTGCCGCGCGATCAGGCTGCGAACTCGTGCCAGCAATTCAGGCAGCTCGAACGGTTTGGTCATGTACTGGTCGGCCCCCACATCGAAGCCGCGAATGCGATCTTCCGACAGTGTGCGTGCCGTGAGAATCAAAACCGGCACATAGATCGCGTTCGATCGCAGTTTTTCGAGGACGGCATACCCGCTCATCTGCGGAAGCATCAAATCGAGAATCACCAGATCGAACGGCTCGGGCTGATGTTCGAACAGCTCCAGTGCCGACGGACCGTCTTCGACGAGTGTCGCCTCGTACCCTTCGGCTTCGCAGTTGAATTTGATCAGCACGCCGATGTGCCGTTCGTCTTCAACGATCAGAATGCGGGATTTCATACGAATTAACCGATTCACCGACCTGGGTGACTCGACGTCAGCGGTGCCCCGAACTGTCAACATCGACCGGCACCTCGGCGACGACCGCCGACACCGTCGACGAATCGCCGACCCGCACAGGCTCGGGCGCCGCCGGCTCGACAGTGCCCGATGCCGGCGGCTGCGCATGACCGGGCAGCTCGACCTCGAAGGTCGCCCCCGGCAGCGGGCCGCGACCGTGGACGTGAATGCGCCCCTTCATCTGCGCGACCAGTGTCTTGACGATGTACAGCCCCAGCCCGGTCCCCTTGGTTGTCCGCTCCAGCTCTGACCCGCCGCGAAAGAACCGCTGAAAAATCTTGCGGCGGAACTCGAATCGAATTCCGCGGCCGTTATCGGAAATGCGCGTCACGACGCGGTCGGGCCGCTGCAGGTCGGCCTCGACGACGATGCGCGGGTCGGTATCGCCGTGCTTGACGGCATTGTCGAGCAGGTTGATGAAGATCATCTCGAGATCGCGGACCCGGCCGCGAACGACGCAGGGGACGACCCGCAATTGCACCTGCTCGGGCGCCAGGCGATAGCGCCGCACGATCTCGCCGACGCACGATTGCAGCAGCGTGTCGAGCGGCACGTCGACGAACTGCTCGGGAAGTTCGACGTTGTCGAGCCGCGCCACGGCCAATAGATGATCGATCAGCGAGTCGAGTCGCTGGATGTCTTCCAGAATGAACTTGTGAAATTCCCGCTGCTGGTCGAGCGTCACGTTGCGCATATCGAGCGTCTGCAGACAGAGTTTAATCGAGGCGATCGGCGACTTCAGCTCGTGCGTGACGCTGTCGATGAAGTTGGCTTGCCGCCGATTGAGGCGGATCTCTTTAATCGTCCAGATCAGGTAGGCCACGACCCCGATCAGAATCAGCGCGATAAAAATCGTCCCGACCGTCAGCAGCGCCCAGCGTTGCTCGGCCGCCTGGGCGATGATCCAGATCACCAGCAGCGCAACGATCAGCGCCAGCAGCACGACTGCCAGGACGATCGGCCAGGTGAACGACGAGCGCTTGACCATACGGTACGGTTCCGTGACGAAGATGCCGCTTTCAGCTTACAATGCCCTCAAGCCGGATGCGAGTTGTTGTAACGGGCATAACTTATGCACGTTCGCCGATCTTCAATTCAACCTCGCAGCCGGGCGCTCGACCACTGTCGCTTTGCCATGAAATTACAATTGGCATTTTTCCGTTGGCAATTGCTGTTCTACGCCGTCGCGGCGGGGCTGGCCGCGGTCTCGCCGGCGCGGGCACAAACCCCTGACGAGGGAAAACTACCCTACCGTCAGCAGCCGATCGATTATTTCGGTCCGGAAACCAACGACGCCATCGCCCGTCTGCAAGCGCGCCTCGAAAAGCACGAAGTGCGTCTGGAATTTCGCGAGGGGCAAGGTTATTTGCAGTCTCTGCTCGAAGCGCTCGATGTCCCCGTCGTTTCGCAGACGCTCGTGTTCGCCAAAAATTCGGTCAACGCAAGGCTGATTTCTCCTGAGAACCCGCGGGCGCTGTACTTCAATGACGAAGTCTACGTCGGCTGGGTCCCCGGTGCGCCGGCAATTGAGTTGTCGGCCGTCGATCGGCAGAAAGGGGCGATGTTTTACACCCTCCGTCAGCAGTCGGAAGGGGCGCCGCGCATCGTTCGCGAAGAGAGTTGCCTGTTGTGCCACGCCTCGGCCAATGCCCAGGGAGTGCCGGGACATCTGGTTCGCTCGTTTCTGACCGACCCGCAGGGGAACCCCACGCGCGGTTACTCGCGCATCACGCACGACACGCCGACAGCCGAGCGCTGGGGGGGCTGGTACGTCACCGGCGACTTCGGTTCGCTGCCGCACCAGGGAAATCTGGCGACCGCCCTCGACTTGCTCGAACACGAACGCAATCCGGACGGGCCGGGCCGTACGGTCGACCTGCGGCAACGCCTGGGCGCCGCGAAATATCCCGTGCTGCACAGCGACGTGGTCGCCCTGCTGGTGCTCGAACACCAGTTGCACTTGCAGAACCTGCTGACGCGCGTCAACTACGAAGAACGCCTCGAACGCCGGCCCGTCGCGGCGGCTGGGACCGTCGCCGGAAACCCGCCGCAGACAGTGACCGAAACCGAAGAGCGACTCGTCCGCTACCTGCTGTTCGTCGACGAGGCCCCGCTGGAAAGCCCCGTCCTGGGGGGGTCGGCATTCGAAAGCTGGTTCTCGCGGCAGGGACCGCGCGACCGGCAGGGGCGTTCGCTCAGGCAGTTCGATCTCGAACGGCGTCTGTTTGCCTTCCGCTGCAGTTACTTGATCGACTCGCCGGCGTTCGACGCGCTGCCTGCGGCGGCAAGGACGCGGGTCTACGCTCGGCTGTGGAAAGTTCTCTCGGCCGCGGCCCCTGCCGAGCCGTACGACCGGTTGCCGGCGCGAGAACGCCGGGCGATTCTCGAAATCCTTCGCGACACGAAACCCGACCTGCCGGAGTCGTGGAAGTGACGCACACGCCGCGCCCTGAGATTTGCGACTTGCCGCCGGTGGGCGAGCTGCTCACTGCACCGCGGTTGGCGGCATTGATCGACGAGCGCGGTCGCGACACCATCAAGAGCTGGGTTCGCGACGCCGTCGCGGCAGTTCGCGAACAGGTGACGTCGGGCGTTTGGAAGGGAGCCGCCGGCCGCGAGGCGCTCGCGAACCGCATCATCGAGACGGTTCACACTCGCGCGCAAGACGAGACCGACCGGCGACTGGGCAAGGTGATCAACGCCACCGGCGTGGTGCTGCACACCAGCCTGGGCCGCGCCCCGTTGAGCGCTGCCGCACAACGGGCCCTCGGCGAAGCCGCCGCGGCCTGCAATCTTGAGGTCGATCTCGCCGACGGCGAACGCCGTTCGCGTGGCTACCAGTTGCAAAGCGTCTGGCAGCGACTGACGGGGGCCGAGGCCGCCCTGGTCGTCAATAACAATGCCGCGGCCACGCTGCTGATGCTCGACGCGCTGTGCCGTGGACGCGAGGTGATTCTTTCCCGCGGCCAGTTGATCGAGATCGGCGGGTCGTTTCGATTGCCCGAGATCTTCGCTCACAGCGGCGCGATTCTGCATGAGGTCGGCACCACCAATCGCACGCGCCTTGCCGATTACGAACGGGCCATCGGCCACAACACCGCGGCGATTTTGCGGGTCCATCCTTCGAACTACCGCGTGGTCGGATTCTCTGAAACGCCCGAGACCGACGAACTGTCGCAACTGGCCCACCGCCACGGACTGTTGTGTCTCGACGATCTGGGGAGCGGGTGTCTGGTCGATACCGCCGACTTCGGCCTGCCGCACGAACCGACGTTCGGCGAGAGTCTCGCCGCTGGCGCCGATCTGGCGTTGGGAAGCGGCGACAAGCTGCTGGGGGGGCCGCAATCGGGAATCTTGCTGGGTACGGCCAAATTGATCGAGCGTCTTGCCGCACATCCGCTGGCGCGTGCCGTCCGCGTTGACAAACTGACTCTGGCGGCCCTGGGCGCCACGCTCGAATCGTACTCGCGCGGCACCGCCAAAGCCGATATCCCGGTGTTGATGCGGCTGGGGGCGTCGGTTGAAAGCTTGCTGGGGCGGGCAAAGGCGGTTTTGAATGCCAGTCGCGAAAATGCCAGTTGCGGATATGCCAGTCGCGAAAACGAGAAACCCCGGCGCGCCGGGGACGCCCCCCGGTCGCCGGGGTGCGCGCCGGGTTCGTTGACGATCACGGTCGCGCAGGACATGGCCCCCGTCGGCGGCGGGTCACTGCCGGGCGTCAGTCTACCCACGGCCGTGTTGCGAATCACTCACGCACAACTGACCGCCGACAGCCTGGCCCGCCGGCTGCGACTGGGCGCCCCCCGCGTGTTCGCCCGCATTGATCGCGACGAAGTCCTACTCGACCTGCGGAGCGTGGCCCCCGACGAAGACGATCAGCTCGTGATTGCCTTGCGTGCGCTCTCGTAGCCACGGCGAGCGGGGGGCGTCCCCGGCGCGCCGGGGTTTTTCGTTTTCGCGATTGGCATTCAACGCGGCCTGGACCCGTTGCCCGCGGCTGCGATCAGCCGCGCGGCTTATCGAGTGTCACCTTGACCGTCACCTTTTCCTGGCCGCGCACCACCGTGACTTCGACCGTGTCGCCCGGAGAAAATCGCCGCAGTGCCAGGTCGAAGTCTTCGAGGTTCTCGACTTTGACCATTCCGAGCTGGACGATGCGATCACCCGCCTTGAGACCCGCTTTGTCGGCCGGGCTGCCCGCTGCGACCCCCGACAGCGCGTAGCCCGGCAACTCGACGCCGAAATCGGGGATGCTGCCGAAGTAGGGGCGCGCCCCCTCGCGCTCCGAGATTTGCGCGCTGCCTTTGACTTCCAGATACTTGGGCCGCTCGGGGTCTTCAGCCAGTTTGACGATCAGCTTTTCGATCAATTCGACGATGCGTTCGGCCCCAGGCACGTTGATTTTGTCCCAGTCGTCCGAAGGGCGGTGGTAGTCGCTGTGAGTGCCGGTGAAAAAGTGCAGCACCGGAATCTGCTTGGCGTAAAACGACGAATGATCGCTGGGGCCGAATCCTTCGGGTTTGAAAATCATTTGCAGTCCCGAATCTTTTTCGAGTGCGTGCAGCAACCCCTCCCACACCGGGGCGGTGCCGGTGCCGAACACCGTCAGCTTCTCGTCCTTCAGCCGTCCCACCATATCCATGTTGAGCATGGCGATCGTCTTTTCGAGCGGGAAGACCGGTTCGCGGGTGTACCGGGCCGAGCCGATCAGGCCCGATTCTTCGCCGGTGAAAGCGATGAACACGATGCGCCGCGGCAATTTATCTTTCCGCACGGCCAGGCGGCGGGCCAGTTCGAGCAGGCTGACGGTTCCCGAGGCATTGTCGTCGGCGCCGTTATGAACGTCGGTCGAACCGGGCAGCAGCGACCCCGCGCCCCCTTTGCCGACGTGATCGTAATGGGCGCCGATGACGATCGTCTCGTCCGCCAGCGGGCCGGTCCCTTCCAGAACCGCGATTACATTCTTGACCTCGGCTTGCGTGCGCTCGATGGTCAAAACGCCGCCGGCCGTCCAACCGGGCAGAAGGGCGCTGTGCGGTTTCATCTCCTGATCGATGGCCGCTTCGAGTTCGGTCAGCGACTTGCCCAGTGCCGGCTTCAAGAACTGATCGGCCACGGCGCGGGTGATGTGCACGATCGGCAAATTGCGAATCACCTCGCTGCCGGCATAGCCGAACTTCATCAGCGTGTCGGGTTCCTCTGACCCGAGATGCCCTTTGCCCGCTTTGTACCGGGCCAGCTCGGTGGTCAGTTTTTCCTTCGAGGCTTTGTATTTTTCAGCGTCGGCTGGATCGGCCGTTTCGAGCTCAATGGCGGCATCGGCTGCCCCTTCGGCCAGTTTGGCGACCTGCTTGCGACCGTTCTCCAGTTCCTGCCGGCCCGTGTGCGGGTCGTTCACGAACAGAATCGCTGCCGCCCCTTTGTCGAAGGCGTTGTTGATTTTCGTCCGCAATTCGGCATGCGTCGAAATGCCCCGACCTTTGCCGGCGAATTTTCCACCCGATGCCCCTTGCCCAGGCACCTTCCGCATGATGACGGCGACTTTTCCTTTTAGTTCAATACCGGCAAAATCGTTGTAGTTCTGATCGGCGGCATCGATGCCGTAGCCGCAAAACGCCAGCTCGCCTGAAAACGCCCCGGCTCCGCCATACGACTGCGGCGTGAAATCGTCGTTGATTTTGGGCTCGATCTTTTTCGCTGCGGGACCGACGATCTCGAGCGTGTTGATCGGTCCCAGAACGGCGCCGGTCGGCATCGTAAACGGCTGGTAGGGACCGCCATTGGCCGCGTCGAGCTTGAGTCCCGCTTTGGCGAATTGGTCGCGGATGTAATCAGCCGCCAGATCAAGCCCTTTGAGCCCCACTCCGCGACCTTCCAACTCGTCGGACGACAGGTATTTGATGTCGTCGAGCAGTCGTTGTTGCGATTCGGCGACCGCATCCCCCGGATAAACCGGCCACGCGGCGGCCAGCGGCAAAGCAAGAACGGCCCCGATCACAACAATCCACTTCAGATACGGCATCGTTAATCCTCAAGTAGGTCAGCCTTTCCAGGCTGACAGCACATTGAACATGAACACCGAGCGCGGCCTTCGGCCGCAACAAAAAGAAGTTGAACAGGAGAGAACAGAGGAAACAGAGACGGCGTTTTGGAAATCGATGTCCACAGCATATCTCTGTTACCTCTGTTTTCTCCTGTGCAAATTTTTTCTTCGTCCTCCAATAGCCGCGCTGTCGAGTTCCGGATGATTCGATTCAGCCTGATGGAATGCTCTCGTTGCCGCACGGCATCACGTTGGCAGCGGTTCGAATTGCGATTGCAGGCGGACGAGCGCGTCGGCGGGGTTCATGTTGAACAGCGTCCGACCGCCGGTTCCCCAGTGGCCCCCCTGATAATGGAACACGGCTGCCGCGTCACGAATGTTGCCGACGGCCGCCAAACCTTCCATGTCGCCCCCCTCGACCGCTTCAAAACGGATGTTGACTGCGACAAACGCCGTCAACAGGCCGGTTTGCCGGTCGCGGGCGAAAGTCACCGCGTCGAGCCAGTCGCAATCGAGCCATCGCAAATCGCGAGGCTTGCCCGACTTCGAAGCCAGGTCGAAAAACTTCGCTTCGAGAACTTCCCGCTGACGGCGGAAACTTTGCCGCGCCTGCGCCAGCTCGCGCCGCCACATCCAGTCGCGAAGCGGCCTGGCCCCCAGCAGCACGATGGCAGCGGCGGCCAACAGCCCCGAACCGATGATCCAATTCCCCATCGCATCCCCGCCGCTGGCGCTGACAAATCAACAACTCCAAGTGTAGTCCGTGATTGCCCAATTCGCTATGACAATGGCGTCGGAAGGTGCCCTGGCGCCATGGCCGCAGGGAACGCGGCTCCCGGCTGTGTTCATTCCCGTGTAAGCCCGCAGTTGCCCTTCAACAAACGGAGCAAGAATCGCGATGCCCATCCTGGGAGCACACATGTCCATCGCCGGTGGCTACTACAAGGCCGTCGAGGCAGCCGCCGAATTCGGGATGGATTGTGTCCAGCTTTTCACAAAGAACAACAACCAGTGGCGGGCCAAGCCGCTGTCGGACGACGACATCGCCCGGTTTCGCGAATCGCTGGCGCGTACCGGTCTCGTGCAGCCGGTGGCCCATGACAGCTACCTGATCAACCTCGCCAGTCCCAATGACGAGCTGTGGCAAAAGTCGCTCGAAGCGTTTGTCGTTGAACTCGAACGTGCCGAGGCGCTGGGGCTGATCGGCGTCGTCATGCATCCGGGAAGTTTCGTCGGCTCATCCGAAGAGGCGGGGTTGACCCGCATCGTTGCGGCGCTCGACGTCGTCCACAAACGAACATCAGGTTTCCACACGCAAACACTGCTGGAAACGACCGCCGGGCAGGGGACGAATCTCGGGCATCGCTTCGAGCAGCTCGCCTGGATTCTGGAACGGGTGGCCGACGTCGATCGCGTCGGCGTTTGCGTCGACACGTGCCATATTTTCGCCGCCGGCTACCCGATCGTCGAAGCCGCCGATTACAAGGCGACGATGACCGAATTCGACCGGCTGATCGGCGTGGATCGCATTCGCGCCTTCCATCTCAACGACAGCGTCAAAGGGCTGGGAAGCCGCGTCGATCGGCACGCCCGCATCGGCGGCGGGCAACTGGGGCTGGAACCGTTCCGCCACCTGCTCAACGACCGCCGCTTTGCGAAGATTCCGATGTACATGGAAACTCCGAAAGAGGGTGGGGACGAGGACGAGCCTCTCGATGCGATCAATTTGCGAACGCTGCGGAGTCTGGTGGCGAAGCGGCGGTAAGCCATTCGTAATCCAATCGTTCCCACGCTACGGTGTTGTACGACTTCGCACAGGTTCAAATATAGCGTGTTTTATCGCGTGAGTTGACTCTATTCCAAGAGCGACGGTATCGTAGCGACACCCGTTTTGACACCAGTTTGCCCAAACTAACGCGGCACGGC